>CAYFLC010000153.1:0-3850 GCA_964343885.1 uncultured Bifidobacterium sp.
GACCAACACCATCGCCATCTTCATCAACCAGCTGCGCGAGAAGATCGGCGTCATGTTCGGTTCGCCAGAAACCACGCCCGGTGGCCGTGCATTGAAGTTCTACTCGTCGGTGCGTCTCGACATTCGTCGTATCGAATCCATCAAAGATGGTGCCGAAGTCGTGGGTAACCGCACGCGCGTGAAGGTTGTGAAGAACAAGGTGTCGCCTCCGTTCCGTCAGGCCGAATTCGACATCATGTATGGCAAGGGCATCAGCCGCGAAGGCGCAACACTCGACCTCGCAGTCGAATTGGGTATCGCCAAGAAGTCGGGTGCTTGGTTCACATACGAAGGCGAACAGCTCGGCCAGGGCCGCGAGAACGCGAAGACCTACCTCATGGAAAACCCCGAGGTCATGGTCGAGATCTCCGAGAAGATCCGCACGCAGGCGGGTCTCAACGGCGAAGTCGAGTTCACCGAGGCCGACGACAAGCCCATCGAAATCGACTGATCTCAGTCGACACGTTCTCCGCTCGGCATGCCACTGTCCGAGACGGAACCACGCAGCCCGGGTCCAATTGGCCCGGGCTGTCGGCTATGTGGGAAGCCCCGACGACCTTCGTCTGTAGCCTCAATGAACGTGACAGGTAAGTACGTGGTGCGCACGCATGGCTGCCAAATGAACGAGCACGACTCCGAGCGCATCGCCGGGCTGCTCGAGGCCGACGGCTACACGCAGGCCGCCAACGACGACGAGGCCGATGTCATCGTGGTCAATACTTGCTGCATTCGCGAGAACGCCGACATGCGTCTGTACGGCCAGTTGGGTTGGTTGAAAACCTGGAAGAACGAGGCACCCGGCCGCCAGATCGTTGTCTCGGGTTGCCTATCGCAGAAGGACAAGGACATCGTCCTGCAGAAGGCCGGATGGGTCGACGTCGTGATGGGAACCCACAACGTTCATCGCACGGTTGACCTGCTGAAGCACTCACGCGAGAACGGTCCGATCGTCGAAATTCTCGATGAAGCCGTGGTCGACGACCACGCAATGTTTCCGAGCGCCTTGCCGGCGAAGCGCGAGACCTCGTTCAACGCCTGGGTGACCATTCAGATCGGTTGCGACAACAGTTGCGCGTTTTGCATCGTGCCCGCGGTGCGCGGTCGCGAACTGTCGCGTCCGTTTGCAGAAATCGTCGACGAAGTTGCCATGCTCGCGTCTCAGGGCGTCACCGAGGTGACCCTGCTCGGCCAGAACGTGAATTCCTACGGTCGCGACCTGGCGATTGACGCCCGCCGCAGTGGCGACGACGTGAAACTGCGCCCCATGTTTGCCGAACTGCTGGAAGCGGTCGGAGGCGTCGACGGGATACGCCGGGTGCGCTTCACCAGTCCGCACCCGAAAGACATGCGACCCGAGACTTTCGCTGCGATGGCAAATACGCCCAGCGTGTGTGAACACCTGCACTACCCGTTGCAGTCGGGTAGTGACGCGGTTCTTGCCGCCATGCATCGTGGATACACCGCCGAGCGCTATCTCGAGAAGCTCGTCGAAGCTCGTCGCGTCGTCCCTGATCTCGCAGTGACAAGCGACATCATCGTTGGCTTTCCCGGCGAAACAGACGCCGACTTCGAGCGCACCATGGAAGTCGCAGCCGAAGCATGTTTCGACTCGGCATACGAATTCGAGTTCTCGCCACGACCCGGCACGGAGGCAGCCGACATGACGGAAAGATTCGTCGACCCCAAAGTGGTGAACGACCGGTTCGAGCGCTTGCGAGTCGTGCTAGAGCACAGCGCCGAAATCAAGCACCAAGATCGCGTCGGACGTATCGAAGAAGTCATCGTTGAGGGCATCAGCAAGCGCAATGAGGGCGTGATGACCGGTCGCACGCGCCAGAACAAGCTGCTGCACTTCCCATCAGCAGAACCAATTCGCATCGGCAGCTACGCGAATGTTCTGGTCACATCGGCCGCGCGCCACTTTCTTCGCGGAGAACTGCGCGAGGTCACCGCTGCTCCCACCCACAAGGTTCGCCTGTCGGTGGCTGCGCTGTAACAATGCGTCAGGCCGACACACCACCGCGCGTTGTTGTTCTCGGGCCCACTGCATCCGGCAAGTCGGCTGTGGCGATGGAAGTCGCAGAAAGTCTGGGAGGTATCGACATCGTTGCTGTCGATGCAATGCAGGTGTATCGCCGCATGAACATTGGCACCGCCAAGCCGACGCTCGAAGATCAAAGGCGGGTCACGCATCACTGTCTCGACCTTGTCGAGCCGTCCGAACGTTTCACCGCAACGCAGTTCCAAATGTCCGCGAACACCGCACTCGATGAAATCCATCAACGCGGGCATCGTGCGCTCATCGTTGGCGGCACGGGCCTCTACCTCACGGCGTTGATCGACGAACTCGTCTTTCCGGGCGAATGGCCCGAAATCCGTGCCGAACTCGAGGCGAACCCCGACACGTTGCATCTGTTCGCACGGTTGACCGAACTCGACCCGGTTGCGGCATCACGCACCGAACCGAACAACCGTCGCCGCATCATCCGTGCTCTCGAGGTCTGTCTCGGTAGCGGCGAGCGCTTCAGCGATGCCGGACCGGGCACCGCGACGTTCCCCGACAACGGGGTGGTTCAAATCGGTATTCGTTGGGCGCGTTCCGATCTCGCCGAGCGAATTGCCCTCCGTGTCGACCAGATGATTGCCGACGGGCTGGTCGACGAGGTGAGAAGCCTCATGGGGGAATCACTGACGATGTCGCGAACCGCCACACAGGCGCTCGGCTACAAAGAAATGATCGATCACATTGCGGGTCGAGCGAGCCTCGAGGAAGCTCGCAACGAGGTGGTTCTTCGTACGGTGCAATTCGCGGTGCGCCAGGAACGTTGGTACCGCCGTGATCCGCGCATCACCTGGGTCGACGTCACCAACGACACGTTCGCATCCGTAAGTACTGCGGTGTCGGCCGCGCTGTCGGAATAGGGTGACGACGTGCAGGTAAGGCTCACGAAACACCAGGCTCTCGGCAACGACTTCCTTGTGTACGACCTCGCCCAAGGGCGGCCGTCAGGCCCCTGGCCCGATTTGGCTCGGCGTTGGTGTGACCGTCGGTTCGGAATCGGCGCCGACGGGTTGTTGATTCTCGAGAACCATGGCGAGCGCCACCTTGCGATGAAGTTGTACAACGCTGATGGCAGTTCGGCCGAAATCAGCGGCAACGGCATCAGGTGCCTCGTGCAAGCAGCCCACACCGCCGACGGTGCGCCGATGGGCGTGACGTACGAAGTTGTCACCGATGCGGGTTTGCGTCACGTTGAAGTAGTCGCCGACGACCGGAACGGCACCATTCAGGCCAGCGTCGCGATGGGAGAAGTCTCTGATCTGCCGGTGCCAGCCAACTGGGAGGTGCTCGGCTGCCAGCCCGATCGTCCGGTCGCTCATGTGTCGCTCGGTAATCCCCATTCCGTGGTTGCCGTCGAAGACGTGAACGCGGTTCCGCTGCAAGAGCTCGGCGAGAAGGTGCCGCACGTGAATCTCGAGATCGTCGAGCCGGGCCCCGAGCATGATGCGGTCACCATGCGGGTGCACGAGCGCGGAGCCGGAATCACCTTGGCGTGCGGGTCAGGGGCTTGCGCAAGCGCCTATGCAGCCAAGAAGTGGGGCCTCGTTGCGCGTTCGGTGACCGAAGTGCTGGTGCACATGGATGGTGGCGACGCCCGGGTTCGCATTGACGAGGCGACACGAAAGGCCACGTTGATCGGCCCGTCCGTCTTCATCGCCAGCGTTTCGGTGAGTGCGTGAGCAATCCGTACCAGGAGGCACTTGGTCAAACGCTCATCGAGCGCACATTTCGCGAGCGCATCGTCATCGT
>CAYFLC010000154.1:0-3844 GCA_964343885.1 uncultured Bifidobacterium sp.
TTTGAAAATACGCGAAATCGCCAGTCGTTCGTCGGTGTGTCTGGGCGGATCGCTTGAAACCAGAACGCCTGCGCCCACTTCGCCGAACGCGAGACCAGGGCCAAATTTCGACGACCATGTTTCGTCATCGCGCAACGCGCCGGCAACGTCAACCTCGCGCGAGAGGCTGAAGTGCGGAGCAGGTTCCGCTGTGTGGTGAACAGGGCATTGTGAACGCAGCTCGGCAAACATCGCCGGGGGATCGGCCTGGAATTCTTCGGAAAGAAGGCTGAAAGCCACGTCGTCGAAATTGATCCCCATGAACCGACACTAACGAAGGATCTCACGCGCTCTCCGAGTCCGAGCGTCCTCGGTGTCGTGGCTAACGTGACCGCATGGGGACAACAACCGACAACTCTTCACTCATCGACCTCTCGGGAAAGCAAGCGCTCGTCACTGGTGGCGCGAAGGGCATCGGTAGGGCCATCGCCGAACGGTTGGCGGCAGCAGGCGCGCGTGTCACCGTTGCCGATCTCGATCCGGCGGGTGCGGACACGGCGAAGGCGATCGGCGGTTCTTTCGTTGTTTGTGACATCACGAACGCCGACCAATTGAACGACGCGGTCGCGGCCGCGGCCGACGGTGGAAACCTCGACATTCTCGTGAACAACGCCGGCATATATCCCACCACCGGCCCGATCGAAAACGTCACCGACGCTTTCGTGACGAAGATGCTCGAAGTGAACGTGCGTGCGCAGTACAGCGCAGCGCGCGAAGCGGCGCGCCACATGAAAAAGGGCGGGGCAATCGTGAATTTGGCCTCGATCGCCGGCGTGCGCGGTGGCGCCAACATCACCGCCTACTCGGCATCGAAGGGTGCAGTCATCGCCCTCACCCGCGCTTTCGCCAATGAACTCGGCCCGAAGGGCATCCGTGTCAATGCGATCGCCCCCGGCATCATCGACACCCCCGGCGTGCAAGAGCAGATGGCTCCGCTGAAGAAGGGCGGCCTCGACATCGACGCAGCCATCGCGGCGAACCCGTTGCGCATCGCCGGCCAGCCCGACCACATCGCTCGCGCAACATTGTTCCTCGTATCGGAACTCGCTGCCTTCGTCACCGGTCAGACGCTGGTAGTCGATGGCGGTGCAACCGCCTGAGCAGATAACGATGGCGGTGCAACCGCCTAAATCTCGACTTCGTTTTCGAGTGTTTCGCCGCGTTGGTAGCGCGCGACGTTGCGCACAAACAGTTCGTGTACGCGACGCATCGTGTTGACGAGCGTGGCCGAACTGTGCGGCGAAATGCGCACGGTTGAATCCCACAGCGGATTGTCGGCGGGGAGCGGTTCCTCCGATGTCACATCGACAGCTGCACCGCCGAGGTGATCGGATGCGAGTGCCGCCATGAGGTCGGGTTCGACAACTGCAGTTCCGCGTCCGACGTTCACGAAGAAGCATCCGGGTTTCATCGCAGCAAAGCGAGCGGCATCGAACATTCCCGTCGTATCGGCATTCGAGGGAACGGCAGCTACCACGATGTCGGCCTCGGCAAGGGGCGTGTTCATGTCGTCGAACGCGAAAGTTCGTTGCGCCCCAGGTGACGTTGCAGCCGCGGTACGGCGCACCGCGGTGACGTTCACGTTGAAGGGAGCGAGAAGCCGTGCAACTTCCTGGTTGATCGGGCCGTAGCCGACCAGCACCACGTTCGATTCCGACAAGGGTCGGCCGAACGCCGGCCACCACTTGTGTTCTGCTTGCTGCTGGGCCATCAAAGGCAATCGCTTCCAATGCTCGAGGACACGTGCAATCACGAATTCCGCGATCTCGGTCGCGGCCGTTCCCGCACCGTTCGTCAGTCGGATACCGCGCTTGCGGAGTTCGTCGAGGGGTATGTGGTCGTGCCCGGTCATCAGTGAGTGCATCCACTTGAGATTCGGGAACGCATCAAATACGTAGTCGGGCATATCGAGGATGAATGCAATCTCGACATCGGCGAGGCGTTCCCGCTCGTCGACTGACAGGTCGGCAGGGGTGCGGCCGCGCATGTCGAGAATCGGGTGGTCGGGAAGCGCATCACTGATACGCGATGGCCCCCGGCGCTCTTCGAGCTGCGTACTGTCAACGCCTGCGAGGTAGCAGACGGCGATCGTCGGAAGTTTCCCCATGGCGGACATACTGCCCGATCACGTGTCGGAGAACCGACTCGGTGCGCTATCGAGCAGGTGTCAACGACTCGGCTTGGCCAAATCTCGCGACTGACGCATTCCATGCCCCCGCCAGAAGTTCGATCGAGCGCACACGTGACGACGTTTTGTCGGCGTGGTGGGCGGTGATGATTTCGTTTGCTCCGGTGCTCTCTTGGAAGCGCGCCAACTTCGCAGCGCATTCCTCTGCCGTGCCAACCGCTGAATACGTGAACACGTGGTTCAGGTACGCACCGCGCGGCGACGAGAGCAGGGCCTCGGCTTCGTCGTCGGTCATGCGGTTTCCCGGCGCGCTGAACAAAGCCTTTGCAAACGTACGACGACGACGCTGGAACTGTCGCTGGGCATCGTCGCTCGAGTCAGAGGCGATCACGCTGTGGCCAACGATGAGATACGGCTCGTCGAGTTGCGCTGACGGGGTGAATTGCGAGCGGTAGATGTCGATCGCCTGGTACAGCGAATCGGGTGCAAAGTGGGAAGCAAAAGCGAAGGGAAGTCCGAGCGCGGCGGCCAGCTGCGCACCGAAGAGTGACGAACCGAGAATGTAGAGCGGAACGTTCGTGCCGCGACCGGGAGTGGCCACGACGTTCGTAACTTTCGATTGGTCTCCGAGGAACGCTTGAAGCTCCATCACGTCCTGGGGGAATCGCTCCGACGACCGCGGGTCGCGGCGCATCGCCATGAATGTCGTTTGGTCGGTGCCGGGGGCACGACCAAGACCCAGGTCGATGCGACCCGGGTGAAGCGAGGCAAGGGTGCCGTACTGCTCGGCGATGACGAGGGGTGAGTGGTTGGGCAGCATCACGCCACCGGCGCCGAGCCGAATCGACTTCGTGTGAGCAGCGACGTGTGCGATCAGCACTGCGGGCGAGGACGAAGCAATGAACTCGGAGTTGTGGTGCTCGGCGTACCACACGCGCGCGTAGCCCAGTCTTTCTGCGGCCTGTGCGACCTCGACGCAGCCGGCCAGTGATTCGCCGATGGATTCGCCATCGCCGATCGATGCCAGATCGAGGATCGACAGTTTTGCCCGTGTCATGAAGAAAAGGTTACGTGTTGCGGGGGCGTTGGGAATGGGTCACAATCTTCGCGGGGGTAAACATGACCGACACACTGAACGACCGCGCGACCGATGGCCGCAAACCCTGGTTCCTGCGGGGTAATTACGCACCCGTATCAAACGAGGTGACCGACACGAACTTGCGGGTCACGGGCTCGATTCCGAAGAGTCTGAACGGGATGTATCTGCGCAACGGTTCGAACCCGAAGAAGGGTGAAACCGAGCATTGGTTCTTCGGTGACGGAATGATCCACGGCGTTCGCCTAGAAGGCGGTCAAGCCAAGTGGTACCGCAATCGCTACGTGCGCACGCCGAAGTACGAAAAGGGTCTCGAGGCAATGGACGCCGAGTGCATGTTCGACCCGACGGCCAGCGCCGCGAACACGCACGTGCTCGCGCACGCCGGGCGCATCTGGGCTCTCGAGGAAGGACACTTCCCATGGGAACTTTCACCCGAACTCGAAACGATGGGTTGCGAAGACTTTGGCGGAAAATTGCAGACCGCGTTCACCGCGCACCCGAAGTTGTGTCCGGAAACAAACGAACTGCACTTCTTCGGCTATTCGCCGATCGCCCCGTACGTCACGTACCACGTGCTC
>CAYFLC010000155.1:0-3830 GCA_964343885.1 uncultured Bifidobacterium sp.
TACTCGGTGGAGCACCCGTCGTGGTCGGATCGGCACCGTGGGTGAACGCGGCACCGGCGGAACGGGCTGCAGCCGAGGTCGCGTGGGAACAATCTCGGACACTCGGCACCGCGTTCTCGCACGAGTTCCGATTGATGTCGGCCGACGGCGAGCAACGCTGGATCTCGTTGCACATGGAACCGGTACGCGACGCATCGGGTGCGCTGAATGGCTATGTCGGAACCGCGACTGATCACACCGACGTGGTGACCCGCCGCACGCTGTCAGAACAGCTCGTCGGCCTGCTCGATGTCAGCGCCGACGCCGTGCTCGTCTTCGACCGCAGCGGCCATCTGCTGTTCTGCAACGACGGAGCCAAGCAACTGGTCGGAGTCAGCGACACGTCACCCGATGACGATGCCGTTGCCGACACCTTCCTGCGCGCCATTCGCGATCAGGTTCCCCGCGAGGTGCTCAACGCAACGTCGCAGTTCACCTCGCCGGCCGACAATCGGTGGGTGGGCGAGGTGGGTTTCCGTAGCCCCGATGGCATTGCTCGCACGCTGTCACTCACCTTGCAGGTCGTTCGCGACGCGGCCGGTGTGGTGCAGCACTTCAGCGCGATCGCCCGCGACATCACCGAAACGAAACAGTTGCACGACGAGCTCGCTCGACAGGCAACGCACGACGCGAGAACAGGCCTGCCGAACCGTGTTCTCTTCTTGCGCCGCCTCGCTGAAGCTCTCGAGAAGAACCGCACGCTCGGCTCGGGAAGCGCCGTCATGTTCGTCGACCTCGACCGCCTGAAGATCGTCAACGACACGATGGGCCACGACGTCGGCGATGTTCTGATCTCCAACATCGCGAAGCGCATTGTCAATGCGACACGGCCATCCGACACGGTGGCGCGCAACGGCGGCGACGAGTTCGTGGTGCTCTGCGACGGAGTCACCGACGAACACATCGCAATCGACATTGCCAACCGAATTCTCCAGGCCGTCACCGGCCAAATGGTTCTGCAGGGAACCGAAATCTTCACCAGTGCCAGCATCGGAATCGCTATGTCGACCGCCGAGCTGCTCGCAGCGCACGCACCGGCCGACGCGGCGCAAATTCTGCTGAACAACGCTGACACCGCGATGTACAGGGCAAAACAGCGCGGACGCGGACGCGCCGAGATGTACAGCGAAGCAATGCGCGCCGAGGCCCGGGAACGTGTCGCGCTCACCAACGCGCTCGAACGCTCGCTCGCGGCCGGACAAATGCGGCTCGTGTACCAGCCCATCGTCTCGGCTCACACCGGACGTCGCGCGGCCGTCGAAGCCTTCCTCCGCTGGGACCACCCGCAGCGCGGAGAACTCACCCCACCTGCCTTCATCCCAGTGGCCGAGGAGTCGGGAATGATCGGCCCACTCGGCGATTTCGTCATCAGCCGCGCGTGTGCCGACCTGCGCGCATGGATCGACGAAGGCCTTGTCGACAAATCGTTCGCCCTGCACGCGAACATCTCACCCAAACAACTCACCGATGCAACGTTCGTCGACCGCACCCTCACCGCCCTCCGCGACTCCCGCCTCGACGCCGCGCAGATCGTGTTCGAGTTCGCCGAGAAGACCATGCTCGACGACAACCCCGGCATCACCCGCAGCATCAATGCGCTGAATCGTGCGGGAATCCGCATCGCGATCGACGACTTCGGAAGTGGCTTTTCGTCGCTGTCGTCGCTGCGCAACTTCCCTGCCGACACCCTGAAACTCGATGGCTCGTTGGTCCGCGACATCGGTCGGCAGGGTTACGACGACCCGATCGTGCGCTCGATCATCCAACTCGCACATTCTCTCGACATGACCGTCATCGCCGAGTGGGTGTCGTCCGAAGAACAAACAAAACGCCTGCGGGTTCTCGGGTGTGATTACCTGCAGGGCAACCGCATCGGCGAGCCGATCAGTGCGGCTGAATTCGCCCGAGCGCTGGCGAACAGCCGCTAGGTCAACCCACGCTGCCGGCCGTCGGCGCTAGCGCAGGTGCGATGCCGGCGAAGTAGTCGAGCACCGCCTTCGAGTTGCCGCCCAGTTTCACCACCGCGTAACCACCCTCGGTGTCCTGATAGACGTCGAGACCAAAGTTTGCGATTTGCCCGTCGACCGCCGGCTTCATTTGCTTGAGGAACGACGGCATGTCGAGGTTCGAGTCGACCGTGATGGTCGACGTGATGGCGTGAATGATCTCACCGGCCTTGAATGGGTTCGCAGCCGCATATTTCACTGCCTGCTTCAACATCAGGGTGATGAAGGCACGCTGACGTGCCGAGCGTCCGATGTCGCCCGTGCCTTCGAGTTGCCACTTGCCGTTGATCTTCTCTTCGTAATGACGACTGCGCGCATAGCGCAATGCCCCGATTCCCCTGAGCTTGTGGCAACCCTTCCACACGTTCAGACCGATGTGTCGGTCGCGCGCTTCATGCGCTGCACACAACGTGACACCATCGATCGCATCGACGAGGTCCTTGAAACCCTGGAAATTGATCTCGAGGTAGTGGTTGATCGGAATGCCGAAGTTGGCCGTAACCGTGCGTGCGAGCATTCCCGCGCCGAGGTTGTAGGCCGAGTTGATTTTGTTGTGCTTGTCGCCGTTGCCGATGGTCACCCAGAGATCGCGCGGAAACGACGTGATGGCGAGTGTTCCCAAACGCTTGTCGAAATGCATCACCATGATGGTGTCGCTGCGCTGGCCACCGACATCTTGAGCCGAGCCGATGACATCGAAGTCGGATGCGGTGGGATCGATCCCCTCGCGACTGTCGGACCCAACAAGCAAGTAGTTCTCGAAATCCGGTCCGGCGGCAACCAGATCGGACACGACGTCGGCGTTCCGCTTCACGTCTTTCATCTGGCTCTTCGCACCCGACACGAGGCCCGTACTGCCCGCCAGTGCGATGACAGCGGCGATTGCGCCGGCAACGACAAAGCGGACGGACTTCACGTTCATCCAACGTAGTCGCTAGTCGGTTCGGCGGAGATGAACCACATCGCCCGCATCAATGCGATGCGTCAGGGCACAGTCGTCGATGACCTGCAGACGTCCATCGGTTTCCACGTCGACGGCGCGTCCCATGACATGACTTCCGTCCGGCATTTCACACCGCACTTGTCGCCCGAGGGTCGACAGCAGACTCTTGTACGTCGCAAACGCTTCGTCGATGTTCATCACTTCGAGTTCATCGAACTTGTCGAGAATTCGCAACAGCAATTCGTGTGGCGCAGGTGTAGGTGCACCGTTGCGCTGCGACTTCAACACACTTGTTGCCGGGGCAACTTCGGGTGGTGGTGCCCACGCAACGTTCACGCCCATGCCGATGACGACATCGACTCCGCTCGCTGCGTACTCGGTGGAGGCTTGCGCAAGAATTCCCGCGATCTTCAGGTCTCCGTCGGAGGAAATCACAACCACGTCATTCGGCCACTTCAGTGCGGTGTCGACGCCGTAGTCATCGCGAAGGACAAGGGCGCATGCCGTGCCGAGCAACTGCGTCATCCGATGCGCAGGCCCGGTCACGGACCGGCGCAGAATCGAGACGAGGAGATTCGAGCCCGGAGGAGCCTCCCACGACCGCCCCAGCCGACCGCGTCCGGCCGTCTGGTGATCGGTTCGGAGCACCACCCTGTCAGGGGCTTGAAACCCAATAACCGCAAGGAGATCAGCGTTCGTCGAACCCGTTTCCGGCACCATAGAGACCCGCCAGTGGCCGTGCCTCGACCCCCATTTTTCGGGACCCTCCCCTAGCCAGTTCGCATTGACCCCGTCCATCGCACCAACATTGTCACTCGTGCTCAAGAAAATCCTCATCGCCA
>CAYFLC010000156.1:0-2122 GCA_964343885.1 uncultured Bifidobacterium sp.
GATGCCCTGCATGATTTCGATCGTCTCTCGCACGTGCTTGTGGCGCTTCGGATAAATGTGCGACGCGCTGGCAGCGGCGAATTCTTCGGGCATCCAGCCCGAGCCGACACCGACGTTGATGCGACCGTTCGACAAGTGGTCGACGGTGGCGATTTCACCGGCAAGAACACCGGGCGACCGGTAGGGCGTGTCGATGATGCTCATGCCGATGCGCACCTTCTTCGTCTTTGCTGCGAGCCACGGAATCAGCGGCATGCCATGGAGCCACTGGCCGCGCGATGACACCGGCATCTGCAGCGGGAACTGCTCCATCATTCCGAACGGATAGGTCATCTCGCCGCGATCGGACGCTTCGGGCACCACGATGCGGTCGAGTGTCCAGATCGAATCGAAGTCAAGTTCCTCGGCCAAGTTGGTGAGGTCTTCGAGTTCGGTCACCGAGACCTGATCGCGGAAGTTGGGTAGGTACAACGCAAGTTTCATTGGGATCCCCCGTGAGTAGGGCGTGATATATCACGCGTGATATATTCATTGTGTCATGCGTGATAGAAATAAGCAAGTGGGTAAAAAATCTTCTGCTAACGACCAGGCACCCGTCACGGCGGGCCGGCTGGCCGACCAACTGTGTTTCGCTCTGTACGCGGCAACCAACGCCGTCACGCGCACGTATCGCCCACTCCTGAACGAGCTCGGACTGACCTACCCGCAGTACCTCGTTCTCTTGGTGCTGTGGGAGCACGACGCACGACGCCTCGGTGAAATTGCCGATGACCTGCTGCTCGCCACTCACGCCGTCTCCCCCATCATCGACCGCCTGGAAGAAGCCGGCCTCGTGGAACGCATTCGCGACGAGTCCGACGGCCGCGCCGTGCAGGTTGCCCTCACCGCCGCCGGAAAAGCGCTCGAATCAAAAGCCGCTGACGTGCAAGAGCAAGTGCGTTGTCGTACTGCACTCGAATCGGACGATGTCGTTGAATTGCGCTCACGTCTTCACGACCTGATCACGTGCATGAACGACGAGTGAGCAGAAGATCAGCCGTTAGACCTCGGTCGCCAATCTCTCGCGCAGTTCCCGCTTGACGACCTTGCCGTAGTTGTTGGTCGGAAGCGAATCGACGAATCGATATTCCTTCGGCCTCTTGTAGCGAGCAATCCGCTCGAGGCACAGCGCGTCTAGCTCGGCCGAACCGATAGCGCCCGAATCGCCCTCGGTCACGACGAATGCGACGACTGATTCGCCCCATTCCGCATCGGGCTTACCAACGACCGACACCGCCCGAACGCCAGGATGCAAGAGCAGAACTTCTTCGACCTCGCGCGGATAGATGTTCATTCCACCGCTGATGATCAAATCCTTCGAACGATCGCGCAAAGTGAGATAGCCGTCGTCGTCGAAACTTCCCATGTCGCCGGTATGCAGCCAACCGTTGCGCAACGTCTCGGCCGATGCTTCCGGCTGATTCCAGTAACCGACCATTACAACATCGCCGCGCACGACAATTTCGCCGATTTCGCCGACCGGCAATTCATTGTCCTCATCATCGACAACTCGAACCTCGACATCGGTACGCGGCGTGCCGACACTCTGCATGTGGTCACGCCAATGTGGACACCAAGATTCAGCGTGCTGCTGTTTCGACAATGCCGTGATCGTCATCGGTGTTTCGCCCTGCCCGTAAATCTGTGCAAGTTTCGGGCCGAACACCGCGAGTGCATCCTCAAGATCTGCCAGATACATCGGCGCACCGCCATAGATGATCGTTTTCAATCCGGAAAGGTCGGCGCCAGTGATTGCTGGATCGCCCGCCAAACGTTTCACCATCGTTGGCGCCGCAAAGAAAGAAACCCCGGACCAGGCAGCCAGCAATGAAGCAATTTCCTCGCCGTCGACGCCGCCCGAATGTGGAATCACACTGACCGCACCGCGCGCCACATGTGGCAATCCGTAAAGACCGGACCCGTGCGAAAGCGGCGCAGCATGCAGCACCGCATCGTTCACCGAAACCTGGTCGATGTCGGCGTAATAGCTGAGCGACATGGTCATGAGATTGCGGTTTGTGAGAGTCGCACCCTTCGGTCGACCGGTTGTTCCGCTGGTGTAAAAAAGCCACGCCGGGTCGAA
>CAYFLC010000156.1:2132-3769 GCA_964343885.1 uncultured Bifidobacterium sp.
ACTCCAACCAGTGACTCGACATCTTCCGCATGATCGTCGTCGCAGACAACGACCGTCGCACCGCTGTGTTCGAGGATGTAAGCAATTTCTTCGCGATGCAGCCGCGCGTTCACGGGAACGATCACGCAACCGGCATGCCATGTGGCGAACATCGCCTCGAGATATTCGGGACGGTTGCGCATGACGACCGCCACGCGGTCGCCCGGGTTCAACCCGAACGTCGAAACAAGGCCGCCGGCCACTCGCGCCACCGTGTCGGCAAACCCACGCCATGTGGCGTGGACGTTCTCACCATCGGCAACCGCGGGAAATGCCGGAAACTGGCGGGCATTGCGCTCGACCCAAACGGCGAGATTCATGAGACCGGAACCTGCAGATATATCACGCGTGATATATTAGCCGAAGATGAGCCGTTCCGTAAGTCCGAAAACCGACAGTCATGCGATTGACGCCTGACGATGCGCGGCAGCGACTCGTCGCCCACGACCACGGGGTTCTCAGCACTCTGCATACCGTTCGCGGAATCGACTCGGTTCCCGTTGTCTACGCAGTCGAGGGAAATCTCCTCGGTATTCCCATCGACACTGTCAAACCGAAGCTCTCGACCAACCTGCAGCGCGAGGCGAATGCGGCTGCCGATCCGCGGGCGACCCTCCTCGTCGATCACTGGAACCGCGACGACTGGTCGAATCTCTGGTGGGTGCGCGTTCACCTCACCGCAGTCAAGAATCCGGATCCTGACGCCACGTCCCGCCTCGCCGATGCGCTCGCTTCGCGTTACCCCCAGTACGCAGACAAACCCTTCGCCCGCATCATGGTCTTCGAGATCGCCTCGATGACCGGCTGGTCAGCGGCCAGGGAATTCGTAAACGATGTCTGAGAAGGAATCTGCGGCGAACACGTACAACAACCGCAACGGTTCGTTTCCGGTGTTCACCGCCATGTGTTCGACCCCGCCGGGGATCATCACCGCATCACCCGCTATGACAGGTCGCGACACGCCATCGACAACGACCTCGCCGCTTCCCGAGATGAAGTAGTACAACTCGGCCTGCCGGTGGCTGTGGCCGCGTGCCGGACGTGGGGCACCAACGGGAATGTCGGCGATGCCGACGGTCAACTCACCCGTCGGCGTGCGGTCGGCGCTGAACAGCGTCCACCATTCGACAAGACCTTGCGTTGGATCGGTCCATGCCTCGGTTTCACAATCTTCGATTCGCCGTACGACACCTTTGAACTCGTTCATGGCAGCGTGTACGTGTTCTCGAGTTCGTCTTGCACAACCACGGCTAGTTGCTCGGTCGTGTCGACGACGAGTTCTTCGTCGAGGATGCGCACGCGATACGTCCATCCCGCCGGCAACGACAAACGCGAACCCAACGAGTCGAGGCCGTCGATGGAGAGCGTCGCATCGACACCAACACACATCGCCTGCATCACGTAGGCCACGCCCGATGAGTCGACAAGCTCGAACACTTTCGCGCCTGCATCCCAGAAGAAGGTTGCCCCACGATTGACATGGCGAATGGTGTACGGCCCCGCGACTGCGTCGTTACCCAAGTCAAGGGTGGCGATTCGCCGCATCGTGATGCCACCGAAATCGCGGAACACCGGGTCGACGACCGCGACTTTCGTTC
>CAYFLC010000157.1:0-3754 GCA_964343885.1 uncultured Bifidobacterium sp.
CCGACGACGACTCCGTCGACGTGTTCGACACAGTGGAGTACCGCGTGGTGCTCGGCCGCACTGCACACCGCCCGGGCAGTTCCACCGTGCGACTGCATCCAACGGACGGCACCGAGGATTGCGGCGTTGTCGCCTTCGGTTCCGCCGCCGGTGAAAACAACCTCACCGGGCTTGCACTTCAACACGCCGGCAACCGCATCGCGCGCTTCGTCGATGACGCGCCGCGCTTCGCGCGCAAAACGATGCGAACCCGACGGATTGGCGAACTGGTCGACGAGGTACGGACGCATAGCTTCGACGGCCTCGGGACGCATCGGTGTTGTGGCGGCGTGATCGAGATAGATGTAGCCGCCCTGCATACCGTCAATCTACCTTTGAGGCGATGGACACCGATCCGGGCGCATACGGTGCGGCGTTCGCCGACGTGTACGACGCGTGGTACGAAGACGTCACCGACGTGCCGTCGACGGTCGACACGCTTGTGCGGCTCGCAGGCGGAGGCAACCTGTTGGAACTTGGTGTTGGCACCGGACGCATCGCGGTTCCGGTCGCCGAACGTCTCGCGGGCAGGGCGCGGATTGTCGGCGTGGATGCGTCGGTCGAGATGCTCGATTCATGGCGAGCCAAGTTGCAGAACAACGACCGTGCCCGCGAACGCAGCGTCGTGGTTCATGGCGACATGACGACTTCGTTCGACTTCGGCCCGTTCAGCGTCGTGTTCTGCACGTTCAACACCTTTTTCAATCTGCCCACACACGAAGCCCAACAAGCCTGTCTTGCCAATGCGGCATCGGCACTGACTCCGGGCGGTGCCGTGGTTCTCGAATTCGCGGTGTTCCGCGATCATTCTTCCGACGCTGCGCCCGCCGAGATGACCGAGACACGAACCCGGCGCGACGGATCCGTGGTGACGAGCACGAGTCGTATCGACCCGCACGACTTCACCGCTTCGGGCAGTTTCACCGACGATGCGGGCCATGCCCGTTCCTGGAACATTCGCTGGGCGACACCGCGGATGGTCGAAGAAATGGCGGCTACAGCAGGCCTTGTGTGCACCGATCGCTGGGAGGACTTCTCTCGCACGCCAATTCGTGACGCCAGTGTTCGGCAAGTGTGCGTGATGCGTCGTAGGCTTGCGGGTACATGAGTCAGTTGCGCCTGAATCCCCTCACCGGTCGTTGGGTCACGCTCGTGGCCGACCGCGCCAAGCGACCCACCGACTTTGCCCCGCGCGTCACTCAGGTCGAGGCCGACGCGGGTCGCCCGTGCCCGTTCTGCCCGGGCAACGAAGAAGCCACACCGCCCGCACTCGAGCAGGTCGACAGCGAGGGCCGCTGGACCTTGCGAGTCGTTCCGAACCTCTACCCCGCCTTCGAGGGCGACGGAAATCTGACCGTCCGCAACCTCGGCCCCGTGCACACCATGGCCGACGCCAGTGGCATTCACGAAGTGTTCGTCATCACCCCCGACCACACGTCCGGAGTCGGCACGTTCACCGACCAGGTGATTCGCGATGTCATGCGTGCGCTGCGACGCCGTTTCGAAGAGCACTCACGCACGCCGAATGTTCGCTACACACAGGCGTTCATCAACCACGGTCGCGAGGCCGGCGCATCGCTGTCACATCCGCACGGCCAAATCCTCGGCCTTCCTTTCGTACCGGGCGAAATCCTCGAAGAAGAGCGCGCCTTCGAACGCTTCAAGGGTGGCTGCATCCTGTGCGCGACGATCGACACCGAGCGTGTCGACAACAAACGCGTCGTCCTGGAAACGGAACACAGTCTCGTGGTCACCCCGTACTGGAGCGGCAGTCCGTACGAGCTACTGCTCATTCCCACGTCGCACGATCCGCACATCACCGACTCGGCGGAAGACGTGCTCACCGAAATCGGCCTCGCCATACGCGACTCGATTCGCATGCTGAACAAGACCCTCGGCGACGTGGCCTACAACCTCGCGTTCCACACGGCCCCCGCGCACCACGCCGGCACGTTCCACTGGCACGTGCACCTGTGGCCGAAGCTCACCACCACGGCGGGCTTCGAAAAGGGAACCGGCGTGCTCATCAACATCGTTCCGCCGGAAGACGCCGCATTCGAACTGCTCAGCGCCAACGGTCGCTGATGTCGCGCATCACCGTTTCCATCGACCTGCCGGCTTCGCCGCAGCGCGTTTGGGACATCGTCGAGCCGATCGAAAGGCACGTCGACTGGATGGCCGACGCCGTGGCAATTCGCTTCGCTTCCGAGCAGACGCGGGGCATCGGCACGAAGTTCCTCTGCGACACCAAGGTCGGGCCGTTCAAGTTGGTTGACCACATGGAAATCACCGAGTGGCAGCCGGCTGCGGTGATGGGCGTGAAGCACACGGGTCTCGTCACCGGGACGGGGCGTTTCACCATCGACGCAATCAACGGCGGTTCCGCCAGTCGCTTCACGTGGAGCGAAGAACTGCGCTTTCCCTGGTGGCTCGGTGGCCGCCTCGGCGAAGTCGTTGGCGGCAACCTCGTGATGAAGGCGATCTGGCGTCGCAACCTCAGGAAACTGCGCGCGCTAGTGCAGTAGCTGCACACGACAGCACGATCACGATCCACAACGGAACCTTGCGCCACACGGCAAGGCATGCCACCGCCACACCAACCGCTCGCGCGTCGATCTGCACGTCATGGCCCGACGTGAACGTGTCCTTCACGATGAGCGCCGCCAGAACGGCGGCGGGAATCAACGCGATGACGTGACGCACACGGGACGGAAAGTCACGCACCCCCACTGCGGCCAGACCGGTCGCCTTCAGCGCATACGCACCCAGCGACAGAACGATGATGAGTGTCCACGTCATGCGGGGCCGCCCGTATCGATGGGCGGGTCACCTGCATCACTGCGTGGCGTGCGCAGACCCACGAGTGCCACCAATGCGGCGATGACGATGCCCGCACCGATCGGCACCACGGGTGTGACGATCAGACAAACGAGTGCACCGCCCACGGCAACCCTTCGGGCGCGCGGCGTGGAGATCAACGGCATGAGCATCGCGACGAAAGCCGCCGCAAACGCGACGTCGAGACCGTACTTCTTCGTGTCGATGCTGCTGCCCGCCAGTGCGCCGATCAGCGTCGCGATGTTCCAGAACGTGTAGATGCTCGCTGCCGTCACCCAGAACGCGCGCCGGCTGCGCTCGGGTGTGTTCTGCGCCAGTGTCATTCCCGTGGTTTCGTCGATCGTGAACTGCGCAGCGAACAACCTGTAGGGCAACGAACCGCGCAGTGAAGGCGCGACCGCAACTCCGTAGACCGCGTTGCGTGACGCGAGGATCAAGGCCCCGGCTATCGCACTGACCGCACTTCCGCCGGCGGCAATCACGCTGACGGTGGAGAACTGCGATGCACCCGTGAAGACCAGCAACGACATGGCCATCGCTTTCGGCACGCTGCCGCCTGCGTCGATGCACATGACACCAAACGACAGACCGAACGCGAAGACGGCGAACCCGAGCCCAAGTGCGGGCCCGACGATTCCTGCCCAGTCGTCAGTTGCCTTCGAAGACCGCTTTACCCGGGCCATTTTCAAGGAAGCTCTTCACGCCGCGTTGACTGTCATTCGTCTTGAACACGTCGACGAAGAGGTCTTTTTCGTTGGCGAGTCCACCTGCAAGCGGCATTTGCAATCCGGTGTCGACTGCCTGCTTCACCATCGCTGCTGCAACCGTCGCGCCCTTCGCGATGTCGGACGCGAGCGCGAGAGCACGGTTGTGCAAT
>CAYFLC010000158.1:0-2496 GCA_964343885.1 uncultured Bifidobacterium sp.
GTGCCATCACGTCGATCACTCACCCGAACCGTGACATTGCGCTCGGCGCCCCACTGGGTGTCAGCAAGCTCCCGGGCCGAGCGAATTTTCCCCGACGCCAGATTGAAGCGAGCAAGAGCATCTTCGATCGCACCGGCGTCGGGCATTGTCAGTGCCCAGTCGCGGAGGAGCCCTTGGATTTCCTCGAGATGCTCGAGACGGCTCGGCACGTTGGCGAAGCGGGGTTCGGAAATCAAGTGCCCGAGGTCGGCCCCGTTCATGAAGTTGTCGAACGTTCCGCGCTCAGCCGGATGGCCACTGACGACGACCATGTCGCCATTGGCTGCCGTGAGCACCGGGTAGTTGGCCGGTTGGAATGAGCGAATCCATTCCGGCGGAGTTGGCTCGGTCCACAGATCATCGTGGGCGTGTTCGTTCGCGTAGAGCATTGTCTGTGCCATTGCGATGTCGATCCATTGACCTCGACCCGTGCGCTGGCGTTGGATGACGGCGGCGAGAATCGCCGTGCAGGTTTCCATCGCGGTGTAGACGTCGGCGTGTGAGAATGGGTCGTTCGCATAGACACCAGCGCGCGCGTCGCCTTGGTATTTCGTGATTCCCGATTCTGCGCCGACGACGGGTGCGTAGGCTCGACGACTGATCCACGGTCCGGTGTTGCCATAGCCGGTGATTGATGCGTAGATGAGGCGGGGGTTGATACGACTGAGAGCCTCGTATCCGAGGCCCAACTTTTCCATCACACCGGGTCGGAAATTTTCGACGATGACGTCGACGTGTTCGACAAGCCCGTGCACAATATTGATCGCTTCCGGTTTCGACAGGTCGAGGCTGATGTTGCGCTTACCTACGTTCTGTTGAATGAAGTACGTCGACAGCGAATTGACGCGCGGGTTCGTGAAGCGCGTGAGGTCGCCATCGGGCGGCTCGAGCTTGATGACGTCGGCGCCCAGGTCGCAGAGCATTCGGGTGGCGTGCGGGCCGGTGAGAACCCGGCTGAAGTCGAGTACCCGTAACCCCTGGACGGGCCGTTCCCTCTGTGCGTGGTTGGCTTCGTTGCCCATGGAAACGTCACCGTACAGGGCGGGTACGGTCTCAGTCATGACGAAGAGCAGCTTGCCGTCCTACAACGAATTGCCCCGCCGTGGCGGTCTTCCCGCGGCTTGGGATATCTGGCCGGGAACGCCCGAGAAGTACTTCGGGTGTCTGAACCTCCTCACACCCGAGCGAGTCGCGGCAGCAGCAAGTCTCGTTCGGAAGGGTTCCGTGTTCGCAATGAACTGGGACATGCGCCAGCCCGACCCACCGCTGTTCGGTCGCAATCCGTTCGATCACGAAGTGACCGGCGACGATCGCGCAACCAGTCACGACGACGTTCTCCACAACTGGAACACTCAGTCGTCGAGTCAATGGGACGGCTTTCGCCACATTCGCAACTTCGCCGCAATGGCCGACGAACCCGGCACGGGTCACTTCGGCGGAGTCGACGATGAAGAGCATGGCGTCCACCACTGGGCGCAGCGTGGAATCGCGGGGCGCGCAGTGTTGTGCGACATCGGTCGCTGGCGAGAAAAGGTCGGGCGTCCGATTCGATACGCCGAGGCAGACCCCATTGAGGCAGAAGAGTTGCTCGAGTGTCTCGACGATCAGGGAACCGTGCTCGAGGAGGGTGACATCCTGCTGATGCGCACCGGCTGGATCGGCTGGTATTCGCAGCAGTCGTACGAGGAACGTTCACGCATGGCTCAGGTAAGCGAACTGCGCACACCGGGTCTTCGGTCGAACGAAAAGACGGCCGAGGTTCTGTGGAACATGCACATCGCCGCTCTCGGCGCCGACAACCCTGCGGTCGAGGTGTGGCCACCTGGTGCTTTGCTGTCAGCCGAGGAAAACTCTCGTGTTCGTGCAGACAAGCGATCGATGCACGAAATTTTCACGCACACGCTGTTCCTGCCGATGCTCGGCCTCCCGCTCGGCGAAATGTTCGTGCTCGACGCGCTCGCTGATGACTGTGCAGCCGACGGCCGCTACACCGGGTTCTTCACGTCGGCACCATTGAACCTGCCCTCTGGTGTCGCATCGCCACCCAATGCGCTCGTCTTCAAATAAACGTCACGACAAGCGGACGCCGAGATGCCGCAATGCCATAGCGGCGTACAGCGACACGCCGACTTCCATGGCGTCTTCGTCGAACATGACGCGGTTCGAATGATTCGGTGCCGCAGTTGCCGGGTTCTGGCCAGCTGGTGTTCCGCCGAGGAACATCATCGAACCTGGCAGGCGTTCGAGGACGTAGCTGAAATCTTCAGCACCCATGACTGGGTGAGGCAGTTGGACGACCTTGTTGTCACCGAGAATCGAGGTGGCGACGTTCGTGGAGAAGCCCGCGAATCCGGGATCGTTGACGGTGACCGGATAGCCGAGAGTGATGTCCACTTCTGCCGTCATTCCATGGGCTGCAGCGATTCCTGATGCAACTTGTTGCATCAGTTCGTGAAC
>CAYFLC010000158.1:2596-3750 GCA_964343885.1 uncultured Bifidobacterium sp.
CGGTGAGTCGCTGCCGTCGGAATTCTTCGGCAAGTCGAGCAGGCCTTCTTCGAGCATGAACTTCGCGCCGTGATGACCCTCTTCACCCGGTTGGAACATGAAGAGCACGCGCCCAGTGATTTCACTCTTGCGTTGCGAGAGGAGCCGCGCCGCCTGCACCATCATGCTGGTGTGCGTGTCGTGGCCGCAGGCGTGCATCATGTTGGCGTTCTTTGAGGCGAAATCGAGACCCGTATCTTCCGGCATCGGAAGTGCGTCCATGTCGCCGCGCAGCAAAACCGTTGGCCCGGGCTTGTCACCGGTCAAGAGCGCCGCGATACCGCTGGTTGTCTTGTGCAGCGTGAGGTCGAGCGGCAGATCATCAAGTGCTTCGAGAACTTGCTCACGCGTGGCAGGCAGATCGTTGCCAACCTCGGGGTGCTGATGCAGCGATCGACGCAACGCCACCGCGTCTTTCTGCAGACTCCGTGCCTGGTCGCGCAA
The DNA here is from genome assembly GCA_964343885.1 of uncultured Bifidobacterium sp. Classification (GTDB taxonomy): domain Bacteria; phylum Actinomycetota; class Acidimicrobiia; order Acidimicrobiales; family Ilumatobacteraceae; genus F1-20-MAGs119. The sequence goes on from CAYFLC010000158.1 coordinate 3,080, forward strand.
TTCCTTGCTCGGTCCGTGTTCTTCGATCAACGCATCAGCCGACATGGGCCAATCGTGTCACACTTTGAAGGTGCAGTCGGAAGGTCCCGTGTCGAAGCCTGCCTCGGCAGAGATGGTCGAGATTGTCGATTTGAATGACAACGTCATCGACATCGTGTCCCGCGCGGAGATGCGTCGGCGTCGGATGAGACATCGTGCGGTCTTCATCCTCGTGCGGAACTCCAGGGGTGAAGTTCTGATTCACCAGCGCAGCGATGCGAAGGATCTTTGGCCCGGCTGGTGGGACGTTGCGATCGGGGGCGTCGTGACGGCGGGGGAGTCGTACGACGCGGCTGCTGCCCGGGAACTCTCGGAAGAGGCGGGAATCGATGCCACACCGACCCTGTTTGGTGGGGGTTCGTACGAGGATGCAGACGTTGCGTTGATCGGACGTTGTTACGAGGTTCTCCACGACGGGCCCGTCGAGCCCCGAGACGGTGAAGTGGTCGCCTTCAGATGGGTGAATCCCGAGTCCCTCGCCGATCTCGTGAACGTCGAGCGTTTCCTCCCCGACAGCCTGGAATTGTTGGGCGAGGCGCTTTTCGGCCGTTGAGCGCTGCTCGGTACCCTTGAGACATGCTCGAGGTCGAATTCACGATCGAACCCTTCGTCGAGGGTGCCCCGGGGCCCCA
>CAYFLC010000159.1:0-3735 GCA_964343885.1 uncultured Bifidobacterium sp.
GAATGCGTGGCGCCGCAAGCCGATGACCGAGGAAGAGGTTCTCAACTCGCTCATGTTGTCGAACCCGCTCACGCAGTACATGTTCTGCTCGCCCGGCGAAGGCGGCGTTGCGCTGGTGCTCGCACGTGGTGAAGTGGCCAAGAAGTACACGAAGAAGCCCGTGTACCTGCGTTCGGCGGTTCTTCGTAGCCGTCCGTTCGGCAGCTTTGAAGTGTTCAACTCGTGGCTCTCGCCCGATCGCGGCGATAGCCCGTCGGTTGGTGCCGCCGCGGCGGCATTCAAGATGGCCGGCATGGGTCCCGACGACATCGACATCGCGCAGTTGCAAGACACCGAAAGCGGTGCCGAAATCATGCACATGGCCGAGACCGGCTTCTGCAAGGACGGCGAACAAGAAGACATGATCCAGTCGGGTGAAACCCGCCTCGATGGTCGCCTTCCCATCAACACCGACGGTGGGTGTCTCGCCAACGGCGAGCCCATCGGCGCCTCGGGTCTTCGTCAGGTGTACGAAAGTGCATTGCAGTTGCGCGGTGATGCCGGCGATCACCAGGTGCCGAAGAAGATCCGTACGGCGTTCACGCACGTGTACGGCGCGCCGGGCATCAGCGCCTGCACCGTTCTTTCGAACTGATCGTTCGATTCACCTACCGTCGCAGTGAGCTGCGGCGGTAGGTATCGACGGCCAGCACGCCGAGCGCCAACCAAATGAACACGAAGCCGACCACTCGCGTCGCATCGAGTTCCTCGTTGTAGGCGAGCCAGCCGAGCAGGAAGTTGATCGTCGGCACCGAGTATTGCAATGGCCCCAGCACGGTGAGCGGAACGCGTTTCGCTGCGTAACCGAACATCCACAGTGGAACCACGGTGATGAGGCCGGTGAACACGACAAGAACCCAGTGCACGCCGTCGGCACGTACCGTGATACTGGTCTTCTGTGACGACTGGGTGATCGCCAGAACGATTGCGGGCACGACGAGCCACATCATTTCGGCCGTCAGGCTGTCGAGCGACGACAACGGCACTTGCCGCTTCAACAGCCCGTACAGCGCCCATGAACCTGCGATGAGCAGCGCGAGGAACGGAAGACGTCCGTAGCCAACCGTGAGAATTGCAATCGCCACCACTGCCAGGCTGATGGTGGTCTTCTGCGCGGTGTTCAACTTTTCCTTCAAGACCGCCACACCGAGCCACATCGTGAGCAGGGGCGCCATGAAGTAGCCGAGCGCGGTCTCGATGACGTGGTCGTGAGCTACTGCCCACACATAGGAACTCCAATTCACCGTGACGAGAAGTGCAGCGGCAACGATTCGTGGGGCAAGCTCTCGGGAGAAGGCGGCAGCGGCGATGATGCGGACGCGCTTGTTGAACACGGCGAGACCGAACAACACGACGAAGCTCGCCATGATGCGCCACCCGATCAATTCGAATGGAGGAAACCCGTGAAGCTTCTTCCAATAGATGGTGAGGAGACCCCACAAGACGTAGGCGAGAACACCGGCGGTGAGACCCTTGCGGAGTTCGTGTTGGCCGTGCCCCGACCCGGGGTCGGGTTTTGTGCTCAGAGCGTGTTCTTCCAGCCGTTGAAGTACGTGACCTTCTCGACCGGCAGACGCTTCGCCGGCTTGAAGTCATCGCCCGTGTAATAAGCGACCGGGATGAGTGCGAGCTGTGTCACCGTGTCGGGGATACCCAGAAGTTCGGCAGCTTCCTTCTCATAGTTGAGATGGAGGGTGGTGTAAGCAGTGCCCAATTCGCGCGAGCGGCAGGCGAGCATGAAGCTCCACACGGCCGGCAACAGCGAGCCGTAGTAGCCGGCGAAATTCGCGGGGATGGCATCGGTTGATACGCGGTCGAGGCCACACGGAATGACGAGGGCGGGAACCTGTTCAAGCACCTGAGCCAGGTAGTCCGACGACTCCATGATGCCGCTGGCATCGCTGCGGCCGACCTTTTCGACGACCTTCTTCTGGTAGTCGATGTAGGGCTGGTACGCCTTGCGGTAGAGCTCGGCGAGACCGGCTTTCACCTTCGGGTCATCGACGACGATCCAGCGCCACTTCTGGATGTTCTGTCCGGCGGGAGCCTGGGTGGCGAGGCGGATGCAGTCGAGAATCAGGTCGCGGGGGACCGGCCGGGTGAGATCGAGACGTTTACGCACGGCGCGGGTGGTGGAAAGCAGGTGATCAACCTGACTCAAATCGAATGTGAAGCCCATGGCTACCTACACTAACGGTCAGTCTTCCGTCGCCCATTGCCGGCGAACCGCCGGTGGAGGTCCCTCATGAGCACAGCCAAGTCACCTCGCCAAGAGTGGAGCGAGGCATTCGAGTCGTCGAAAGTTCGCGACGCCGACTTCAGCACGATGTCGGGCATTCCGCTGAAGCCGGTCTACGGACCCGACGATGCCGAGCACCCCGGCGTGTACCCGTACACCCGCGGGCCTTACGCGTCGATGTACCGCTCGAAGCTCTGGACGATGCGCATGTTCGCCGGTTTCGGTACCGCAGAAGACACCAACTGGCGCTTCAAGGAAATCGTGAAGTCGGGCGGCGACGGACTGTCAACCGCATTCGACATGCCCACCCTGCTCGGCCTCGACTCCGATGATCCGATGTCCGAGGGCGAAGTCGGGCGCTGTGGTGTTGCGGTCGACACCCTCGCCGACATGGAAGACCTGTACTCCGGAATCGACCTCGGCGCCATCACAACGTCGATGACAATCAACTCGCCGGCGGCCGTCATCTTTGCGATGTTCATCGCGCAGGCCGAGAAGGCTGGCGTTCACCGTAGCCGTCTGGGTGGCACGCTTCAGAACGACATCCTGAAGGAATACCAGGCGCAGAAGGAATTTGTCTTCCCGCCACGCCAGAGCATGCGCCTTGTTCGCGACACCATCGCGTTCACCGCAGCCGAAATGCCGAAGTGGCACTCGATTTCGATCTCGGGTTATCACATCCGCGAAGCCGGAGCCACGGCTGCAGAAGAGCTGGCGTTCACCGTCGCCAATGGCTTTGCCTACGTCGAGCTCGCGCTGCAGGCCGGACTCCCGATCGACGCGTTCGCTCCGCGACTGTCGTTCTTCTTCAACGCGCACATCGACTTCTTTGAGGAAATCGCCAAGTACCGCGCGGCGCGTCGTATTTGGGCCCGTTGGTTGAAAGAGCGTTACGGAGCCAAGCTCGATCGCTCGATGCAGCTCCGCTTCCATACCCAAACTGCAGGCGTCTCGCTGACTGCGCAGCAGCCGGAAATCAACATCGCCCGTACCGCCATCGAAGCGCTCGCGGGCGTTCTTGGCGGCACGCAAAGCCTGCACACCAACTCGATGGACGAAGCTCTTGCGCTTCCCACCGAGAAGGCGGCACGTATCGCACTTCGTACGCAGCAGGTCATCGCATACGAAACGAACGTCGCGCACGTTGCCGACCCGTTGGGTGGCTCATGGTACGTCGAAGAGCTCACCGACGAAATGGAGCGCCGCGCCGAGGAAATCTTCGCCTACCTCGACGAACTCGGCGGTGGGTCGATTCTCGAAGGTTGCATTCGCGGCATCGAAGAGAACTGGTTCCAGGGTCGCATCGCCGACTCGGCGTATGAACTCGAGCGCGCGTTCAACCAGGGTCGCCGCACGATCGTCGGTGTCAACAAGTTCACCGAGGGGAACGAAGACGACAATCTCGAGATCCTTCAAATCACGAACGAAGACGAGGCCCGTCAGCTGAAGCGCCTCGA
>CAYFLC010000160.1:0-3720 GCA_964343885.1 uncultured Bifidobacterium sp.
ATCGCTACGAGATCGAAGCTGGTGGCGACGGCGAGCCCGTCAGCACCGAGCCCGTATCGGTGAAGGGCTACCTCGACCTGCGCGATGAGGGTTACGGCTTCCTGCGCGTGAACGGCTACCTGCCGCATCGCGACGACGCTTACATCAGCGTGAAGCAAACGCGTCAGCACGGTTTGCGCAAGGGTGACCACGTCACCGGCATGGCGCGTCCCGCCAGTCGTGGCGAGAAGAATCCCGCACTGCTCGAGATCCATTCGATCAACGGCAAGCCGGCCGATTCCGTCAAGGGTCGTCCGCGTTTCGAGGATCTCACGCCGTTGTTCCCCGACGAGAAATTGCGCCTCGAGGATCCGCAGGATCCGGCCAACATGACCGCGCGAATCATCGACCTCATCTCGCCGATCGGCAAGGGGCAGCGTGGACTCATCGTTTCTCCGCCGAAGGCCGGCAAGACCACGGTGATGAAGACCATCGTCACGTCGATCGAGAAGAACAATCCCGAGGTCGACCTCATCGTGCTGCTCATCGACGAGCGTCCGGAAGAAGTCACCGACATGAAGCGCACGGTGCGCGGTGAAGTGATCTCGTCAACATTCGATCGTCCCTCGGAAGAGCACACGATCGTCGCCGAAATGGCGATCGAGAAGGCGAAGCGCATGGTCGAAGCTGGCCGCGACGTTGTCGTGGTTCTCGACGGCATCACGCGTTTGTCGCGCGCGTACAACCTTGCGGCTCCCGCGAGCGGACGCATCATGTCGGGCGGTATCGATGCCGGTGCGCTGTACCCGCCGAAGAAGTTCTTCGGTGCAGCGCGCAACGTCGAAGAAGGCGGAAGCCTCACGATCCTCGCCACGTGTCTCGTCGAAACCAACAGCCGCATGGACGAAGCGATCTTCGAAGAGTTCAAGGGAACCGGCAACATGGAACTGCGCCTCGACCGCAAACTCGCCGAGCGCCGCGTGTACCCAGCAATCGACGTCGACGCGTCGAGCACCCGTCACGAAGAGCTTCTCTTCGACCGCAAGCAGCTCCAGCTGGTTTGGAAACTGCGTCGAGTGCTGTCGGGCCTGGCTGCCGATGGCAACGCCGCCCCCGGCCTCGAACTGCTGATCGACCGCCTGAAGTCGTTCCGCAACAACGACGAATTCCTCGCGGAAATCGCCAAACAACCCTCGATGTAGTCGATTTCCGAGCTCCACCGATAGGATTTTCCGCCATGAAGACCGACATCCATCCCGGCTACAGCGACACGCACGTCAAGTGCTCGTGTGGCAACACCTTCACGACGCGCAGCACCCGTGGTGGCGATCTTCTGGTGGAACTCTGCAACGAATGCCACCCGTACTTCACCGGCAAGCAGAAGCTTGTCGACACCGGTGGCCGCGTCGAGCGCTTCAACAAGCGTTACGGCGAGCGCAAAGCCAAGAAGTAGTCGGGCCAAACCGGTTCCTACGTGTCGACCAACGACACGCGCAAGAGTCAATTACTCGCACTGAAGTTGCGCGCCCTCGTGCGCGATCATCTCGGCAACGACGTCTCCGACGATTCACTGAGGCCGGCTGTCTTCGCCCGCGGAGCCGCTGTTCTCGACCACACGGTTCGTGATGCAACTGTCGCGTGGGTATTCGTCGACGATCAACCAACACGTGGTCTCGGGCCTGCGCTGCTGTGGGCGTTGAAAGAAAACTGTGCTCGGCTGAACGTGCTCGCCGAATCGGGTACCGGTGTGATCGCGCGCCGCGCGGCTGAACTGAACTTTCCGGTCGCTGTCTGGCACGTCGATGAACGTGCGCTCATCCCGGCCGTGGCCGAACCGTTCGCCGAACCCGCGACTGTCGACCCGCACCACGCGTCGTTTCTCCCGCTCATCGCCGAGGGCGGCGCAACTCCACTCATCGAGCACGGCATCGTCACCGGTGAAGTGCTCGGGCTCGAAGTGTGCCGCGCGGTCAACGACCCGGTCACCGGTTCCGCGCGCCTCGAAGTGGGCATGGGCGCGCACGACCGCGAGGCATTCGCGCTGTTGCACGGCGACAAGCCAACCGTCAGTGCGTTGTCCGACGTCGTGGAAAATGTGAAGCGCCATCGCCGCCCCGGTGCGCTCGCTCATCCTTTCAATCGCATCGCGCCCGAACGACTTCTGCGTTGTCTGGCACTCGATTCTCCGGCGCTCGTGAACACCGATGTGCTCGAGCCGTGCGACCCGCCCGTGGTGCGAACGAATGTGCTCGACATCGTTCCGTGCGTTGCCCGTGGAAAGTCGCACGGAAGCGCGGTCTTCGACACTGTCGTCGTTTTTACGTCGGGGGCCGACCCCGACATCGTTCCGTTCGCACTCGATTCGCGCGCGTTTACCGATCAAGTTCACGGCACCTCGTCGTCGTTGTTCATCGCAATGCCCGAATCACACGTGACGCCGACGAATCGCAGGGCACTCGAACTGGCACGCAGAGGTGCGAAGTTCGTGGCGATCAGCCCGCCAACAGCCCCACCCAGTTAGCCTTCGTCGGCATGATGGACCGCCTCGAGAGCATCGAACGTGACTTCGACGATCTCGAAGCCAGCCTCGGTGATCCCGCGGTTCTGAACGACCAGGCGAAGCTGCGCGAGGCGACTCGGCGCTACAAGCAAATGACACCGATTGTCGAGTGCATTCGCACCATCAAGGCGACCAAAGGGAATGCCGACGCAGCGCGTGAACTCATGGAGATGGCAACGGGGGAAGAAAAGGATCTTCTTCGCGAGGAAATCGGCAGCGCCGAGGCCGAACTCGAATCACTCGAAGCACAGTTGAAACTGCTGCTGTTGCCGAGAGACCCCAACGACGGCAAAGCGGTGATCATGGAAATCCGCGGTGCCGAGGGCGGCGAAGAGGCCAACCTCTTCGCGGGTGACCTCATGGAGATGTACCGCTCGTACGCCGCCAACATGGGGTGGAAATGCGAAGTCATGTCGCTCGACGAATCCCCGCTCGGCGGTATCAACCAGGTGACTCTCATGGTCAGCGGCGACTCGGCATGGAGCCACCTGAAGTTCGAAGGTGGTCCGCACCGCGTGCAGCGAGTTCCCGTCACCGAAAGCCAGGGCCGTATCCACACGTCGTCGGCCACGGTCACGGTGATGCCCGAGGCGGAAGAAGTGGATGTCGATATCGACGAGAAAGACCTCGACATCGACGTGTACAGGTCGTCGGGTGCGGGCGGTCAGCACGTCAACACCACCGACTCCGCCGTGCGCATCACGCACAGGCCAACCGGAATCGTTGTCGCTATGCAGGACGAACGCAGCCAGTTGCAGAACCGTGCTCGCGCGATGCAGGTTCTCCGCGCGCGAATTCTGAAGGCACGTCAGGAAGAACAAGAAGCGGCTGCGTCCGTTCAGCGTCGTGCCCAGGTTGGTGGTGGCGGACGCAGCGAGAAGATCCGCACGTACAACTTCAAGGAAAACCGCGTCACTGATCACCGCATCGGGCTCACCCTGTACCGGTTGCAAGACATCCTCGGCGGAAACCTCGTCGAAGTTTCCGATGCACTGATTCAGGAAGAGCGCACACGTCAGTTGGCCGCCGGCGAAGAGTGACCCGATTGGTCGCGTGATCGTGATGAAGGCGAACGACAACGAAGCATCGACCTGGCGGCAGCTCGTCGATGAAACGACCGATTTGCTCGGCGATCGAAACGAAGCGCGCTGGATCTGCGAAGAGGCGAGTGGTCTCTACGG
>CAYFLC010000161.1:0-3639 GCA_964343885.1 uncultured Bifidobacterium sp.
GACACACCGCGTGTCGGTCGTCTGCTCGCACCGCTCGGAGTTCGTTACGTCGTCGTTCCGCGCATCGACGGTGCCCGCAGCACGAGGAACGCGCCCTTGAACCTGCCCACTGGATTGCTCGACGCACTTCGCGTGCAACTCGATCTGCGTAGACAGTACGAATCGACTGACTTGATGATCTATGAGAACGTCGCCTGGGTTCCCACGGTCGCTCAGCTGAGCAAGTCGGGTGCCGATGCCAGCACGTCCGCGGGCATGGACGCGCTCGTTCTCACCGACCTGCGCGGAGCGACGCCTGCGAAGTCGGGCTTTGTCGCGGGTCGCGCCACGCAGCGTCTCACCGTGTCGCCCGGCGTCGTGAGTGTGGCGGTTCCGCCGTCGGAGCGGTGGACGCTGTCGGTCGATGGGAGACGGTTGAGGTCGCGTCCCGCATTCGGTGCGGTGACGGGTTTCGACATCCCTGAAGGAGTCAATCCCGAATCGCGTGCAACCCTGCGGTTCGATCGTCCCTTCCTGCAGGTGGCATTCGTCCTGATTCAGTTCTCGCTCTGGGCTATCGCGGTGTTCGTTTCGTCAGGCCTGCGCCTGCGTCGTCGGCGTGCACTGCCGGTTGTTGTCGGTGCGGCCGACACGCGTATTTCCTTCGCTGGTGATCCCACATGAGGGACGTGCGTCGAATTCCGGTGCTGATGGCACTCGTGCTCGTTCTCGCGGGAGTGATCTTCGTCGACCGCGTCGTGCGTAGCCATGGCGCGACCCCGGTGACTGCTCCGGTGGTCGAACCCTTGCTTCCGCCTCACGTACGTGACGCGCGGGTGACATCGAGCGCGTGGTACTGCCCCGGCGTGCCGCTCGGGGGCAAGGGATACGACGGAAATGATTACGGCGGTCGGGCAATCGTTGCGAACCCGACCGAAGCAGAAATCACGGGTGTTGTCACGCGGTACGTCGACGGCGCGCAACCGTTGACAAGCGAGATCACAGTGCCACCCCGCGACAAGATGACGATCGATCTTGCGGCCGGTGTCGACGGTCAGTACGTCAGTGCACTCATCGAACTCACGGGGGTGCAGGGCGGAGGGGGAGCTGTCGTCGAACAAACGGCGATCTTCCCGGCCGGTGAGTCGTCGCAGCCGTGTGGATCCTCGCCGTCGAACGAGTGGTACTTCGCCGACGGCTTCACGGCGAGCGACAGTGAGGAAGACCTCGTGCTCACCAACCCACTCGCCGACGCGACCGTGATCAACGTTCGGTTCGTCACGAAAGACGGCGAACGCACGCCTTCTTCGCTGCAGGGCTACGTATTGCCGGCCCAGTCCTTGACGGTGATCAAAATTGCCGAGCAGGGGGCCAGGGGAGAAGAACTGGTTGGTGTCGAGATGCGCGCACAAAGTGGTGCGTTCATCGCAGGTCGTGCACAGCACTACTTGGGCACCGGTCGGCTTGGTTTCTCGATGAAGCTTGGTTCGCCCGCGACGTATTCCGACTGGTGGGTGGCGACCGGTGATTACGCCGGAAAGCCGGCCGAGCAGATCGATGTCTTCAACCCGGGTGACAGCGACGCGACCGTGTCGGTGTTGTTCTCGGGTTCGGCCGAGGTGAAGGCCGCGCCGCTTTCGTTGGTGGTTCCTGCGCACCGCGTCATTGGTATCTCGATGGCGAACGTCGCCGGGCTCCCCGAGGGACGTTTCGTTGTTTCGCTGTCGGTTCTCGAGGGCGGGGGAATCGTCGTGGAGCACGCGGTTACCCGACAGTTGGCCGACAACGCCGCGACTTCGGTCGATCTCGGCTTTCCCGCCCTCATGGCGTCGACTCGGTGGCGCACGGGTCTCGCCGCGGAAGCCGGAACCGAACGGGCTTTTGTCGTGCTCAACATCACGGGCGTCGACGCGACAGCTTCGATTGCGAGTATCGGCCCGGCCGGACGCATTCCCATTGCGGGGCTCGGCTCAATCTCATTACCTGCAGGCGTCGCGACGTATGTTTCGGTTCCTCCCGGTGTCGACGTTCCGCAGGTCGACATCTCCGCAACTCAACCGGTTCTCGTTTCCCGTTTGATTCCCCGCAAGAAGGGCGTCGGTGGTCGCGACTTCGTGCCGGCACTTCCTGTCGTTTCGTCGACTCCTGCCCAGGGCAACGAAACTGGTGCCGAATGACGAACGTTCTCGCGGCGGTGGCGGTCGTGATCGGAGCCGGTGTTGCAGCGGCGGTCGCGCGGCGCCGCAAGCCACAGGCTCCGACGCAGCCTCGGATGCAGGTGCCCACCCAGGTCGACCGTAACGATTTCGAGCAGCCCGACAAGCCGTGGCTTGTTGCCGTGTTCTCGTCGGCGTCGTGTCACACGTGCGCCGACGTTGTGGCGAAGGCGCGGGCACTTGCAACCCGCGATGTTGCCGTTCACGATGTCGAGTACTCGGTCGCAAAGACTCTGCACGCGCGCTATGACATCGACGCTGTGCCGACGGTGATCATCGCTGACGCACAGGGAGTCGTGCGCGAAAGCTTTCTTGGCCCTGTGACGGCGACTGACCTATGGGCGGCCGTTGCAGAGTGTCGTGAACCGGGCTCGCGCCCGCACACGCACTGCCAGAATCATGAAGCCGACTGAGTCGGGTCGTTCTGTGGCGTGGCACCCGGGCTGCTGAGACCCTGCTGAACCAAACGAACGACTGCTTGTCCGTCGATCGTTTCCTCTTCGAGCAACTTCTCGGCTACGAGGTCGAGACCACGGCGGTGCTTCGTGAGAAGGTCGCGCGCACGTACTTCCTGTTCGTGAAGGATGCGAGAGATTTCGCCGTCAATCATCTTCGCAGTGTCATCGCTGTATTCACGACCGTTGGTCATGAGGTCTTCGCCAAGGAACACCTGTTGTTGCGTGTTCCATGCCATGGGACCGACGGCTTGACTCATGCCCCATTCGCGCACCATGCGACGTGCGATCGACGTGGCCTGTTCGAGATCGTTTGCGGCGCCACTATTGAGGTGACCGAACACGATCATCTCGGCGACGCGTCCACCCATGGCCTTGCAGATCACGTCTTCGAAATACTCCTTCGAATACGTGTGCCGTTCTTCGGGCAGGGTCCACGTGACGCCGAGTGCCATGCCGCGAGGAAGGATGGTGACCTTGTGCAGCGGATCGCTGTGGGGGAGGACACTCGCGAGTACCGCGTGGCCGCTTTCGTGATACGCAGTTGCGCGCTTCTCTTCGGCCGAGAGAACGAGGCTTTCGCGACGTGCACCCATCACGACGCGGTCGCGTGCGTTTTCGAAGTCGATGCGTTCGACCTGCTTCGAGCCGCGACGCACAGCGAAGAGGGCCGCCTCGTTGACGAGGTTGGCGAGGTCGGCACCACTCATGCCGGGTGTCGCACGTGCCATCGTGTCGAGGTCGACGTCTGGGCCCATTCGCTTGTCTCGTGAATGCACCTTGAGAATCGCGAGTCGCTCTTCGTATTCGGGAAGTGGAACGACAATCTGGCGGTCGAATCGTCCGGGGCGCAGGAGCGCCGGATCGAGGATGTCGGGGCGGTTGGTAGCCGCCATGATGACGATTCCTTCGCTCGTTTCGAATCCGTCCATCTCGGCAAGCATCTGGTTGAGGGTCTGTTCGCGCTCGTCGTGGCCACCGCCGAGTCC
>CAYFLC010000161.1:3649-3714 GCA_964343885.1 uncultured Bifidobacterium sp.
TCGATTTCATCGATGAAGATGATCGCGCGTCCCATCTTGCGTGCCTGCTGGAAGAGGTCGCGCAC
>CAYFLC010000162.1:0-3704 GCA_964343885.1 uncultured Bifidobacterium sp.
TCGGGGCGCTGGCTGGGTCGCTTATTGGTAAACATTGCTGCGGCTGCCGGCGTGGCGGCATGCCAATAGGACGCCACTGCGGCAACGGCGGTAGCCGAAGCCGAGCGATGACCCGAAGGCTGGGCGCAGACGATGTTCAACATGCGGGTCATAGGAAACCACTTTCACGTGCCAACGTCAACCGATTTAACGATTTGGCGGTCGAAATCCCTAAAACCCTTGCCCAGTAAGGTCTTCATGTGACCCCGCCCGTGTCGAACATTGTCGAATTTTCGCAACCACCGACGGCCGGCCGCGTCTTTTCCGCCACGAGGCGGGTGCGACTCGGTGATGTCACCCCACGTGGCCGGCTTCGCCTCGATGCATGTGTGCGCTACCTACAAGACATCGCACACGACGATGCGCGTGATGCGGCGTACGTCGACAAAGACGGTTGGGTCGTGCGGCGCACCGCGCTGCGGGTGCATTCATTTCCGGTGTTCCAGGAATCGCTTCAGCTGAGAACGTGGTGTGGCGGAGTTGGTTCGCATTGGGCGGAACGTTGCACGCTGATTGAAGGCGAGCGTGGTGGGCGAATCGAAGCAGCAGCCGTGTGGGTGCACGTCGACCTCAAATCGATGATGCCGACAAAACTCGCCCGCGATTTTCTGGCAGTTGCTGCCGAGTCTGCTGGCGGCAGGAAAGTGGGGGCGCGAATCATGTTGCGCTCGCGACCGAGTGAATCCGATCGTCGACACCCGTGGCCCATACGTTTCTCTGACATGGACGCGCTTGGTCACATGAACAACGCGGCCTATTGGGAGGCGATCGAAGAATGGCTCGGAGCGCATCGTGACGTTCGGGCACCGTTCGATGCAGTGCTCGAACATGTCGCACCGATAACGGTTGGACATGAGGTGGCAACAATCGTTCGCGAAGAAGAGGGACTCGTCAACATCTGGCACGAAGTCGACAATGCGGTGGCTGCTGCTGCCGAGGTCCGCTGGAAGGTCAGTTGACGCGAACGTATTCGAGGAGACCGTCGCGTTCGCGACAATCGAATTCGCCGGCCAAGCGCAGGTGTTCGAGGTGAGCGTAGGTTTCGCTATCGGCCATGGGGCCCTGAGCACGCGCGGAGAACAAGTGCTTGGCGATGTCCATGACCGTCGCAGGCCTGTCGAACTCGGCGCCGATTTCGCGCAGCTTTTCAAGACGCTCGACGTGGTGGGCCTTGATGTGTGACACACGTTCGGCAACGTTGTTGAAAGGACTTCCGTGTGCAGGAAGCGCCATCTTCATTTGAGTGCCGAGGCTTTCGATCTTGTCGAGAGAACCGAAGAACTCTTTGAGGGGATCGGGTGCGTGGGTCATTCCCGAAATATGTGGAGTGATCGTGGGCAATACATGGTCACCGCTGATCAGGAGTCCTGATTCCGGGTCGAGAAGACACAGGTGGTCTTCGGTGTGGCCGGGCGTGTGGATGGCCAACCATTCGCGACGGGCGAGCGAGATGCGGTCACCTTCCTCGACGCGACGGCTGGGATGCGGAACCCCGAACACGCGTGGGAAGCGAGCATGTGTACGGAGTTGAAATCGTCGCGACCAAGGAATGTCGTAGCCCTGCCCACCCCAAGGGGTTGAACCGTTCGGTCGAATGTGGGTCTTGATGAACGGCACATCCTCGACGTCGACATCCGGTGGCTCTTTCGGATCCCACCACAGACGGAACCGTTTGTGCGCGATGATCTCGGCACCAACTTCTTTGCGCAGTCGCCCGGCGCCACCGTAATGGTCGGGATGCGAGTGCGTGACGAGAACCGAATGCACGCGCTTCAGCGGAACACCGATTTCCTTCAGCCTCGACTTCAGCACGGTGAACGATTCGCGTCCGGGCATTCCGGGGTCGACCACGGTGACGCCGCGTTCGTCTTCGAGGACGTACATGTTGACGTGCCCGAGGCCGGGAAGATCGATGGGAAGTTGCGTGCGCAACACCCCGGGGGCCAGCTCGACGATTTCGTCTGTGGCGCGCTGCGCCTCTTGGCGAATCGGGCGCGGTGTGTCGGCTGCGGACGTCACGTGGAAAATTTACTTGAAGGCGTTTGCCCGGTAGTAGGCGAGCTCACGCACGCTGTCGCGAATGTCGTCGAGTGCCCGGTGATTTCCGTTCTTCGAGGGTTTGGCCGCGTCGACGCCCGGATACCAACGCTTCACGAGCTCTTTCACACTCGAAACGTCGATACTGCGGTAGTGCAGGTAATTCTCGATTTCCGGAAGATACGCAGCGAGGAACCGTCGGTCGGTGCCAATGCTGTTTCCGCAGAGTGGCACGGATTTTGGCGCGCCGACGTGGGACTTGATGAAGGCAAGCGTCGCTTTTCCGGCTTCTTCGAGGGACACCGTGGATTTCCGAATCTCGTCGAGGAGGCCGGACTTGGTGTGCATATCGACCACAATCGGGGCCATCTTGGCGAGCACGTCGTCGGGTTGATGTACGACGATGTCGGGGCCTTCGGCGACGATGTTCAGTTCGTCATCGGTGATCAAAGTTGCAATTTCGACTATTCGGTCGACGGCAGGATTGAGACCCGTCATCTCGAGATCCATCCACACCAGCACGCAGTGCAATCTAGACGGTGTGGAATAGATTCACGGTGTGCTGGAAGTCGCAATCAAGCAACTCGACCCTGGCTTGCCGCTGCCGCAATTTGCGCATCAGGGCGACGCCGGAATCGACCTGTATGCGCGTGAGGATGCCATCGTCGGGCGCCAGGGTGGCCGAACTCTCGTTCCCACGGGCATCGCAGTGGCCATCCCCGAAGGTTACGCAGGCTTCGTTCTTCCCCGTAGTGGCCTCGCTTTGACACATGGCGTCACACTCGTCAATACTCCGGGTCTCATCGATGCCGGTTACCGTGGCGAATTGAAGGTGATCATGCTGAACACCGACGCCGAAAACGATTATTCGGTACAACGCGGAGACCGTATCGCCCAACTCGTGATCCAGAAGATCGAGGACGTTGCTTGGGTTGTCGTCGATTCACTCGACGGCTTCGACCGAGGCGGAGGCTTCGGCCACTCGGGCCGTTAGAGAATTTCGCGGGCGTTGGTTGCCATCGGGATGTACCAGCCGCGCTCCATCCACTTGCGTGCGAGAAGCTTGCCGTTGTCGTCACCAACATCGAACGTTCCCACCATCGATGCAGGTGCTGCCACGGCCCACAACGCGTTCAGTCTGAACTCGTACCAGAACTGGTCCCACGAATAATCATTGACACCTGCGGCGATGAGTGCGTCGTAGTACATCTTCAAGAGCCGCATTCCGTGCTGATCCCACAACACGTTGTCGCACGATGACCCCATCAGGTAGGCGACATCCTGGGCGGGAGATGCATGGATGACCAACTGGAAGTCGATGAACTTCATCTTCGATGCGTCGGCATTGAAGAACATATTCTCGAGTCGTGCATCACCGTGGCACATGGTGTGCGCCACTTCGCCGGTGCGGTTGATGATCGTGTCGAATTCTGCAGCGAGTTGCTTGCCGAGGTCGACCGCATCCTGCCCGATGACACCACCCCAATCACGCTCGACCACGGTCATCGCACCTTGCATGATTCCGGGCACCACGGCGAGGTTGGCCGGCGAATCGTTGCGCGGCAGCCAATCCATCTTGGGCAGATCGGGGTGCTTCCACCATGCCGCATGAAACTTGGCGAGTTCAC
>CAYFLC010000163.1:0-3654 GCA_964343885.1 uncultured Bifidobacterium sp.
ATTACATAAGATCTATTATGGGCGTAGCCGCACGGAATCCAAGGGGTCGGCACAGTCCAGGATCCAATGAAGCATGTCGGCCAGTTCGGTGGCTGTGGGTTTCTTTGCGGCGTCTAGATCTCGGCGAACGTCGTGTACGGCGCACGCAAGGACGTACAGCGCATCGTGCAGGTCATTCAGTTCGGTTCGTGTGAGGACGAGTTGATCTTCGGACAACTTCAAGTCGCGTGCGCGTTGCCGTGCAACCCAGTCCCATTGTCGACATGCCTGCGAGCAGAATTCGCGTGGTCGACCCGGGCCGTTGCTGGCCGGCAGGCCGTGTCGGCACCACCTGCAGCGCGGATCGGATTTTGGGGCTTCGAGTCCTTCAAGCTCGCGCTGTCGTGATGCGGGGTGTGATTTCGTCATGACGAAATTATGCGTCATTTGGGCCCTGTCGTGTGAGAATGCCGAGATGCCAGAGGCTTCGCGTTCATTTGCAAGTGACAACTTCGCCGGTGCTCACCCCGACGTGATCGCTGCCTTGGCCACCGCCAATGTCGGCCACGCGATTGCGTACGGTGACGATCAGATCTCGCTCGACGTGTATGCGCGTTTCGAAGAGTTGTTCGGAGCGGACACAAAGTCGTTTTTCGTTTTCGCGGGAACCGGTGGGAATGTCACGGCCTTGAGTTCGCTTGCCGGTCCCGGTGATGCGGTGGTGTGCACACAGTGGTCGCACATTCACGTCGACGAAACAGCTGCACCGGAACGCGCAGGGTTGAAGCTTCTCCCCTTTGCAAGCATCGACGGCAAACTGCGGGTCGATGATCTTGACAGTGCGGCCAATTGGTTGGGATCACAACATCATGCACAGCCACGAATCGTTTCTTTGACCCAGCCAACCGAAATGGGCACGTTGTACACCATCGATGAAGTTCGCGTGCTGTGTCGGCGCGCCCACGAGCTGGGAATGGTCGTGCACATGGACGGTGCGCGAATCGCGAATGCAACCGCGGCGCTGGGGGGCCTCGACGCGTTGCGTTCCTTCACGGTTGATGCGGGTGTCGATGTCCTGACGTTCGGCGGCACGAAGAACGGCTTGGTCTTCGGTGAAGCGGTTCTCTTTTTCCCCCAGTCAGGGAATCCCGTGGTCGAGCGTGCCGTCGCCTACGCGCCGTGGGCACGCAAACAGACGACGCAGTTGCCCTCGAAGGCCCGGTTCGTCGCCGCACAGTTCGCGGCAGTTCTCGCCGGCGGATTGTGGGTCGACCTCGGGCGTCGGTCAAATGCCGCGGCTCGCAACTTGTACGACACCGTCTCGGGGATCGAAGCGTTGGCCTTGGTCGAGCCCCCAGCGGTCAACAGCCTCTACCCCGTCGTTCCCGAGCCACTGGCCTCTGAATTGCGCAAGGTGAGCTTCTTCTGGCCGTGGGACCCAGCGACGCACCGTGTCCGCTGGATGACGTCCTGGGACACAACCGACGAGGATGTTTCGGCCTTCGCTCAGGCCGTTCACAAACTTTTTGTCAATAATTGATTCTTCAGTTAGATCTCTGTTACTCTGACCTCTGCAAGGAACTGATCATTCGCAGAGTTGAGGGGCTTGTGATGGCAGCGGTGGAGACGTATTCGCGACGTGAGTTCGCGGTCGAAAAGTGGATGAACGAAGGTTCGTGTCGTGGTCTCACGTCAGTCTTCTTCCCTCCTGCAGCCGAGCGGCCTCAGGCGCGTATACGGCGTGAAGCGATGGCGCGTGTCGTGTGCATGGAATGCAAAGTGCTCGATACGTGTCGCTCATTCGCGCGAGAGAACCACGAGTACGGCTTCTGGGGCGGCGAATCCGAAGAGGAACGTCATGCGGCTGGGTTTCACCTCATCGCGCCGATTGGCGTCCGCACGCGCGCTGCCAGCTGAGTCGCGCTTTTCCTCCGTCGCAAACGACTAGAACGGGAGACGTGGAGGTCGACCCTGTTGCGGTTGTACATGAAGCGTGGTCCGGGCTTGGCGACGCTCGAAAGCTTGTCGACGTGCGCGAGATCTCGGCGAACGTTTCCACTAATCGCGTCTATCGACTGAGCCTCGACGATCGGTCGACTGTTGTCTGCAAGGTGTCATCGTACGGTTCGTACTTCTTGTTCGCCGAAGACCACGATCGCTTGTACCGCTGCTCGAAGTTCCTCGCAACAAACCCCGAAACGCAACGTTGGGCTCCGTTCCTAGCCAACGTGCTCGAGAAGAACGGTCGCCCGTACACCTGGTACGACGGCTCGATCTGGGCGGTCTGTTACCAAGACGTACCACGCGCCGATTCGTTGCCGAAGATTCTTTCCGATGCGCAGATCGAAAATCTTGGTCGCGAGATGGCCGAGTTCCATGCCGCCTGCAGTCCGGCGGCTCGGGATCTTCCCCCCACTTCAAACTCGGTCAAGGGAGACCTGATACACCTCCTTGATCTTCTCGAAAGCCCTTTTGCCCCGAGAAACTTCGGTCTTCTTCCCGAGGACATCGGCGTGCTGCATCGCGACACGCACCAGCTCTTGCTTGAATTCGAGGCGATTCACTACGACGAGTGGGAGAAGATTCCCGTCCTCATCGATTGGAATCTCGGGAATTTCTCCGTGGTGTACAACAACGCCGACGATTCGGGGGGCTTCAGGCTCTTCAGTCGATGGGACTACGACTGGTTCCGACTCGAGAGTCGAATATTTGATTTCTATTTTCTGTCGCGGGTCAGCAGCAGCACCGGCGATCGCACGACGTTCACATACTCACCTCACACGATGTTGGAGCCGCGATTTGTCAGGTTTCTCTCCGCTTACCACGAGGTGAATCCGCTTTCGGAACTAGAGGTGCGGTTTATCCCCCTCGCCTACCGGTTCTTTCTCCTTAACTACGTAATTCGCGAGGGTGCACGGTTCTTTCGAGACGACTTGTGTCATCAGTTTCGTGAAGAGGTGGCGCGCCGCTATCTGCGCCAGGTTGGTGTTCTTGACTTCTCGCCTCTGCTACGGGCATTGAAGCTCTAGGCCATACCAGCCGTCAACTTCGTGCAGATTGCGCTGTCGGCAGCCGGCAGATTCGTAGCTTTCGATGATGTCGTGCAGACGTGAATCGGTGAAGCCACTGAGGATGAGCGTGCCCCGCGCGGCAACTCGCCCGAGGATGGCGTCGCGATCCGCCAACAGAACGGGAGCGAGAATGTTCGCAAGAACGAGGTCGTATCGTCCTTTGACGGAGTTGATGTCGCCACGTTCGATGACGAATTTTTGAGAAACTGCATTCAATGCAACGTTCGCGAGAGTTGCTTCGATGGCAGCGGGCGCAATGTCGACCGCGACGACTCGTGATCCGTGGTTCAGCGCGAGCGCAATACCGAGCACGCCCGAACCACAACCGAGGTCGAGGACGGACGCGCACGCATCGCCGCGTTCCGCCAGGGCGAGAGCGAGCGACAAAGTCGCGCGCGTCGTCGGGTGGTCGCCCATGCCGAATGAACCGCCCGGGTCTATCAACACCTCATCACCCGTCCGTACGTCTGTGTGCCAGGCCGGCACGATGCGCACGGATCCAACCTTGGTCACCGGGGCGAATTGTTTCCATGTGTCGGCGACCGACCGCTCGACGAATCGCGTGCATGCCGACCACGCCTCGGGTTGCACGCCGATGGTTGCC
>CAYFLC010000164.1:0-1341 GCA_964343885.1 uncultured Bifidobacterium sp.
GCGGCGGGCACCCCGCTGCTCTCGATCACCTTCGTGACGAAGTGCACGAGATGCCAGATCCTTTTTGATCGCTGCTCGGGTGTTTCGTCGATCGCCGTATTGGGGTCCTTCGACGACGGCATCGGCGTGCCGTTGATGCCGGAATAGATCCTCCGGTAGATGTCGATCGGGCGGCGGCCGCCATGAAGCATGCCCATCGCGAGGTTGGCCGGATAAGCGGTGCGGCCCCAGATGTCGACGCCGACGTCGGCCGAGCGGCTGCCGGCGGCATCGCGGTTGTGACACTTCACGCAGGAGAGCTCCGCAAATGCCTTGGCGCCGTCCGCCACGGTCTCGGCCGTCGGTGGGGGGTTCACCGTCAATGGCATCACGGTCTCCGACTCGGCCCGCTCCCACGACGTCGCGATGTCGGACACGAATCCGGCAACGGTCTTCGGGTCGAAGTCGTCGGTCTCCAAAAGTTCGTCGGTCGCTTCTCGGATGAGGCTGATTTCGAGTTCACCTCTGGAGGCGAGCGTCTGCACGTAGTCGATCACCGCCTCCGTCTCTTCGTCCGAAAAGAAGCGGAAGGCGGGCATCGACGTGCCCTTCGCACCATATTTCAGGATGCGGCGGAGATCCTCGCGGCGGGGCTTCGAGCCACGCGGGGTTGACGTGAACTTGAACACCCCGTTTCGGTAGTCGCGCGGCGGCGGATTGAGGTAGCCGCCTGCCGGCCCCCTGCCATCCCCCGTTGTTCCGTGGCAGCCGGCGCAGTGCTGTGTGTAGACCTGTCGGCCGAGTTGGAGGTGAAGCCGGTCATAGCCCGGCTTGTCGACCTTCACCAGCGGATCGGCCGGCGACGGTACCGCCAGCCGCGGATTCGAAGGCGTACCGTGATACGCCGCCAGAATCTCCGCGATCTGGTCCTTGTGCTTCGCGGGCAGTTCGAGTTTCTCGAACTCAGTCCGCAGGGTGTAGGCCGTGTCGGGAAGCCGCGAACAACCGAAGCTCGAACCAGCGATGACCGCGAGAAACAGAATGGACGAAAAACGCACTCGCTCACTCATGCCACAACGATACCGTCATCCGCACGAGGCTGACAACCAATGGGACGTTGGCTCTTCTGCAGCCGGACGTGGAGCATAGCTTGACCAACGACGCTTCGGCAAGTGTCGGCCAGCCGGAGTGGATCACGAGAAGCGACAGTTTCCTCGCGTCGCTCGACACGGTGAGACGCTCGGGGGATTCCTCGTCTTCCGGAAGGGGTTCTTTGAGGTCGTGCGTGAGCTGAGACGGAGGCGGTGATGTCTCGAATCAGTCTCGTCAACGGTTCACTAACCCTATTCAAGGGTTCTCACG
>CAYFLC010000164.1:1351-3631 GCA_964343885.1 uncultured Bifidobacterium sp.
CACATCGCCTGCATGGAACTGGAGAGTTATCCGAACGGGCAACTCGCTTATTCCCGAGTGCCGAAGACGTTGGTCGTTGCAGACCGAGTGTCGCTTGCCCGCGGTGTCGCGTTACGAGCAGGACAACCGGGTGGAACGCGAGTCGATTCCGTGCTCGAACAAAAAACCGCGTGATCAGTCCGTCGTGCGATCCATGAACGCAAGCACCGACGGTGTCGATCACAACGGCGCAACGTCTGATATCGGTCGAGTGCCGCTCCACGACGAGGCCGCGAGATACGTCACTGGCCAGTTGTGCGTGGTTTGCGGAATCGCAGAAAGTAGTTCTCTTTGAACTCGGGAAGCTCGACTTCCTCCAGGAACGCGAAGCCGGCCGACTCGATTTCGTGGCGTACCGTCTCTTTGGCTGCACGAACGTGGCCGAGTACCCATTCGCGGGATACGCCTGGTATACGTTCGAAGTCGACCACCACGAATGAGCCCCCGGGAATGAGCGCAGCGTAGATGGAAGCCAGCATCGCGTCATGCTGCTCGAAGTGGTGGTAGACATCACAGGCGAATGCATGAGTGATCGAGCCGGAAGGCAGTCCAATGGACGCGGGCGTCGAAAGTGCCACCGCTACGTTCTGTAGTTTCTCTTCATGGACTCGTTTTGCGATGAAGTCGATGAGCTTTGGCGAAATGTCCACTGCGTACACACGTCCGGTCGAGCCTGTGGCCTTGGAAAAGGGCGTGAGGAAAAGACCGGTGCCGCTCCCGATGTCAACGACCCGATCTCCCTGCTGTAATCCAACGGAGGCAAGGATTGACTGGCGAGCAGCGAACACCTCGCGGCTCTCTGCTTCGAATCGTGCAAGCCACGCCTCGGGATCGAGATCAGGAGCCAAAAAGTCTCGGTTAATGTCTACCGACGGCGGGCTCGTAGAGGTAGCCGGTGGCGCGGCCGCCGATGTGACTCCAAGGAAAACGGCTGCGACCACAAAAGTGATGCGGACGGGCATGGGTGCGGCAGCAGAAAAGGGTGCCCCCTCAGACGAGAAGTATGTCATTGTGTCCACGATGTGCCTGATCGATCGAACGGAGCCATTCTACGCGTGTGGGCGTGCAGTTCACGGGCCCAGTCGAATCGATCAGGTGTGCTGGTCGTGCGGGGTGTTCATATCGGGCCAACATCGATCATAACCCAGAAGGTGCGATGGGATGTTGCGGTCAACTTGCGATGTCGGTGATGTCAGTAGCGACCTTTCGTCCAAGGGCGTCAATGCACGCCGAGCGTCGCCCAGCCGTCAGTCTGACGGTTTATGTTGAAGATCATCGCCGAATGAGCGACGCGGATGCCAGGCAGCACGTCGGCTAAGGCATGGCCGCTGCGGATCATCGATTGGCCGCACACCCACACCTCGACACCGTTGGCGAGCAGCTTCTCGACCAGCTCACGGTTCGGGTTCATGCCGCCGTTGGCCGTCTTGGCGTGGGCAGCGTCGTTGAGGGCTGCCGTCGTCGCGTTGAAGTGAAGAATCACGGCGATCTTCGGTCGGTCGGCTGACATGCGTTCCAACTCATAGATGTTCACCAGCCGAGCGGCACTCTCGAGCCCGCGATTCGGCTTGCCCGCCGGTGCGGCTGCCGTGGTGTCGAAGACCACCTTGCCGCCAGCCCGCGGCCGCTCCTCGGCCGACGGAACAGCCACGACCGCACCATAGGTGTCGATCTTCGGAAACTGGAGCGCCGGCGGAGGTGCTGACTCAGCGCAGATACTGGGAACGGCAGATGCCAACGCAATGCCGAGGGCGAGGCTTGCACGCCGGAGAATGCAGATGCAGTGATTCACGAGGACCTCCGATGTTCTTGGGAGAAAGGGATTCAGATGCCCTTCAGGGTTTTGAAGATGATGAAGGCCGCGACCAGGACGATCGCCACAGAAAAGACGCGGGCCAGCGTCGGCCCGCCGATCCGGCGGCCGATCCACGAACCGACGACGAGGGCGGGCACTCCGCCACCCACGAAACTGCCGGCGATGTCGAGCGGGATGCTGCGGCCGGCAGCTACCTGGGCGGCCACTGCCGCGGCACCTACAAGCGTCATCACGAAGAGTGAGGTCCCGACGGCGCGAAAGACATCCATCGTGGCGAAGGCGACGAGTGCCGGCACGATGAGAAACCCGCCCCCCACGCCGAACAGGCCCGATAACAGCCCAACCAAGAGCCCCACGAGAGTGAGGAGCACGAAGCAACGCGTGGTCATACGCAGCCGCCCCTCGGCGTCGCGGCTGCAGATGAC
>CAYFLC010000165.1:0-3611 GCA_964343885.1 uncultured Bifidobacterium sp.
TAGAGGGAGAGGAGGGCGGGGGCGATCGTGTCCATGATCAACTTCGCGCCCGGTTTGTACACGTGCACACCATCCCAGCGGTAGCCAAGGTCGTTGCCGATGATCGAACTCGTGCACCACTCGCGCGGGCCCTTCACGAACGTCGTGGTTTTGCTGTTGTCTTTGGCAACCTGCTGCAGCAATTCATTGAGGTGTGATGTGCGCGTGTCGTCACCGCGTTCGGGGATCGCCGGGATGCCCGCACCCGCCACGTTCTGTGGGCGCATGCAGGGCACTTCGAGCAGTGCGATCTTCGGCACGCCCGCGGCGACGAGTGCATCGATGCCGACCTTGACTTGTCGCTTGAACAGATCGTCGGCCTGCGACGAAAAGAAGGCGTAGTTCACGCCTGCATGTAGCACGTCGAGCACTTCCCACGCGCCGAGCACAACGAGGGCAATTTCTGCCTTGTTCTTCTTGGCGGCTTCCGCCCACTTCGTTTGCCAGCCGCGGCAGGTGTCGAAGTTCTGCTTGAAGTCGATCTTCGAACTGATTCCCGTTCCCGCGTCGTACACACCGCATCCGGAAATCGAACCGTTGGTCACCGTGAACGTCTTTTCGATTCCGGCAGGCTGATTGATTGCCAGCGCCTTGGCCTGCGAATCACCGACGATGATGAGGCGCTTCGGATCGGCGAGGACGGGCAGTGTCGTTGTGGGCGCGACGACTCCCGGAAGCGTGGTCTGGCTGGGGTCTTCCAGCGGAACCGTGGTGGTTGCACCGAACACCTGGTCGGGACCCTGGTCCATCGAGATGTCGATGGGCTTTGTTGCGGCGAGTGCGATGCCGACCGATGCAACGAGAACGATGGCCGCAATGCCGTACGAGGTGGCGGTGACGAGGGTGTCACGACGCTGTTCGTTGTCGCGGTCGTTGAGGATTTCGCGCCAACGACCAATGACACCGTTGCGCACCGGCATCTCGATGAAGCGGTAGCTGGCTTCGGTGGCCACGACGGTGATGAGCATCGCAACGAAGAACTTGCCCGCGCTTTCGCGTGCGCCTGCGAAAAGGAAGATCGGCCAGTGCCACAGGTACAGGCCGTACGAACGCTTGCCGATTTCGACGAGTGGCATCGAGCCGAGAATGCGGCGAACGCCGACTGCGTTCGGATGAACCGACGTTGCCACGAGGACAACGGAAGAGAGCGTGACCAGCGCGAGACCGCCGCGGTAGAGGAAGGCTCCGTCGACGGTGAGCGAAAGTGCCATCAACACCAACACCGCTGCGCTGATCGTTGCGGCGAGCGACAGTGATCGTTCGGGAATCTCGGCAACCTTCGCCTTGCCGGTCATTGTCCATGGTCGCCACAACAGTGCTCCAGCCGCGCCGAGCATGAGGCCGGTCGAGCGCGTGAGCGTGGAGAGATAGAGGAAATTCACGCGATCGGGGTTCGAACCGCTGTACAGCACCGCTGTAAGCACCATGATGACGAGCGACGAAACGACGAGTGTTTGGGCCGACTTCGCACGGCTGCGACGCCAGCGCATGAGACCGATGAAGGCGAACGGCCACAACAGGTACCACTGCTCTTCCACCGCGAGCGACCAGAGGTGGCGGAGAAGCGGTGGGTCCTTCGGTGCGAAGTACGGAACGCTGGTGAAGAAGATCTGCCACCAATTCGAGAAATAGAAAATGGCTGACAGGAAGTCGTGACGCAGTTGGTCAACCTTGTAGTCCGAGAACAACAGCGCCCAGGCCCCGACCGAGATGAGCATGGCAAAGAGCGCGGGAAGCAACCGGCGCCCGCGACGGAACCAGAACTGCTTCAGAGCGACGCTGTGGTTTTCTTCGGCTTCTTCGAGGAGTAACGAGGTGATGAGGAAACCGCTGACGACGAAGAACACCTCGACGCCGATGAAGCCACCTTGCATCCAGCTGAACTTCGCGTGGTAGAAGACGACCGCGATGACGGCGAGTGCACGCAATCCGTCGAGCGCCGGCACGTACCCCATCGACGGCGGCTGGAAGTTCCCCTCGCGGGCGCGGACTGCGAAATGTTCCTTCATGACCTGCCGTCAGACGCTACGAGAACGAGCGCTGCAACGGTGAGCACCGCGGCCACCACGTACGGCCAGCCCACCCCTGCGTGGTCGAAAACGAGTCCCGCGATGGCGGGGCCGATGATGCGCGACAGCGCGCCGGCCGACTGCTGCACACCGAGCACCTCGCCGCGCTTGTCGGGCGTCACCGAATCGGTGACCACGCTGGTGAGCGACGGTGTGATGACACCCTGGCCCAGCGACAGAAGCGCGAGTGCCACGAACAGCAACACCCACACCTCGGCGACCGAGAGCACGAGGAAGCCTCCGACGAGGATGACGAACCCGATCGACAGCAGACGGTGAGATCCGAACCGTTGAGTGAGTGGCCCGATGAGCCCACCCTGAACGATGACGAGCATCACCCCAACGACGAGAAACACCGCGGCAGCCGAACCTTCTGTGAGGCCGAACCGACGCTCGCCGAGCAGTGCGAACGTGGCCTCGAAACCGGCGAACGCGGTACCCGACAAAAGTGCGGTTCCAGTGAAGCGGTTGATGACGAAGCGACGACGGGTGCGCGACGCCTCACGCTGCGCGCGTGTCGTGTTGGTTTCCGGCAGACGAAACCACGCGGCAACCGCATTGCACAGTGCGAACACCGCCGCAACGTAGAAGGGAACGTGCGGGCCACCGAGCGCAGCGAGGCCACCGATCGCGGGGCCGAAGACGAACCCGACGCCAAACGCCGCGCCGAGCATGCCGAGAAGTCGTGGCCTGTCTTCGGGGGAAGCGATGTCGGTGATGGCGCTTTGCGCCACCGAGACGCTTGCTCCCGAGGCTCCGTCGAGGAAACGCGCAAGGAACAACAACCACAGTGCGCCGGCTGCGCCGGTGAGAAAACTTGCGAGCGCCGTGCCGAGCAGCGAGATGATGATGACCGGCTTGCGCCCGATGCGATCGGACAGTCGGCCCAGCACAGGAGCAAAGAAGAACTGCGCGATCGAGAACATCGTGAAGAGAAGACCCACCTCGAACCCGCTGGCACCGAACCGTTCGGCGTAACGACCGAGAATCGGCACCACCATGCCGAAGCCCACCATGTCGAGGGCGACGGTGCTCCAGATGGTCCAGAAACCCTGCGGGAACCTGCCCTTTTCGCGCTTCGTCATCGAACCCGTTGCCTCGTCACCCGCGACGCACGCGAGTGCCGTCTTTCGTTGTTTCGACCACGTAACCAGCGGACTGCAGTTCGTTGCGCAACGCATCGGCCGTTGCAAAGTCCTTCGCTGCCCGAGCGGCGTCGAGAGCCTTTGCCTTTTCGAGAATGTCGTCGTCGACATCGGCAACGTCATTAATGGTGAGCCCGAAAGCTGCACACATTTCGCGCACGGCTGCGGCGAGCGATGCCGCGGTTGATGAATCGTTCGCGTCGAGAGCGGCGTTCGCCCGGCGGATGGTGTCGAACATCAAAGCGGTTGCCGACGGAGTGTCGAGATCGTTGTCCATCGCTGTTCGAAAAGAAGCGAGCACCGCTTCGTCGGCTGATGCGGCATTCGTGTTGATGCGCGCAAAGAAACCGTCGATTCC
>CAYFLC010000166.1:0-3601 GCA_964343885.1 uncultured Bifidobacterium sp.
CCGAAGAAGTCGATGTGGCGGCAGTACGCGCCTTACGTGTTGCTTCTCAACTTCTTCTCGACCGACATGATCAACGGCTTCTGGGCGAGCGAGCGATTGGCAACAGCCGGCGTGGCGTTCGCGGTGGTGCGTGTCTTCATGACGACGAAGCAGATTCTCGGCGCAAAGTCGACAACGTTGGGCCAGCGCGTCGCATCGATGTTTGCCGGTGGGTTCTTCCTTCCCGTCGTCGTGGTTGGCCCCGTTGTGTCGGGAACGGTGCTGTGGGATCAAACAAACCCCACTGCAGATGAGTCGCGACTCGGAACCACGGAACTGATGTATCGCAAGTTGTTCGCGGGATGGCTCTTGTCGACTCTTGTTTCGGACTGGTGCTTGCAGCGCGCGGGCAGTGCCGACCTTCACCGGGTGACGGCCCCGCTGGTCATGATTGCGTTGTTCGGCTTCCTCTTCGCGGCGTTTTGGGGGCAGTCGCTCATTGCCGAAGGTGGCGCCGCGCTGGCGGGTTTCGAGGTGCCCCAGAACTTCAACAAACCGTGGATGGCCACCGACATTCGTGACTTCTGGAACCGTTGGCACACGTCGATGGCCAAGTTCGTGACGCAGTACATCTTTCTTCCATTGAACCTGCGCGGCGTGAAGGCGCAGGTTGCAACGGTCTCAGCTTTTGTGTTCATGGGCCTGTGGCACGAGGTAAAGCCTGGTTACATCATCTGGGGTTTTGTCCACGGTCTGTTGATGGTCTTTGCGCCGAAGGCGGCGAACATGAATTCGCGCTTGGCAAAGGTCGCGAACAGAATCGGAACACTCGCGGTTGTCATAGCCCTCTCGTACGTGGCGAACTATGCGTTCAAGTAGGCACATCATTCGCCGCCTGGTGATTCCACCGCTGGCGCTTGCGCTCATCGTCGTGCCGTCGTACAGCTGGCTCCGCGCGGGGCGGGTTCCCGGTCGTTACATGAAGAAGTGTCAGGCCGCCGTGTTCGAAAGCGCAGCTGCTCCTGCCGACCTGTTGTTGATCGGCGCCAGTCGCACCGGTTTCGGAATCGACAACGACCTCATCGACCTCACGTTGTCGAACACTAAGAAGTTCAAGACCGAAAAGATCGTCCTGCTGGGTAACGCTGAGTCCGACTCGAGCATGGCGCTGCGCACGTATCTTCGCGAGCGTGGAACACCCCGTTCGTTGGGCATCGAAATGATGATCACGCGAACGGGTGGTGATTCTGCGCCGGGGCGCTATGGCGCTGCCCTCACCGATCGCAGTTATGCACTGTTCGGTGCCGACGCTTACTCGGGCTACATCGGTGGCTTGATGAAAGACAACGTGATTGGTTTTGGTGACGTCTACCTGCGTTCGCATTTCGTTTCGCCGCTGAGTTTCTTCTTCAAGCATCTTCAGATCGGCTTCGATAACGCTCTGCGAAATCCCAGCCAAACGGTTGATCCGATGAACGAGTGCGACCGTCAAGTTCTTCCCGTGTGGGGCCCCGTCGCGTCGGCTCCGTACACCGATGCAACCCCACAGCCGAGCGAAGCCAAGTTGAAGCGGCTTCGCAACGACGCATCGCGTTACACCACGATCAACGTCGACAGTCGCCGCGCGGCCGGCGAAATTTCTGCGATGCGCGACATGGTGCGTATCGCGAAAGCGGCGGGCGTGGAAACGGTCTTCTTCTACTACTTCCCATCTTTCGAAGAGGGGCCGAACGTGATCGACCTCGATCGTCTTGCGGCGAGGTTGCCGCAAGCGGCGATATTCGATTCACGCACGGTTCTTTACGACAAGTCGAAGCCGGGACTGGACCTTCAGTTCCAGGATCGTGCACACCTCACCAAGTACGCGGCGTACGAAGTCTCGAGGGCATTCGCAGTTTTTCTCCAGGGGACGTTGAAGCCGTGAAGTTCCTCGCTGCACATCCGCGTATCCGCGTCGGTCTCATTTGGTTGGGCCTCGTCGTTGCGACGGTGGTCCTGCTGAAATGGGTCGAGCCGGCCGTCTTCGAGTCGCCCTACAACAACTTCTGATCGTGCCATTGCCTACCCGTCGGTAGGATCTCGTCCCATGGGAAACCCGTGGTTCGAAACCGTTGCCGTCGCACAGCGCCGTGCCGAGAAACGTCTGCCGAAGTCGGTGTACGGGGCGATTGTCGGTGGATCCGAAAAAGGTCTCACGTTCAACGACAATCTTGCGGCGTTCGACCAGTTGGGTTTCGCTCCGCACATCGCCGGTCTGCATGCGTCGCGCGATCAGTCGATCTCGGTCATGGGGCAGCAGTTGTCGATGCCGGTCATCATCTCGCCGACCGGAGTCCAGGCCGTGCACCCCGAGGGCGAAGTGGCGGTTGCACGCGCCGCGGCGAACCGTGGTGTCGCCATGGGCCTCAGCTCGTTCGCCAGCAAGTCGCTCGAGGAAGTCACCGCAGTCAACCAACAGGTTCTCTTCCAGATGTATTGGTCGGGCGGCCGTGACACGATGATTCAGCGCCTCGAACGCGCAAAGGCCGCTGGGGCAAAGGGCATCATCGTCACGCTCGACTGGACCTTCTCGAACGGTCGTGACTGGGGCAGCCCGTGGATTCCCGAGAAGGTCGGCCTGAAGGAAATGATCAAGCTCGCACCGCAGGGGCTGTCACGGCCGAAGTGGTTGTGGATGTACGCGAAGACTCTGCACTTGCCCGATCTCACCACTCCCAACATGGTGCCGCCCGGCGAGAAGGCCCCAACATTCTTCGGTGCGTACTTCGAGTGGATGCAAAGTCCGCCGCCAAGTTGGGATGACATCGCATGGCTGCGTTCACAGTGGGACGGGCCGTTCATGGTGAAGGGCGTGTGTCGTGTCGACGATGCAAAGCGTGTTGTCGACGCCGGCGCAACCGCACTCTCGGTTTCGAACCACGGTGGCAACAACCTTGACGGAACGCCGGCACCAATTCGCGTGCTTCCGTCGATCGCCAATGCTGTTGGACACCAGATCGAGGTCGTGCTCGATGGCGGCGTGCGTCGCGGAAGTGACGTGGTGAAGTGCCTGGCTCTTGGCGCGCGCGCCGTCATGATTGGCCGCGCTTATCTGTGGGGATTGTCGGCGAACGGTCAGGCGGGCGTCGAAAATGTTCTCGACATTCTGCGCGGGGGCATCGACTCTGCGCTCTTGGGTCTGGGGAAAGCACACGTTTCCGAACTCAACAACGACGACGTGATCATTCCCGAGGGTTTCACGCGCACCCTCGGCGCCTGATTGCTTGTTGCTACGCCAGCATCTGGCGGTCGAGAATCGAGTACACGCGCTTGGCGAAGTACCAACGGCCGCCGCGCTTCGCATATGTGTCTTCGTAGCGTCCGGTGACGTTCATTTTTCCGCCGGCCTCGAGGTGCAGGAATTCCTGCTGGTACCAGATTCCCGTGGCATTGTCGCCGTTGACGGTGATCGGACCCGCTGACGCGAAGAAACCGACGAACGAGAAGGCCGACATCGACTCTTGCCACATCGGGAAGAAGTTCGACTTACCTTGCACATCGCCGCGACCGGGAAGCGACCAGATGGCATCGTCGAGCCAGTTGGACTGCCAGGCTTCGCCGTCGAAACGCATGACGGCATCGT
>CAYFLC010000167.1:0-3592 GCA_964343885.1 uncultured Bifidobacterium sp.
TAGCGATCGGTGATCCAGATCGGAAAGCCGATGTCGCCACCGTCGGCAACAGTTTGTGCCTGTTCGCCGTTCTCGTCCCAGATGTGGCACGTGTTCAGATTGAAGCGCATTCGCGCGAGGCGCTCTTCGCGTGTCGTCGGTTCGGGTTCCGCCTGCGCGAGGCCGTCGCGAACGTTCGTGGCCCGCATCGACCACACGCTTTGAATCGCCACCGGTGCCATCGCTTGCAAGAGGGCGGTGGTGTGCGTGCATCCGCGCGGCCCGCCGAACAGTTCGCGCACCTTGTGCGTGAAGCCGCGAGCGATGCTGAGGCCGATGAGGCTTTTGTAGTGCGTAGTGATTGACGGGCAACCGCCGTGCGGATACACCTCGAATTCGATGCCGGCATCTTGGATGACCATGTCGGGCATCGAAATTTCGAGCGCCACCACCATGTGATGCATCGGCAACGGTTCGGGGTCGTTGGGAATGTACAAACCGGCCGGCTTCTCGTCGCGAACTGCTCCGCGCAGAATGATGGTGCGGTCGTCCTTGCGGTAGGCCTTCACTTCGTATCGGCGTTGGTGGATCTCTTCGAGCGAGGAGTCCTGGGGAGGGGGGAGGATGTCGTGCATTACATGTCCTTCAGGATGTCGCCGACGTTGTGATCCATGCCGGCGATGAGGGGTCGCATGTGGAGTTCTTCGAGGAGTTCGTCGCCTCGTTCATTGCCACCCTGCAGATTCGATGTGATGACTTGTGCAACACCCTGCTGAAGCAGCGCGGCGCGGTAGTCGTACCACAGGCGGTCGAGCGAAAAGCCACGAAAACCGGGTTGGTCGGCCGCGTATTCGCTGACCTTCGCGTAGTAGTGCGAGATGAGATGTTCCTCGTGCTTGCGACGCATTTCGGGTGTGAGTGACGCAGCAAGAAGGTTGCACACGTCCCACGCACCGACGTGACGCGTGCTGAGCTGGAAGTCGATCATCGTGATGACGTCGGGTCCGGCGCTTCCGCCGAAGAGATAGTTCTCGGCGCGGCAATCGGTGTGCGTGAAGGTTTGGTGGCCCTGCTGCACCCACCAATCGAGCATGTCGGGGTATTTGTCGCAGGCTTTGTGTAATGCGTCGAGCATTTCGCCGTCGATGCGGTCGCCGAAGTGTTCCTTGAAGTGTGGCCACTGTGCTTCGGCCATTGCCTTGCCGGCTTTGTAGAGCGGGTTGTTCATGGGTGGAAGCCACGTGAGTTCGTACAGCTCTTTCGTTTCCCAGAACGCGGCATGGAGCTTCGCCACGGTTTCGAGGATGCGCTCGGCCTCGTTCAACGTGAGACCGGTGATCTGGTCGGGGCAATGCGCACCGGTGATTTCCTCGATGAGGATGATGAACGGCAAACCATCGGGGCCGGCCTCGGCGTAGTAGGGGTGCGGCACGCGAACGTTGAGACGTGTCGCTACCTCTTTGTAGAAGTTGACCTCGCGCAAGTAGAAGCCCATTGCCTGGGCGAGGAACTGGTTCTCGGCAGCGGGCGACTGGCACTTGGCGACGATGGTCGCCGGTCCGGCGCCGGGACCGTCGACGTAGTCGAGAGTCAGTCGTGCGAGCTCACCCAGAATGCCGACACCGGCGCCGAATCGGGTGACGTCGAAGCCTTTCACCCGACCGACGTTCGAGGGGAGAACCTCGTTCAGCCAGTCGGTCGTGATATCGGCAATTTGTGCGGGTATTGATGGCACGCGAATCCCCCGATCGCAGTAACGATTAGTGGTGTGGATCAGTTGGACTGGTCGAGCGCGTCGAGCAGGGTGTTCCACGACAGAGTTGCGCACTTGATGCGCACGGGAAACTTCACGACGCCGCGCAGGGCCTCGAGGTCGCCGAGGGGCTGTGACTCGTCGATCGGGGCGGCGTTGGTGTCGTCTTCCTCGATCGACATCATGTGCTTGAAACGGCGCACGAGGTTGCGAATTTCTGCAACCGACTTGCCCTTTACTGCGGCCGACATCATCGAGGCCGAGCTCTGGCTGATCGAGCAACCCTGTCCGCCGATCTTGATGTCGGAGACAAGGCCGTCTTTCACGTCGAGGTACACCTGGATCTCGTCGCCACATAGAGGGTTGTGGCCCTCGGCGCGCACGGCGGGCGGGGCGAGCTCGCCGCGGTTACGGGGCGTGCGGTAGTGGTCGAGAATGATCTCGCGGTAGAGGTCTTCCAATCCTGGCATCGGTGCTCCGGTCGTGGGTGAGATCGTCTTCGAATTCAGAAACCGAACAAGTCTCCGGCATTGGCCAGTGCATCTGCAAGTGCATCGGCATCGGCGTTCGAATTGTAGATGTAGAAGCTGGCGCGGGCGGTGGCGTTCGAGCCGAGCAACTTCATGAGGGGCTTGGCGCAGTGGTGGCCGGCACGGACGCACACGTTCGCCTGGTCGAGAACCTGCGAGACATCGTGGGGATGGACGTCCTTGAATTGGAACGACAACGTTGCACCGCGCACGGCGATGTCGGTGGGTCCGTGGATGGTGATGTCGTCGCCGTAGCGCGACTTCAGAAGATTGATCGCGTACGCCGCGGTGTCGGCTTCGTGGGCACGGACAGTGTCCATGCCGAGCGAAGTGAGGTAGCCGATGGCCGCACCGAGACCAACGGCTTCGGTGATGGGCGGCGTGCCCGCTTCGAACTTTGCGGGAAGTTCGGCACACGAGAATCCGTCGAGCCTGACGTCGGCGATCATGTTGCCGCCGCCGAGGAAAGGCGGCATGGCATCGAGCAACGCTTCGCGGCCCCACATGACGCCGATACCCGATGGTCCGCAGAGTTTGTGCGACGAGAACGCGAGGAAGTCGGCTCCCCATGCCTGCACGTCGGTGGGGTTGTGCGGCACGTATTGGCATCCGTCGACGATTGCAATCGCACCGGCAGCGTGCGCGGCATCGACGAGTTGCTTCACTGGCGTGATGGTGCCGAGCACGTTGCTCATTGCGGTGAACGAGAACACCTTGGCTCCGTCGAGAAGTGAGGAGAGGTTGGTGAGGTCGAGTTGACCGTCGGCGGTGAGGGGTACCCAGCGCAGTTCGATGCCGCGTTCCGCCGCGAGCATGTGCCACGGCACGATGTTCGCGTGGTGTTCCATGTGCGTGAGGACGACGACATCGCCGGTGCGCAAATTGGCGCGTCCCCATGACTGAACGATGAGGTTCAGCGATTCTGTGGCGTTCTTGGTGAACACCACTTCGTGCACCTTCGGGGCGTTGATGAAACGGCGCACTGCTGCGCGTGCGCCCTCGAATACATCGGTGGCCTCGGCTGCGATTTGGTAGGCGCTGCGGTTGATGGGGCCGTACGACGTTTCCATGAAGCGAGACATCGCATCGATGACCTGCCGCGGCTTCTGTGACGTGTTCGCCGAATCGAGATAGACGAGCGGCTTGCCGTTGATCTC
Source organism: uncultured Bifidobacterium sp. (assembly GCA_964343885.1). Lineage (GTDB taxonomy): Bacteria > Actinomycetota > Acidimicrobiia > Acidimicrobiales > Ilumatobacteraceae > F1-20-MAGs119. The sequence continues at coordinate 3,420 of CAYFLC010000167.1, forward strand.
GCGTTCGAGAAGGGGGAAATCCTTCTTCACGACGGCGGGATCGAAAGTCATGGCTGTCTTTCTACTCGCCTCAGCGGTAGGCCTCGTAGCCCGACTTTTCGAGCTCTTCGGCGATTTCCATCCCGCCGGACTTCACGATGCGACCATCGACCATGATGTGCACGAAGTCGGGC
>CAYFLC010000168.1:0-3553 GCA_964343885.1 uncultured Bifidobacterium sp.
GAACGACGAGGCCGCCCATTCCGTTGGCGGTATCGGCGACAACCTTCAAGGGCGCGAGGTTCTTCGCGTCGACGAACCCGACAACGTGATCGGCGAAAGCATCGAGCACGTTGCGTGTCGATTTGCTGCCGCGCACCGTCGCGGACGCGCCGGGAGACTGAAGTTCGCCGGCCGTGCGATCGCGGATCACTTCGAGACCCGTGTCGGCACCGACCGGCCGCGCACCGGAGAGGCAGAACTTGATGCCGTTGTACTGGGCGGGATTGTGCGAAGCGGTGAACATTGCACCGGGCGCATTCAGCGAACCCGCCGCGAAATACAGCATGTCGGTGCTTGCAAGACCGAGATCGATCACATTGACACCACGCGACACCACACCTTCTGCGAATGCGGCAGCGAGTTCGACTCCGGACGGGCGCATGTCGCGCGCCACGAGCACAGTGGGCGCGCCGGAAAATTCGGCGAACGCAACACCGATGGCACGCGCGATGTCGGTGTTGAACTGTTCGGGAACGGTTCCCCGAATGTCGTACGCCTTGAAAATCGTTTCAAGAGCGCGATGGATGTCGGAGCCGTTCATAACGGCTCACAGGCTATATGGGTCGCGTCTCCACCAATAGACAACAAGTGCGATGCCCGCGATCGTGAGCAAATACGCCACTTTGTCGATACCAGACGACGAATAGTGAAGTCGCACGTTCTTCTCGGTTGGAATGACAACCATCATGTTCGGTGCTGCGCGGTACGGACCTTTCGCACCGTCGACCTTCCAATTCGGGAAGTAACTCACCCTCACCAGGATCGGCACCCCGATCTTGTCGACGCTGAACGAAACCGAATTCTCCGAATGGCTGACATTCGTCACCTGCACCATCGGCAACGCAACGGGGTTGATCTTCTGCACGGGCGTCACGATGTCGACGTTGCGCGAGGCGTCACCCGGTTGACCCACTCGGCGTGTGAGGTCGACTTGAACGTCGATGTGTTGCCAGTCCTTCGGCCCGTTGTCGACCGGCGTCGCCGACCACTCTTCGGGATGCTGGAACCAACTCGTTCCCAATTCGAGCCAGCGCTCGCGCTGGTCGCCGCTGCGCTCGTTCACGACCACCGGCCGGGTCTTCATCGGTACGACCCAGTCGCTTCCGGCGACCTCGTAGACCACCCACGGCCCCGAACGCGCGACTTCGGTGAGGTCGGCTTCTGCCGATGCTTTGTCGATCGCCTCGGTGGTGAACGCCATGTAGTACTTGACGCCGAGTTCCTGCAGGTAGTGCACGCCCTTGGTGGCATCGTTGTTGTCGTAACGAAGTTCGCGCACCGGGTTGCTGCTTTGTTTCGACATCGCGGCGGCCGAGATGAAGTGATAGGGCGTTGTTCCGGCAGCCTCGAAGAACAGACCTTCCTGCGAACCGATGCACCCGTTCGTCCAGAACGGCAGCAGCATCAGCGCCATCGTTGTGCCGTACTTGTTCAGATCGCCATTGTTCTCCCACAGCGCGCGACCGCACCCGTGTGATTTGTCCTCACCGAGACGCTTCATGGCCTGAACGATGTCGTGGTACTCGGCGTACGAGCCCTTGCCCTCGTATCCCTCGAAGTTCCATCGCGCCCATCCGTCGACGAACGCCTTGTTGTCTGACTTCGCCCTGAACGGCCCCCACGCATACTGCGCCGAGCCGTCGGACTTCGTGATAACGGAACCACCCGGCAGTTGCTGGAAGCGGAAACCGATGACGCAGAGCACACCCACGGCGACGACCCACACGGTCGCGCTGCGCAGAGCGCTGTAAACGGTGATCGACGAAGGTGAATCGAGTGCTTCGCCGCGTTCGGCCGTTACGAGCCGGAATACCGCGGCGATCACGGCCCAGATGCCGATCATCGCGAGCATGTACCGGCAGAGATACAGGAACGGTAAGAGACGCGGGTTCCACAGGAGTCCGATGACGGGCAGGCTGTCGCGCGTGACGTACACACCGACGAACAACACGATCATCATCACACCGAGCCACACGCCGATGATCTTGCGACGGAGAAGCGATGCAGCGAAACCGATCAGTGCAAATGCCATCAGGGCGATGTCCCAGAAGGCCGTCAACGGGAAGTACATGTCCCAGAACGAATCAGAGGCTCCGCTCGGACGCGGTTCGTACTTCATGTCGGTCATGTATTTGTGCGCGGTGAGGAACGGCACCACCCAGAACGCGGCGAGGAGTATCGCGGCACCGATCGTTCCGAGTCCGAAAAGCAGGCGCCGTCGCCCCGTATGGAGCAGCACCATCAGAACCGCGCCACCGAAAACGAAGATCAGCACGATGCCGTGACACAGCGCGGCCAAGGCGATGAGCACCGCGGCGGTCGACCGACGACGCCCCGTTTCGAGACTGTGAGCAAGATACCCGAGCCCAATGATCGCGAAGGCGAGCGCGATGGAGAACGAGAATTCGCCCGCCATCGTGCTTGCGATGTTTCCCCCGTAGATGGTGAAACTCTCGTCGTAGAGGAACACCGTGGCGGCGATGGCAAACAATTCGGGCAACGGATACGCGAGCCTGGCAAGGCGACCAAACTTCCACGCGCAGAACGGAAGTGCGATGATTCCCGCCACGGCAACGAGCTTGAAAGCGATGCCGTACGGCAGCACGACGTCGAGCAACACGATGAAGAGCGCCGGCACCACCATGTAGAACCGGTACATCGGGAATCCCGAATACCAGTCCATGCTCCAGCCGGTGAGACGGAAGTGGTTCAGGAGATGGTCACGAAGAAACGCGGGACCCCAGACGTGCGCCCCCATGTCGCCACCGGTGGGCGTGTTGTTCTTGAAGAGAAGCCCCGGGTGCACGGTGGCGAGGAGAAACAGCATCGCCCCGCCGACCACGACGATTGAGGTGAACAACTGCAATGAAGGAAAAGTCCGCGCGATACGAGGGGCGGACACGGGCGTTTCATCATCAACCGAACCGTCGGCGAGCCCAAGAGTCGACACTTCGCCGAGTCCGGCGACGGGCGTCACGTCGGTGACGGCGCTCCCGTTGTGGGATTCATCATCCTTGTTCGCGGATTGATCATCCATGCGCCGTCATTGTTGCAGGTGTCGGCGCTACTTCCCCGCCACCAGGATCAGCCCCGTCGCATTGAATGCCATGTGGGCCATGATTGGCAACCCGAGCCGGCGGGTGCGAAGAAAGCACAGACCAAGCACGATCGCGAAAACGAAGAGGCCCGGGTACTCGACGGGTGCGAAGTGGATCAGCGCAAACCATGCCGCGGCAACCACCAAAGCGACGCCGTCACCAAGCTGGCCCTGTAAGGAACCGTTGATGAATCCGCGGTAGACGATTTCCTCGACGATCGGGGCTCCGACGACCACGACGAGGATGAGCACCACGAGCCATCCGCCGTGTGCGCGGTCGAAAAGATCGCGCGCACGGTTCTCGACGCGGTCGGCGGAAAAGGTGTCGGGAAACACTGCCCTCAACGGCAGGTACACGAGATTGACGAAGACGAGCTGCGATGCGACACCGATCGGTATTCCCACGAGATCGACCGA
>CAYFLC010000169.1:0-3546 GCA_964343885.1 uncultured Bifidobacterium sp.
CTCGAACTTTCGGGTGCCGGAACCGGAACGTTGATGGTCAACCCGCAGACAAAGCCGTGGGGCATCGAGCTCTACTCGGCCCTTGATGCCGTGCCCCAGACGCTCGACCAGTGGGGCAAGCGGATCGCCAAGAACTACGGAACCGAAATCGGCCCGACTACCTTCGTGGTGAAACAGCCGGCGAAATACCTCCTCGTCTGGCTGAAGGAAGCCGGCAAGAGCTCGATGTGCAGTGTGAAAAACCCATACCAGGGCGTCCTCGCGGGTGCGGGTTTCACGAGTCAACCAACTCCCTGACCCGACTAGCCTCGCCGCATGGATGCCGTTGGTGGTCGTGACGACGCCACGGTTCACTCCACGCTCTTGGTTCGTGCGCAGGCCGGTGATCGCGCAAGCGTTGATGCGCTGTTGCGCCTGCACTACGACGCGGTCTACGCGGTGTGCCATCGCATGGTGCTCTCCCCGCAAGGTGCCGACGATGCGGTACAAAACGCCCTTCTCGCGATCGTGCGCGGCCTCGCCAGATTCGACGGCCGCTCGAGCCTGTCGACTTGGGTGCATCGCATCGCAACAAACGCCGCGATCGACGAAATCCGCCGCGTGCGGCGCGCGCCGTCGTCGGCAGACCCGACGGTCCTCGCCGCAACCGAAGAGGCCGATCCACGAACCGACCGCGCCGCTGATGTGGCAGATCGCCTCGACCAATCCTCGGCCGTCGCCGGCGCGCTTGCCCGACTTCCCCACGAATTCCGCGTTGTTCTGGTGCTGCGCTACGTCTCCGACCTCGACTACGCCGAAATCGCCGAAATCTTGGGGGTTCCGGTCGGCACCGTGCGCTCACGGCTATCACGCGGCAAGGCCGCCTTGGCCGAACTCCTCCCCCGTGACCTGACGTCACAAACCAGCCCAGGGGAACCAAACTTGGGGTCGAACACGTCAAAAGAAGAAACATGACCGAGCCCACCGACGACGACTTCATTGCACGCGCGCTGCGCGACATGCCGCGCCCCGTGGCCCCTGACGCGACCCGCGACGCCCACCTCGCCGCCGCGATGGCCGAATTCGACGCGCTCGCTGCGGGCTCTCCGCAAGACACAGGGACGAACGTCGTCTCGCTCGCGTCGCGTCGTCGGCCCCGTCTGATGGCGCTCACAGCGGTTGCCGCCGCCGCTCTGTTTGCTGTTGGCCTGGGCGTCGGTCGGTCGAGTGCGCCCGACACCGCCGACACAGCCGTGAAGAGCGCTGCACTTCCGACAACCCGCTGCGTCGACATCGGCATCGCGCCGACCGCAACGCCCGTCGCTCGGTTCGGCACGTATGCCGTGCACCGCGCAACCGTGAACGGCCGCAAGGTTCTCGCGATCGTCGACGCCAACTGTGGCGTTGTTGCGCAAATCGATCTCGGGGGCTGACAGTTAGGCTTGTCGGGTGCCGTCGAATCCCTTCACCGACCCTGATTGGGCGCAGCGCACGGTCGATTTCATCGACAAGTGGGTCGGTCTCGTCCGCGACCGCACCACCAAACCGCTCATCGCGGTGGTGCGCGGCATCGTCTATGGGGTTCTCATCCTCACGGGTATCACGCTCATCGCTGTCCTCGGATTGATAGCCCTCACGCGCGGAATTCAGGCCGCGCTCGACGCAGGTATGTCACGCGACGCGGCCGTGTGGGCTTCGTACCTGATTCTCGGTGGACTGTTCTTCCTGGTCGGGCTCATCGTCGCCCGCCGGCAACGTTCCAACGACGACATCTGACTAACCAGGAGACTTGACCAACCATGGCCACGCACCACCACGTTCTCATCATCGGTTCCGGACCAGCGGGCCTCACCGCCGCGATCTACACGGCCCGCGCGAACCTCGCGCCGTTCGTGATCGAAGGCGAGCCTTCGTCAACGACCGACCAGCCAGGTGGGCAGTTGATGCTCACCACCGAGATCGAGAACTTCCCCGGATTCCCCGAGGGCATCATGGGGCCCGAGCTGATGGGCCGTTTCCGCGAGCAGGCGGGCCGTTTCGGTGCGACATTCCTCACCGAGAAGGTGAAGCGTGTCGACTTCTCGCAGCGTCCGTTCCGTGTGTGGACCCACGACAAAGAGTTCACCGCCGATGCGGTGATTGTCGCCACCGGTGCGCAGTCGCTCATGCTCGGGCTTCCGAATGAAACGCAGCTTGTTGGACACGGTGTGTCGACCTGCGCCACATGCGACGGCTTCTTCTTCCGTGGACAAGAAATCGTCGTCGTTGGCGGCGGTGACAGCGCAGTCGAGGAAGCGACATTCCTCACGAAGTTCGCATCGAAGGTCACCATCGTTCACCGCCGCGAGGAACTGCGCGCGTCGAAGATCATGCGCGACCGCGCGCATGCGAACCCGAAGATCGACTTCCGCTGGAACAGTCAGGTTGTCGAATTGAAGGGCTCGGAAAAGCTCGAGGGCGTCGTGTTGAAAGACACCGTCACCGGACAGCTTTCCGAGTTGAGCGTGGGCGGCCTGTTCATCGCCATCGGCCACCAGCCGAACACCTCCCTCTTCAGTGGCGTGCTCGACATGGAAGACAGCGGCTACCTCCTCACCCGCGCGGGTTCGTCGATCACCAATATTCCCGGCGTCTTTGCCTGTGGCGACGTCCAGGACCACACCTACCGCCAAGCCATCACGGCTGCGGGCTCGGGCTGCATGGCCGCGATCGACTGTGAACGTTGGTTGGAGACCCAGCACTGACGACCCCGTAGACTCTGCCCCATGGCAGATGGCATCGTGAATCTCACCAGCTCCACCTTTGACGAAACGGTCAACGCATCCGACAAACCGATCCTCGTCGACTTCTGGGCCGAATGGTGCGGTCCATGCAAGATGATTGCGCCGATCCTCACCGAGATCGCGGGCGAACAAAAGGACAACTTGGTTGTCGCAAAGTTGAATGTCGACGACCACGGCGACATCGCACAACGGTTCAACGTCATGAGCATCCCGACCCTTCTCGTTTTCAACAAGGGTGAGATGGTGAAGCGCATGGTCGGCGCCAAGGGCAAGGGTGCCCTTCTTCAGGAGTTGTCGGAATTTCTGACGCCTTCCCACTGACCGCCGGACTTCGGTCGGCAACGGTCAGCGATCTCCAACGACGTCTCCGCAGCGCGGGTTTTCTCACGCGCGACATCGAAGATGACGGTCTCTACTGCCCCGACACCGAACGGGCGGTCCTCGATTTCCAAGCCTCGCGCGGACTGCGTGCCGATGGCGTCTGCGATGCATCAACGTGGGCTGCCCTCGTCGAAGCATCATGGTCGCTTGGCGATCGCATGTTGTATCTCACATCGCCGAATCTGCGCGGTGATGACGTCACGGAATTGCAGACACGGTTGTCACGACTTGGTTTCGACAGCGGTCGAGTCGATGGAATCTTCGGTCCGCTGACGTCGCACGCCGTCAGCGACTTCCAACGCAATGCCGGTCTGTCAGTCGACGGTATTTGCTCCTCGAACACCGCCGCCGCTCTTCTACGACTTGGGTCGCAAAGTGGCGAAGGACCAGGAATTGCAACGCT
>CAYFLC010000170.1:0-3523 GCA_964343885.1 uncultured Bifidobacterium sp.
GGCGTTGCACGAGGCGACTCCAGCGATACCAGAACGTTTCGTTCTTCGGCTTGCGAGCACGCTGTGGGATCGGCTTGCGCAGTGGCTTGATGACGAAGCTTGCGAGCGTGACCACAAGCGCGCTTACGACAGCGGCAAGGAAGAGCGGCAGCGATTCACTGACGACGGCAAAGAACGTGATGACGACGAATGATGCGAGAGCGATGAGCGCTGCACGCGAGGTGACATCGATGCGGTGCTTGACCATCGCCAAAAGCGCGGGAAGGAGCGAAATCGAGGCAATCATCATGATCAGCACGCCGATCACGGCACCAATTGCGAGTCCGCGAGCGAACGCGAGACCCATGACGAAGAGTCCGAGAAGGGAAATGATGACCGTGATGCCGGCAAAAATGACGGCGCGGCCGGAAGTGTCGACTGCGTTGACCACCGAGTCCTCGACGGACATGCCGTGGTGGATTCCCTCGCGATAACGCGTGACGATGAAGAGTGCGTAGTCGATTCCGACGCCGAGTCCGATCATCGCCACGAGTGAAGTAGTGAAGTCGGGCATCGGGAGCACGTGGCTGAGAACCGTCACGAGTGAAGCGCCGACACCAAGACCGACGAGTGCGGTGCCGATCGGGAGGCCCATCGCGAGCACTGATCCGAAGGCGAGGACGAGGATGATGATCGCCGCGAGCAGTCCGTAGGCCTCACTTGCGGGGAGTTCGAAGCCGGCGAAGATGTTTCCGCCGTATTCGATGCGCAGATCACCAGTTGCATATGGTTCGCCAACCTTGCGAATCTCTTCGCCGAGTGAAATCAGGGCGGTCTGCGACCGAATCGTGGCGTCGATGGATGCAAATGCCGTGGTGCGTGCGACGTTGATTTGACCCTCAACGTCGTATGGACTCGTCACCGTGACGCCTTCGATCTGTCCGACCTTGGTGAACAATTCCGTCATGGCGTCCTTGACCGCATCAGAATCCACGCCGCTTGGTGTGGTGAACACGATCTCGCCGCTGAAGCCAGCTCGGTCCGGGCTGTTCGCTTCGAGCAACATCTGGACATCATTCGACTCGCTGGCGGGAATCTCGAACTCGGTGGCGAAGTCCGAACCGGTTCGGGAGGAGGCGAAGCCGATCACGACGAGGAGCGGGATCCAAATCCCGAACACCATCAGTCGGCGACGACGGACACTGAAACGTGCAAGGGCAGCAAGCATTGGGGGGCTTTCTTGTCGGGGAATGCCGATTGCCTGGCAATCGGTCTCGATGAACAACGAAATACTAGGTGAGGAAATTCCCTAGGGAGTCGAAGTAATTCTCGATTCCGGCCTGTGCACGAGGTGCCTCGTCTACGGGAAGCTCGCCGAATTGTGAGAACTTGACCCATGTCACGCCCGATCGATCGTCGAAGTCGACGACGACGAGGTGGGCGGGCGCATTGCGATCGCGCAGCGCAAATTCGTTTGGGTCCTGTGTGTAGGACATCGTGTGTGCAAGACGACGATGGTGGTCGACTTCGGTGTACCAACCCCAGAAGCACGCGTGGAACCCATGCATGGAGACGTCAATTGCGGTGCTCCATTCGCCTCCGACGACTGCGTTCGACGTCACCGATCCAGACACGCACGACATCGACGTCGGGTGGTACCAGGCTTCGAGTGAGGTGGGATCCGTCCAGGCGTGCCACATGCGGTCGATGCCGCAGGAGAATTCTCGTTCGACGGAGTAGGCGAGGCCTCCGTAGGGCGTCATGCTCTCCACGACACCCCGGCTGGCCACTCGCCGATGCCACCCTTTTCGTTCAGCATGCCGGTGAGGTCGCGATTCAAGTGGCGTGACCGCCACGTGAGCATGTCTTGTGCGAGTGGAAGCACGATCGATGGATCGTCGATTGTCGTGCGCCAGGTTGGATCATTCTTGGTGTCAAAGCAGAGCCACGTGCCGTCGCCGAACTGGACGTAGGCACAGTCGTCATACCTGCGCACCGCAAGGTTCTGCATTTCCAGTCGACGGTCCCACGGCCACTCGCGCTCGCCCATGCGGATGAAGAAGTGTCGCCAGTCATATTCATAGGAAGCGGCCGTCCGCCAGCCATCGACGGTCTTCCCCTCGAGGAGAGGCGTGAGGGGGAGTCCGTCACACTGTTTCGGTACGGGCTGGCCGAGTGCCTCGGCGATTGTCGGAAGAATGTCGACGTTCTCGGTGAACTCTTCAATCGTCGATCCGTTGCGGGACGACAACCGTGGGTCACGCACGATCCCGAGGATGTGGTAGCTCTGCTCGAAGAAGCCGAGCTTTTCCTTGAGCCCGTGATCGCCGAGCTGTTCACCGTGGTCGGCGGTGACGATGATGAACGTGTTGTCCCACATCCCACGTTCGACGAGTGCATCCCAAATGCGACCGAGTTGTTCGTCGACGTCGCCGATCATGCCGTAGTACTGCGCCCGCATGTGACGGATCCCAGCTTCGTCCTGCGGCGGAATCGCACTCGGTATCTGGAGGGCGAAGTCGTGGAACGGGTGGCGATCGTTCGTCGGCGCGATCGGCAATTCGACGTCGGCGGGATCGTATGCCGTGCTCCACTTCCCGGGAGCCGAATAGGGCGGATGGGGACGTAGGTAACTGGTGTGGGCAAACCACGGTCCGTCCTGTCGATCGAGCCAGCCGAGGAAGTGGTCGGTGAGGAATGCTGAGATGCCGAACTCGGCGGGCCTCGTCGGTTCAGAGAGCAGCGCTTGTTGTGCATTCATCGGAACGTCAAAGCCGTTGGCACGGAGATGGTTGATCCATAACTCATGTGGTTCGGGAATGAAGAGTTCGCAATCGAAACCCGGGAGGATGCCTTCGAAGGACGTCAATCGCCAGTCGTCTGGCCCCGTCGTGTCACGAGGGTCGGCGCTCTGGTCGGTGTAGCCGAACAAGGTCGGTGCATAACCGGCTCGTCTGGCGAGCAGTGCGACATTGTCAAATCGCCGATCGAGTGGCGTGCCGTTGGCAACCACCCGATGGTTCATCTGGTACATCCCGGTGTACAAACTCGCGCGACCCGGCGAACACGGCGCGCACTGGCTGTAGTGACGGGTCAAGCGGACTCCGTTACGAGCCAACCGATCGAGGTTTGGTGTGCGAACGATGGGGTGTCCTGCGATGGACAGGCAGTCGGCGCGGAATTGATCCAACGTGATGAGCAAGACATTGGGGGTCATCAAGTACGAGCGTAGTGTGAGCCTCACGATGGTCGCCCCCGCGCACAGCTCTCACGTCGAGGTCAACGGTGTCTCACTTCGACTGCTCGAATGGCAACCCGATCGACACGACAGTCGTCCCGCGATCGTGTTGGTGCATGGACTTGCATCGAACGCGCTGCTGTGGCAGGGAGTGGCCGTCGAGTTGTCGTCGCGTGGTCACCATGTCGTCGCTGTCGACCAGCGAGGACATGGTCGATCTGAGAAACCAGATGGTGGCTACGACATGGTGACCGTCACGGCTGACCTTGCCGCACTGCTCGACGTGTTGTCGAGTCGTGGACTGGA
>CAYFLC010000171.1:0-1191 GCA_964343885.1 uncultured Bifidobacterium sp.
CCGAGCGTGCGCTTGAACTGATGGTGCGCCGCGGCCTGCATCGCGAGGCCTTCGGCCGTCCGCTCACGCGTCTCGGCAAGAACCCCGAGGTCATCGCCAAGGCACGCATCGAAATCGAAGCCTGTCGATTGATGGTTCTCCGCGCCGCCAAGGCCATGGACACCATGGGCAACGCCGAGGCACGCGTGTGGGTCAGCGCCGTCAAGGCGATGGTCCCGGAGCGCGTGTGCAAGATCATCGATGAAGCGATCCAGATGTACGGCGCCACGGGCGTGTCGCAGTGGACCCCGCTGTCGCGCATGTACGCGAGCCAGCGCACGCTGCGTCTGGCCGACGGCCCGGACGAAGTCCACTGGGGCGTCGTCGGTCGCTTCGAAATCGCGCGCTACGAAAACGAACCGCCGATCGAGAAGCCGGAAGAGTACCGAGGCATGTTCTCCGGCCCGGCGTGAAATTGCACCACACGCTTGCCGGAAACGGCCCGCGTGTTCTGTTCTTCAACGGTTCGGGCGCGACGCTCGAATCTGCTGCTCCGATCGTCGACAACCTGCGCACGTTCGCAACCGTTCTCGCCCACGATCAACGCGGTCTCGGGCGTACCGGCATCATCGACGGTCCTTTCACCATGGCGCAATACGCACGGGATGGTGCCGATCTGCTCGACCACATTGGTTGGGACAGGTGTGTCGTCGTCGGTGTCAGTTTCGGTGGCATGGTTGCCCAAGAGTTCGCGGTGACATTCCCTGAACGCCTCGAGAAGTTGGTGCTGCTCTGCACCAGTGCTGGTGGCGAAGCGGGCATGTCGTACCCGTTGCACGACAACATCGAGTTGTCACCCGAACAGCGCGTCGCGCGAATGCGCACCGTCTACGACACGCGGTTCACCGACGAATTTCTCGCGACAGACAACTTCGCGGCCGCGATGGCAAAGATGCTCGCCGACCGCGAGTTCGTTGCAAAGCCCGACGAAGTCCGCAGGGGAGAGGAACTGCAGCTCGAGGCGCGGCGTCATCACGACGTCGCATCTCGTCTGGGCAACATCACCTGCCCGACTCTTGTGATGGCGGGTCGTTACGACGGCATCGCCCCCGTCACCAACAGCGAGGCGATCGTCGCCCGCATCCCCGGCTCGGAGCTCCGCCTCTACGAAGGAGGACACCTCTTCTTCGCGCAAGATCCTCGCGCGATGGC
>CAYFLC010000171.1:1201-3509 GCA_964343885.1 uncultured Bifidobacterium sp.
CATCACGAACGGTCCGTATTGCTCGACCGGTTCGCAGATGGGTTCACCACCGAGCAACAACACGTCGAGTGATTCATTCGGCGATGCAGCAACGGTGATGGTGTCTCCCGTTCCGAAAACAGCCAGGCGACCCAACCCGAACGGCGCACCTTCCGTGCCGACACTTCCTTCGCCGGCAAGCCCGTAGGCAAGAGCGTTGTACGCGGGGTTCCACGGAAGGGTCATGCGAGCGCCGGGCGCGAGTGTTGCGTGCGCGACGACGATCGGCGTGTGAGTGGAACCAGGGCCCTTCACGCCGTCGATTTCACCGGCGATGATGCGAATGATCGCGCCGGCATCGGCGGAAGCGACGATCTTCACGTGTTCTGCTTCGATGTTCTGGTACGCCGGCGGGATCATCTTCTTCTTCGACGGAAGGTTCACCCACAGCTGAATCCCGTGGAACAGGCCACCACGAATGACGAGATCTTCGGGCGGTGTTTCGATGTGCAGAATTCCGCCACCAGCTGTCATCCACTGTGTTCCGCCGTTTGTGATGACGCCACCACCACCGTGCGAGTCTTGGTGAATAAACGTGCCGTCGATGATGTAGGTGACTGTTTCGAATCCGCGGTGCGGGTGCCAGTCGGTGCCGCGCGGTTCGTACGGGGCGTAATCAACTTCGCCCATTTGGTCCATCATGATGAAGGGGTCGACCTCGGCACGCGTTGCGCCGTAGAACGTGCGGCGAACGGGGAATCCCTCGCCCTCGTGGCCCGAAGGCGCAACCGTGATGCGCTTCACCGGGCGGTTGCGCAGCTCGGGCTTGGTTGCGATGTCAAGGCCGACACGCGTAAGAGTCAGTGGGTCTGCGGTTACTGCCGGCATGTCGTGGTCCCTTCAGAAATACTTGCGCTCGCAAGCAATATACAGACAACCTGATGTCCCCGCAACGCGGGACGTAGCGTGGGTCACCGTGACTTCCGGCCCGCGTATCCGATGCACGCTCGTCGTGCTTTCGATGCTCGCGCTGGTGGGTTGCAACCCGCAGGAACCCGCGGCCGGTGCCATCCACGCGCCCTCCGTCGAATGGCAGAAGTGCGGTGAAATCGAATGCGCAACTCTCGATGTGCCCATCGACCGGGGTTCTCCGGCATTTGCATCGAGCCCAACGATCGCGTTGCGCGCGTACGCCGATCGCTCCTCGGTCAAGGGAAGCCGGCACCTACCTCTCTTTATTCACCCCGGTGGCCCCGGCGCTGACGTTCGGTCGGCAGTGCTCGGCGCGCGAACGGCATTGGCGCCGATCATCGACGACTTCGATATCTATGCATTGTCGACGCGGGGAACGATCGACGGCGAACACTTCTCTTGCGGTGACTTTCTCGATGAGTTGAAGGATGTTGATATCGATCCCGAAGCTGCAAAGAAGGTTGCCAGAGGTTGCAATACAACTTCACCGGAGTTGGTCGGCAACATCGGAACGCGCGACTCGGCCGAGGATCTCGAGCAGTTCCGCATCGCACTCGGTTTCGCATCCGTGCGCTATCTCGGCTGGAGCTACGGGGCGACTCTCGGCGCAGCCTGGATGATGACCCACCCCGACTCGCTTCGTTCTGCCGTGCTCGATGCACCCGTCGACCCACGCGCATCGTGGGCCGGCTTATTGTCCGCGAAGTCGCGCCGTGGCAGCGAAGAGTACCGACACATGCTCAGCGAAATCGGGTTGTCCGAGCCGAAGTTGTCAAAGATGACGGGTCGCGAAATTGCACTTGCCCGTGAGTACGTGCTGTACGACGGCGGATCGTCACTATTGAGTGAGTCGATCAAGGGTGGAGAAGCAAAGTTTCGCGAGCTCGTTGATCTTCGGCTCGGTGTGACTCCCGAGGGAGTTGACGACGGTGGAATCGAAACTCAGGTCGGAGTGCACTGTTCCGACGTATCGCACGAAGAGGCGCGACGGGCGATTGCCGTCACTGAGGCAACCCCGACGGTCGGGTTGGGTGCAACGTTCGATCGAATCTGTCTTGAGCTGCCCGGGACGTTGCGGCCACTGTCGTCGATTCCGGTCGACAAGCATGCAGTGCAGGCAGATGCCATGGTGATTTCAACCATGGGTGATCACGTTGTGCCGTACGAGAATTCGATCGCTCTGGCAAAGTTGATGCGGTGGCGGCACGTCGAAGTTGACGGTCGTCGTCATCTCGCTGTCGGGTTCGATCCCGTCGCGACGAAGAAGGCGATGGCTTTTCTCGCGTCGGGCGATTAGTGGTCGAAGCGACCCGGCGGTGCCGCATCGGGCTTGCGGGCCCACATCTTCTTGCTGTCG
>CAYFLC010000172.1:0-3412 GCA_964343885.1 uncultured Bifidobacterium sp.
CGCGAACTCGCGCTTCCACACCATCACGCGGCGACGGAAGTAGCAGACTTCCTTGCCGTCCTGGTTGAAGGCCTTGGTCTCCACCGTGACCACACCACGGTCGTTCTTCGACTTGCTCTCCTGCACGTCGAGCACGCGGGTCTCGGCGTGGATGGTGTCGCCGTGGAACGTCGGGAACTTGTGCTGGAGTGTCTCAACCTCGAGATTGGCGATCGCCGCACCGCTGACATCGGGCACGCTCATGCCGAGAACGAGCGAGTACACGAGGTTGCCGACGACCACATTGCGACCCTGCACACTCTTCGACGCGAACCAGTCGTTGGTGTGCAACGGGTGGTGGTTCATCGTGATCATGCAGAAGAGATGATCGTCGTATTCCGTGATCGTCTTGCCCGGCCAGTGACGGTACACGTCACCAACGGTGAAGTCTTCGAGATAGCGACCAAAGGGGCGTTCATGCACTGTCATGAACGCGAACGCTAACCCACCGGTCCGGTGTCGTCATCATTGACCGGAGGCAACGGATACTGACCCGTTCGGTCCCGCGGTGCGCGCTTTTCGAAGAAGTCGATCTTGCTTTCACTCTTCGTGACAGCCTCTTCCGCGACGACGCGCAGCGGCTTCAGTCGATCCTTGCGATCGAGCGACCACGGCCCGACGCGCAAACTGAGATAGCAACCCGCGCCCACTACGATCGGCGCCCAAAATTGCGCGAGGCGGTACGTGAGAATGCCGACGGTTGCGGTTGCGCGCGACATGCCGAAGCCAATGATCGTCGGAATGTAGATGCCCTCGATGATGCCGAGACCACCCGGTGTGATCGGCACAACCGCCATCACGTTGGCGAGGCCGAAGGCGACGATGAGACCGTCGACCGCGAGGTGACCCCCGAATGCGCGGAGGAACACATAAACGGCCGCCATGTCGAGAATCCAGTTCGCTGAGGCCCAGACGAAAACGCGGACGAGCAGCTGTCGATCGGCAATGAGACCTTCGAGTCGGTTGCCGAGATGACGAATCACTTCGCTGATGCGATCGGCATCGAGCCTGACGTGGCGAGCAAGCCATCGCACGGCGCGCTCGGCCCGACCCTGACCTTCGACCAGGCCGAAAATCAGCGCCGAGGCCACGAGCATGAGGATGATTCCCACGATGGCGGCGAATCCGTAGAGCGCGTTCACGCCGCGGAACGGAATCGAGACGATGAGCCCGAACCAGAGGATCAGGTTCAGCACGACGGCGGACCCGATTCCTGCGGTGGCGAGCGCAAAGCCGGCATCGGGCCCGTGCACGCCCGACAATGTGAGCAGGCGATAACCAAGCGCCGATGATGCAGCGCTACCCGCCGGCATGATGCTGCCGAGTGCCTTGGTGCTGAGTTGCACCCGGAAGAGCCGCAGAACCGAAACCCTCTCGCCCTCGGGGCCGAGGGCGGCGCGCGTGAGCAACGAGTAACAGAGAAGGGCGATGAACTCGAGGAGCACTCCGAGGAAGAGCATTGTCTTGTCGACCTCGAAGACGTCATTCCATGCCTTGCGGAATCCGGGGATCAACGGCAGAACGAAGAAATAGAAAACGACCGCGGTACCGACGGTCTTCATGGTCCGTACCCACACCTTGCGGCGGTTGGCTGCGGCGTCGGCCAGCGTTTCGTTCCCCGCCATGGCTACAAAGTAGGCGATCGAATCGCTCTACCGGCGCAACTGTCCGACGATCGCGACGAGATCCTCGACCACATTCGTACGGATTTCGGCGGGAGTCTTGCCGAGTCGCACGACCACCAGGTCGTCTTCGGGGACGACGATCGTGTACTGGCCCTCGAATCCGGTCGCGACAAGAGCACCGGGCAATGCGGGCCACGTCCACCAGTGATGCGCATACCCGAACCCTGTTTCTGGGTCGGTGGAAATCGGAGTTTTCGCGAGATCAACCCACTGCTCGGGCAGCATCTCCGTTGGGTTCACGTACAAGCGACCGAATCGCGCGAAGTCGAAAGCGGTTGCATAAACGTACGACGAGCCGACGAACGTTCCGGCCGAATCGAACTTCGCCGATGCGCTTGTCATTTTGAGTGGTGCGAAGAGACGCTCGGCGATGAAATCATTGAATCGGTTCCGCCGTTCGGCCGCACTGTCACCGCCGACGATGTCGCCGAGGATGCGGCAGATGATGTTCGTGGTTCCCGATGAGTAGTTCCACACCGTTCCTGGTTCGTGTGCCAATGGTCGACCTGCCGCGTAGGACGCGTGGTCACCGCTGCCCGTCCCGAACAACATCTCGATGACGTGCGACTCTTCACCTTCGACGTACACCTCGATCCAGTCGAGTCCGGAGCGCATTTCGAGCAGTTGGCGCAAGGTGATCTCGCGCCTCGCATCGGACTTCCACTCGGGCACGGCTGCCGGAGCATCGATATCGAGTACGCCGTCCTTCACCATGAACCCGACGAGTGCCTGAGTCATGCTCTTCGCCATCGACCACGAGATGTGTGTCACATCGGGCCCGCACGAAGTCGCGTACCCCGACCCGAACACCGAGAAGACCTCTTTTCCGCCATGCAACGCGACGATTGCGTGGGTTTCACCGTGCGTCTCGGCCGGGGGCATCCCCTGTTCGAGTGCCGAGAGAACGTCGGGTTTTGCGCTCACTTTCTCATGGTACTGGTGCCCACGAGTAGCGTTTTGCGCCATGGCCGACACGTCTTCCCCCACACCGGACCTGCAGACCGCTGCAACGATCATCGAAACCGCACGCGCGATGGTCGGCAAGGCTGTACGCAATCTCGCCGCAAACGGCGGGCCCGATGCCCAGCAAGTTCTCGCTTACGACCTCGCCCATGCTGCCGCTGCGGTGGAGACCGCACGCTCGATGCTCGACTACGGCGCGAAGGGCGACATCGAAGCTCGCCTCACGTGCGCCTTCACGGCCGACATGGTTCACGACCTCGTTTCGCGCCTCATCGGTCGCGAGAACATTTGGGGCGTCAACCCTGCCGACCTCGCTTTCGGACATGACTTTGTCACCGCGTTCCGCGCACCGGAATTCCTCGCGTCGCTCGCAAGTCAGCAGGGTCCCCGCCACCTTGATTCCGACTTCGAAATGGTGCAGGACACGTTCCGTTCGTACGCAAACAAGGAAGTTGCTCCCCGCGCCGAACACGTGCATCGTCACAACGCCGACGTGCCCGAAGAGATCATCTCCGGTCTCGCCGAAATGGGCGCGTTCGGGCTCTCGATTCCCGCCGAGTACGGCGGCTATAGCGAGGGCGGCGACGGCGAGTACATGGGCAACGTCATCGCCACCGAAGAACTGTCCCGCGGCTCACTCGGCATCGGCGGTTCGCTGATCACACGCCCGGAGATCCTCGCCCGTGCATTGATGAAGGGCGGCACTGAAGAGCAGAAGCACGAGT
>CAYFLC010000173.1:0-3410 GCA_964343885.1 uncultured Bifidobacterium sp.
TGTCGTTTGCCGGTGGGTGCAAGTTCGCCGCGATACACCGCCATGGCGGGGTAAGCGGTTGCCGCGAACACACCGCCGACGATGGCGACGATCCACATGAGCGGGCCGCGCGCGACGAACGACAAAGCGATCATCAGCGAACCGACGGGAATGCATGTGCTGGCGACGACACGGCGTCCGTAGTCGTCGGCCAATCGTCCACCGAACACGAGACCCAATGCCGCCGGCAACGTGGTGAGCAGTGAGAAGGTTGCGACGAGAACGGCCGAGTAGCCGCGCACGTCTTTCAAGTAGCGGTTCTGAAAGATCGACGCAGTTGCAAGAAAGACGTTGCCGAGAAAGGCCACGACGAGAATGACGCCCTGCACCGACCTCCCCGACCCCCCAAGGGATTTCGGCGCGTGGTGGTGCGGATTCTGCGCGTTTCCGCGCCGAGATTCGACGAGATGTCGCGTGAAACGTTCGGTTTCCTCGAGGCGTTTCGTCACGCGCACGGCGACGAACAACCACACCAGCGACACGAGATAGATGATGCGCCAGCCATTCGGGCCCGCGTCGGCCAGCGGAAGCGCGGCGACTGCGATTCCGGCACCGAAGCCGTTGGCGAGCGCGAGGATGCTGAGCCCGTACGCGCGCGCGTTCTTCGGCATCTCCTCGATCGCAACGACGAGAAGTGCAACGTCGAGGGCAAGACCGAGTGGACGGGCAACCGTTTGGTTGGCGGTGAGCAACCAGAAGTTCGGTGCGAACGCGCCCACCGCGGCGGTGAGCGGTGCAACCCACGAGAGAATGACAATGACGCGTCGCCTGCCGATGCGGTCGCCAAGAACGGCGATTGGAATTGCAAGCACGATGCCCAGGCGCACGATTGCGCCCGCGATGCCCTGGCCCTGTTCGCCGACATTGAATGTTTCCGCCGCATAGGTGACGGTTTGCGTGAACAATGTGTTGATGAATGCGGTGCACATCGAAGCCGCGGCCAGCAGCGCGAACACAACGGTTTGGCGAGTGTCGAGAACACCCGGTGGCGCCCACCACGGGTGCTTGGCCCGGTGCTGGCGTCGCGCGAAGTGCCGCGCGAAGAGCGGTGTGAAGAGCCACCAGAAGACGGGGATGTCGACGGCCCAAGTCGTCGTTTCCGACGCGCCGCCGTCGGTGCGATGCATGATCACGCGCGAGTAAGTCGTGAACGGGCCGGAGGCTTGCGTGAAAGAGTTTTCATCAACTGCAACCTCGTCGACGACGTCGCTGAAGGGCTGGCCCAACGTTCTGATTTCGGGCGAATTCGGCTCGAAATTGCGCACCGATGTACGGATTCTGCGACCAAATCCGGGCGAAATGGTCGGGTCGCTCATACCCGCGGGAGCATACTGACGAGGTGAGTTTGGCGCGTATCCGAGTCCGTCCCGGCAACAAACTTGCCGGCACCGTCGATGTTCCGGGTGCGAAGAACTCGGTTCTCAAACTGATGGCCGCGTGTTTGATGGCTGACGGCGACTTCGCCATTACGAACGTCCCCGACATCGACGACGTCACCACCATGGCGGAACTGCTCGGGGCGATCGGGTTGCGGATACATCACGACCGCGACGCGAGCCGTCTTGCGATCACGAACCCCGGTGGACTCAGCCTCGTCGCGCCGTACGAACTGGTCGAGCGCATTCGCGCAAGTATCAATGTTCTCGGGCCGCTGCTCGGTCGCTTCGGCGAAGTGCGCATCGCCCTACCCGGAGGCGACGATTTCGGATCGCGCCCGATCGACATGCATCTGCAAGGCCTCATGCAAATGGGCGCCGAGTTCACCATTCGTCATGGCGACGTTCATGCGTTCGCTGAACGGCTGCACGGCGCGGAGATCACGCTCGATTTCCCCAGCGTTGGCGCCACGGAAAATTTGCTGACCGCCGCCGTGTTCGCCAAGGGAACGACGACCATCGATAACGCGGCTCGCGAACCGGAAATCGTCGACCTCTGCCACATGCTGATTTCGATGGGCGCGTCGATCGAGGGAGTCGGCACCGCGACCCTCACCGTTCATGGAGTCGAACGCGATGCGCTGCGCCCCACATCGCACGCGGTGATTCCCGACCGTGTGCAGGCCGCCACGTACGTTGCCGCCGCCGCGATCACCGGCGGCGAAGTGTTCGTCCGCAATGCGGTTGCCGAGAACATGGAAATGCTTCTTCGTCGATTTGCCGACATGGGCATATCCGTAGAACCACAACACAACGGCGTCCTCGTGTTCGGGCCGGACAAATTGAAGTCGATCGACGTCGTCACGCTGCCGTATCCGGGAGTTGCCACCGACTACAAGCCACTTGTTGTTGCCTTGCTGTCGGTTGCCGATGCCGTGGGAATCGTCACCGAGAATCTGTACCCCGGTCGATTCCGTTACGTCGACGAATTGCGGCGTCTCGGCGCGAACATCCGCACCGACGGCCACCATGCCATCGTTCGCGGTGTGCCGCGACTATCGGGCGCACCCGTTCGCGCCCCCGACATCAGGGCAGGTGCGGCCCTGGTCGTGGCGGGTCTCGTCGCCGACGGTGAAACGTTGATCAGCGACGTGCACCACATCGACCGCGGATACGACGACCTCGTGGGCCGTCTCGCGTCACTCGGCGCCGATATCGCCAGAGTCTGACGCGCCGTCGGCGTGGTTCGCCGAACGGATGCGTTTTGTTGCGACGCGCAACAGCCCGGCCATCACCGTGATGGGAATCATCACCCAGAGGATCTCGTCCCAGCCACCTTGATGCGCGAACATGACGGGAAACACTGTGCCACCAGCGTGCCGGAGGCAACAATTCAGCCCGCCATCTGGTTGAATTTCACCCGTGTCGGAAACCATGAGCAGCCCCGAGGTCGGTCGCATGCGCCGCCAGGTCGAAGAGACCATCGAGGTCATTCGTCCCGCTTTGCAGGCCGATGGTGGAGACATGGTGTTGCGCGACGTCAACGAGGAAACCGGCATCGTGTCGGTCACGTTGGTCGGTGCATGTGGCACCTGCCCGGCCTCGACCCAAACGTTGAAGGCCGGAATCGAACGCATCATGCGCGACCGCGTCGACGGTGTTACCGAAGTCGTGGCGGTTGATTGATGGCTGCACGTAGTCGCGACCCGCAAGAACTTTTCGATGCCGCCTGCGCCGGTGATCGCGCGTCGCTCGCCCGACTCTTGTCGCTCATCGAGCGTGGTGGCGACGATGCCCGCACGGTGGGTCGCCTCAGCTACCCGAAATCCGGCAGTGCGTACACGGTCGGCCTCACCGGTGCACCCGGCGCGGGGAAGAGCACCCTCACCAGCGCTGTCATCGGCCACCTGCGTTCGCTCGACCTCGAGGTTGCAGTCGTTGCGATCGACCCCTCGTCGCCCTTTACCGGTGGCGCGATTCTCGGCGACCGTGTGC
>CAYFLC010000174.1:0-3390 GCA_964343885.1 uncultured Bifidobacterium sp.
GCTGAAACTACGCCCTCCACCGCCCGATGACAAGGGCTACGGTGACATTTGTGACGCATTTTTCCGCTCGTCGTCCGGGGGGTGGCCGAACGTGTGCCGTTATGGCCCACCGCGGGGCTTCCCGAGCAGAAAAGGAAAACACATTGGTGGCATTTCGGCGGGCTGGCGATATGGGATCCGATGCCGTGGAACTCGACGTCCGGCGTACCGCCGACGGTGTACTCGTTGTGCATCACGATCCGAAACTGGCTGATGGCAGGGAAATTCTTTCAGTCAGTTTCGGGGAACTGCCCGAGTACGTGCCGACGCTTGAAGATGCTCTCGATGCGTGCGGCGCGATGTGGGTGAACGTCGAAATCAAGAACGATCCGAGTGAGCCCGACTTCGATCCAACCGACGGAATCGCTGCGGTTGTTGCCGAGGCACTAGATGCGCGCAGCGTGCCGGCGAAGTTCCTCGTGTCGTCGTTCCGACGCGAAACGATCGATGCCTTCCGAGTGGTGTCGCCTGAAATCGCCACGGCGTTTCTCACCGCTGATTCGGGAGTTGCCGACGACTTGCGACTTCTCGATTCACTCGTGCAGTCAGGCCACCGCGCGCTGCATCCGTGGTTCGGGCTCGTGACGGAAGCGCTGGTGACCGCGTGTCACGAACGCGGTATCGAACTGAACGTGTGGACCTGTGACGACCCGCTGACCATGCGCAAGCTTGCCGACTGGGGCGTCGACGGCATCTGTACGAACGTTCCTGATCTCGCGTTGTCGACGCTCAGAGCGGAGTGACGAGACGCACCGCGTTGGGCACGTGGGTGAACTGCAATTCGTTGGTTTCGCCCAGATAGTCGCCGTCGAGTTGGAACGGGAACGGGCGGTCGTTTTCGACCGACAGCATCGGCACGTTTTCACGAACAGCCACGTGTTTGTTCTCGTGAATTCCACCGCGCAGCAACGCCTTGCCGAGCGACCCGAGCAGTGTGACCGCCGAGAGCGACGTGAAAGTGATGACGGACAGTCCACCGTCGAGGTTCGCGGCGGGGGAGAGGTTGAGCGGTTTCTTCCCGAGGAAGGTGTACGGGTTCGTGTTCATCACGATCGAGAAGTAGCCCTCGATGGGGGTCGACTCGCCGATGCGAACCGAGAAGTGCGGATGCTTGCGTCCGTAACCGAACGCCCACGTTTGCAGCGCGGCGCCAACGAACAACGGGTGGCCGAGATAACGCTTCAATGCTGCGCGTCGTTCGACGTTGCGCACGACGGCGGCGTCGTAGCCAACACCGGTGTGGAAGCAGAAGTAGCGACCGTTGCAATTGCCGAGGCCGATGGGCTTGATGTTGTCGGCGTCGAGTGCGTCGACGAGTCCCTTCACGGCGGCGGCGGGGTCGTTCGGCATGCCGAGGGTCCGTGCGAACACGTTTGTCGAGCCTCCCGGCAGCACGGCAAGGGCGGTTTCCGTTCCTGCGACCCCGGTGGCGACCTCGTTCAGGGTGCCGTCACCACCGAACGAGACGACGACATCGAGCCCGCGGCGGGCGGCGTCTTGGGCGAAACGAGTGGCGTGGCCCCGACGGTTCGTTTCAACGACCTGGACGTCGTGATGACGGGCCAACTGCTGGTGCACAACCACGGTGTTCCGGGCTGTGACCGATGACGCAAAGGAGTTGACGACCAGAAGCAGTCTCACAGCGGCCCAACGGTATCAGCGGTGCGAGGTCGGTTAGGTGCAGGACCGACTCGGCGGTAACAATGGGGACTTATGAACGTCATCGTCTGTGTGAAGCAGATCCCCGACCCCGCCACGCCGGGCGCACTCGACAGTGCGACGAACACCCTGAAGCGCGACGGCAAACTCATCCTCGACGACTCCGACGCTTACGGCGTCGAAATGGCATTGCAGCTCGTCGCTGCGGCCGGCGGCGGCGAGGTCAACCTCGTGTCGATGGCCCCCAACGGCGAGACCGCCGGCATGCGCACCGCGCTCGCGATGGGCGCAGCAAAGGGAGTGCTCGTGTCCGACCCCGCATTGCAGGGAAGCGACGCACTCACGACCGCGAAGGTTCTCGCCGCTGCGGTGCAGAAGCTCGGCGGCGCCGACCTCATCATCGCCGCAACGGAATCATCCGATGGTTACACCGGAACCGTTCCCGAGCAGATGGCCGAAGTCCTTGGTCTTCCGTCGGTCACCTTCGCAAAGAAGGTTGCCGTCAACGGAAGCACGTTGAAGGTCGATCGCCAGACCGAGTCGGGTTACGACGAAGTCGAGTGCACGTTGCCGGCTCTCATCAGCGTCACCGCTGGTGTGGTCGAGCCGCGTTACCCCAGCTTCAAGGGCATCATGGCCGCGAAGAGCAAGCCGGTCGACACGGTTACCGCTGGTGACCTTGGAGTGTCGCCTGCCGGTTGGGCTGGCGCAGGCCAGAAGGTTTCGAACGTTGCGCAGGCCGAGGCACGCCAGGCCGGCGAAGTCATCGAAGACGATGGCGAGTCGTTCGGCAAGATCGTTGCATTCCTGGAAAATCTGAAAGTGATCTGAGGTAACCACGATGGCTGTCAACAATGTCTGGGTATTCGCGCAGGTCGTGAATGGTGCGCCCACGTCGGGCACGCTCGAACTTCTCACCAAGGCGCGCGCACTGTCGTCGAACGTTGCGGCGTTCCTCGGTGGCGACGCATCGGCTGTCGCCGGTTCGCTTGGCGAATACGGCGCAACCAAGGTGTACGCAACGGGTGATCTCGCCGGAAAGCTTCCGGGTGTCGCGGTTTCGGCCGCGATGAAGGCCGTTATCGACGGCGGAGACGCACCTGACCTCATCCTCTTCCCGCAGAACTACGAGGGCCGCGATGTCATGGCTCGCCTGTCGGTGAAGCTGAACAAGACCGTTCTCACCAACAACATCGACGTGTCGGTCGACGGCGGTGCCGTCAGCGCCACCACACCGATCTTCGGTGGCAACACGCTGGTCACCACCACTTTCACCGGTGAGGGTCCGTACCTCGTTGCGTTCCGCCCGAAGAGCTTCGCCGCCGAAGCAAGTGGTGGAGCCGCTGCTCAGGTTGTCGCCGCTGCAGTGCCCGATCTCGGGGCCACCGGCAGCGCCAAGGTCACCGCGGTGCACGTCGAAGAGACCACCGGTCCGAAGCTCGACGAAGCCGACATCGTTGTCGCTGGTGGCCGTGGCCTCGGCGAGTCCGACAAGTACGTCATGGTTGAAGAACTCGCCAAGTTGCTGAAGGGTGCGCCCGGCGCATCGCGCGCAATCGTCGATGCCGGATGGGTGCCGTACTCGTACCAGGTCGGCCAGACCGGCAAGGTCGTGAAGCCGAGCGTCTACATCGCGGCCGGTATTTCCGGCGCGACGCAGCACATGGTCGGCATGAAGGGCTCGAAGAACAT
>CAYFLC010000175.1:0-2014 GCA_964343885.1 uncultured Bifidobacterium sp.
TCGGAAAACGAGCCGATACACACCGAGAAACCTTGGGAAACCCTTGTGGCAAAGGGATTTGGGGAAATTTGAAAATTCTCGGGAGAAAAGTGTCCGCGGATGTGGGGGTCGTGGATCTGTATGGCAACAACGGCCAAACAGGCCCACCACAAAGGAGACACCACAATGAACACCCGCCAGATCAACAACAAGAACATGAAGCGCTTCGCAATCGGAGCCGGAATCACCGCAGCAGCCCTCTTCCTGACCGCCGGCCTCGTCGCCGGAATCGGCGGAGGCGACAAGGCCGAAGTCGCAGCAGCACCGACCACCGTCGTCGCTGCCGAGGTCGCCAGCCCGGTTGCCGCCGAAGTCCCGGCAATCGACGAAACCGCCGCACCGGTCGAAGCAGAAACGGTTGCAGTCGCCGCACCTGCGAAGGTCACCCCGGCCGCCAAGTCGACGAAGCCATCGAAGCAAAAGAAGTCGGCGGCAACCGGTGGCAACGTGGTGCTCAGCGCACCTGAGGCACCCGCCCCAACGACAGCACCCGCTCCGGCAGCTGCACAGGAATCGACTCCTGTTGCTACGAACCCCGCTTCGCAGCCCGCGGCTTCACAGCCGGCCGTTGAACAGCCCGCAGCGCAGCAGCCCGCGGCAGCGTCGGCACCGGCCTCGAACACCAACTCCGGTTCGACCGGCTCGAGCACCTGGCTGAAGGTGCCGAACATCACCGGCACGCCAAGCCTCACCTCGAGCCTTGACCTGTCGAAGACGCTGACCACCACGGTCACGATCCCGAAGATCTGCGTCAGCATCCCTTGCTGATCACCAGAAACACCTGCCCCTATCAGGTGCACAACATAAAGAAGAGGCCCCGCCGCAAGGCGGGGCCTCTTTCAATTCTCATTGAGGTTTCTCGGTGTGTATCGGCTCGTTTTCCGAGCACTTACACACCGAAAACCCTTGGGGGGAATTGTTGAGTTGACAGGTCGGGAATTGGGCCGTAGGGTTCCGCGCCATGAGCAACGCTTCTTGGGGTTTTGATACCCGTCAGATCCACGCCGGCCAGAGTCCCGACCCTGCAACGGGTTCGCGCGCGGTGCCGATCTACCAGACCACTTCGTACCAGTTCCGCGATTCGGCACATGCGCAGAACCTCTTCGCGCTCGCCGAGATCGGCAACATCTACACGCGCATCATGAACCCGACGCAGGGCGTTCTGGAAGCGCGCATCGCCGACCTCGAAGGTGCGGTCACCACCGCTGTCGGTTTGCCAGGTGCACTCGTCGTCAGCTCGGGTCAAGCAGCCGAGACACTTGCGATCCTCACGCTCGCCGAAGCGGGCGGCCACATCGTTGCGTCACCGTCGCTGTACGGCGGTACCTACAACTTGTTGCACTACACGCTGCCGAAGATGGGAATCGAAGTTTCGTTCGTCGACGACCCCCACGACCTGCAGCAGTGGAAGAGTGCGGTCAAGCCGAACACCAAGGCCTTCTACGGCGAAGTGCTTGCCAACCCGAAGAACGACGTGTTCGACATCGAAGGCGTATCGAATGTTGCACACGAAGTGGGTGTGCCGTTGATCGTCGACAACACCGTTCCTTCGCCGTATGGCATTCGTCCGCTCGAATGGGGCGCCGACATCGTGGTGCATTCGCTCACCAAGTTCATCGGCGGCCATGGAAACAGCATCGCCGGCGCAATCGTCGACGGCGGCAAGTTCGACTTCTCGGCAAGCGGTCGCTTCCCGAACTTCACCGAGCCCGATCCGTCGTATCACGGCCTCGCGTACTGGCCGGCACTTGGTGCGGGCAGCTACATCATCAAGGCGCGCGTGCAGATGCTGCGCGACCTCGGTTCAGCCGTCAGCCCGTTCAATGCATGGAGCATCTTGCAGGGCGTCGAGACGCTGTCGTTGCGCATGGACCGCCACTGGTCGAACGCGGCGAAGGTTGCCGAGTTCCTGACGAAGCAGAGCAAGGTCGAGAGTGTGTCGTGGGCGGGTCTGCCGTCGAGCCCGTGGCACGAG
>CAYFLC010000175.1:2024-2606 GCA_964343885.1 uncultured Bifidobacterium sp.
GTTCAACGTGAAGGGCGGCCGCGAGGCGGGCCAGAAGTTCGCCGAGGCGCTGAAGCTGCACAGCCACGTTGCCAACATCGGCGATGTGCGCAGCCTTGTGATTCACCCGGCATCGACCACCCACAGCCAGCTCACCGAAGCCGAGCAGGTGGCTTCGGGCGTGCACCCGGGCATGGTGCGTTTGTCGGTTGGCCTCGAGTCAATCGACGACATCCTCGCCGACTTGGCGTTGGGCTTTGCCGCTATCAACTAATTTGATCGCGTGAGCGACCAAATCGATACCCGCACGGGGTGGATGCCGAACGACGTGCTGAACGACGTTCGCGATCGCGTGCCGTTGGTGTACGTCGACGCCGTACCCGTTCGCGTCGACGAAGAAGGCAACGTCACGCACGTTGGCATGTTGTTGCGTCAGGCGGCCGACGGATCGATCAGTCGTATGGTCGTTTCAGGTCGCGTCATGTTGAACGAACGCATTCGCGAAGCCTTGATTCGCCATCTCGAAAAGGATCTCGGGCCGCTCGCGCTGCCGCGGATTCCACCCGAACCCTCACCGTTCACTGTCGTTGAGTATTTCCAAGA
>CAYFLC010000175.1:2616-3309 GCA_964343885.1 uncultured Bifidobacterium sp.
GTCGGGCGAGTGTCAGCCCACCCAGCAGGCGTTGGAGCTGACCTGGTTCACACCCACTGAAGCGGTGAGCGATCGCGTGCGTCGGGAAATGACGGGCGGCCACGACCGCCTCATTCGACTGGCCCTCGCGTCGGTCGGCGTTCTGCCGTAACTCCTGCGCGCGCAGGCCGGCTCAGCCGCCGCGACGGCGGCGACGCACGACCTTGGCGTTGCCGGGTCGTTTATGCGGTGCAGGCGAGACCACCGTGGTCGAATCGTTGAGAGGAATTTCGATTCCGTTCGCATCGATGTCGGTGGGTTCACCCGAGAACTCGGACACGGCTGCCGGCTGTTCTTTGGGTTTGCGGCCGAGCACCTGGTCGATCGCGAGCATGCCGCCGGCAACGATTGCCCCGGCGAGGCCGTGCTTGCGATGGGCGCGGGCGACCATGCTTTCCCGCGCAGCTGCATTCTCGGCTTCGAGACGGGCAACGTCGGCATCGATGTCGTCGTGCTCGTCGCTCATGCGTCGAGCGTACCCATCATGTGACGGGCGGGACTGCCGCGCCGTCTAACATTTTTTTGTGCCAGAGGGAGACACCATTCACCGTGCCGCAGCCGCGTTGCGCACGGCCCTCGTCGGCAAGCAGATGGTCGGGTTCGAAGCACCACGATTGACCGGCCCCGCCCCGCGGCTGGGCCGCACCTTCGAGT
>CAYFLC010000176.1:0-3278 GCA_964343885.1 uncultured Bifidobacterium sp.
TCTAGATCAGCGATTGTTCGGACTGAATGTGTCGCCAAGTAACGTCTCGCATCGAAATGAGTGAAAAGGCGATTCGTCTCAATACGAGCTTGCTTCGCACGAATGCAAACTTTCGCAATCTCTGGTTGTCGGGGATCGTGACGGGTCTCGGGTCGTTTGCGACGTACATCGCAATGCCGTACCAAATTGCGCATCTCACCGGTTCGTATGTAGCGGTTGGTTTGTTGGGGCTGACCGAAGTGATTCCGATCATCGTGTTTGGTTTGTGGGGCGGAATAATTGCCGACCGTTTCGATCGCCGTTCGGTGGTCATCAAGACCGAGGTCGCTTTGCTGGTGCTGGCCGCGGTGCTGCTCGTTAACGCCCATCATTCGATGCGGCACGTATGGGTGATCTTCGTCGTCTCTGCGCTGTTCGCCGCGGTCGACGGAATTCAACGTCCAAGTCTCGACGCGATGTTGCCCCGCGTTGTCGAGCCGTCGGAATTGGCCGCTGCCGGTGCCCTTCGGTCGTTGCGAGGAAACATCGCCCACGTGGCCGGTCCGGCACTGGGCGGCATCCTCATTGCCATCGGGGGAGTGTCGTTCGCGTATTCATTCGATGTCGTCTCGTTCGTGTTCAGTGTGTACTTCCTCTTGCGGGTCGTTCGCTTGCCAGCGACTCGAGAGTCGTTCGAGAAACCGTTGGCTGATCTGCGACTCGCCTTCAACTATCTGCGCACAAGACAAGACATCATCGGCACGTATCTTGCTGACACGTTGGCGATGGTGTTCGCCTTTCCTTTTGCGCTCTTTCCCTTCATTGTCGACGAATACAACGCTCCGTGGGCGCTTGGTTTTCTTTACTCATCGCTTGCGGTCGGAAGTCTTCTTGCCACGGTGACATCGGGTTGGACGTCGCGCGTGCGTCGGCACGGCAGGGCGGTGGTTTTTTCGGCGGGTACGTGGGGCGTTGCGATTGGCCTGGCCGGCTTGATGAAGAACATCTGGTGGGTCCTCGCGTTTCTGGTGCTGGCGGGAGCAGCCGACATGACAAGTGGGTTGTTTCGTTCGCTCATTTGGGACCTCACGATTCCCGATGACTTGCGTGGTCGTATGGCGGGAATGGAACTTCTCTCGTACGCAGTTGGTCCGCAGGTGGGTCAAATTCGATCAACCTTGACGGCACGTTGGACGTCGATCCAATCGAGTCTGATGATCGGCGGGGTGTTGTGTGTCGCGGGTGTGGGTGCCGTTCGGTCGGGCTTGCCCGCTTTGTGGACGTTCGAATCGTCACCATCACTAGATTTGAGGCGTGACGACGCTGGTTGATCGACCGAACACCGCACTCGTGGTGATCGACGTGCAGAACGCTGTGGTTGCAACGGCCCATCAGCGCGATGGAGTGGTTGCAAACATTGCATCGCTGGTCGAGCGTGCGAGGGAAAGTTCGATTCCCGTCATCTGGGTGCAACACAACGATGCCGAACTAGTTCGGGGTACTGCGGACTGGGAATACGTGCCTGAATTGACGATGGTGGCGGGCGAGGCGATAGTTCACAAGTCGTACAACGATGCTTTCGAAGAAACCACGTTGGAGAGTGAACTGACGTCGCGCAAGGTCGGAAAGTTGATTGTCGTCGGAGCCCAAACCGAATGGTGCATCCGATCAACTCTTCACGGAGCAATTGCCCGCGGATACGACGCCTTGCTGGTTGGCGACGCGCACACGACGAATGACATGTCGCCCGAAATTCCGGCGACGTCGATCATCGAGTTGACCAACACGTATTGGCAATGGCACTCGGTTCCGGGGCGTTCCACCGGAACTTCCGCAACGCAAGAAGTGAAATTCGGGTGATGTGTTGAATTTTGATTTTGTTCCCGACCTTGCCACCAGAACTCCACTGTGGTTGCTTTTGCTTACCGTCGGAGTGAACGCAATCCTTGGTGCGCTGCGGGCATCGGTCGACGACGAACACCACTGGGACATTGTCGGCATGGCCACGTTGGCTTTGTTGATGGGTCTGGGTGGCGGATTCATCCGTGACGGTCTCGTGGGCAAACTTCCTGCCGAAAGCTTGCGACGTCCCTGAGCGCTCGTTGGGGTTCTTGGTTCGATCGTCATCGTTTTGCTCGTCGGGCAGTGGCTCGTGAGAGTTTCCTTTCTTGTGTCGGTATTGAATGCCCTGGCCCTCGGCTTGTTCGCCATTGTGGGTACCGCATATGCACTTCGTGCCGACCTACCCATCGTGTCGGCGATTTTCGTTGGCTCGGTGTCCGCGGTTGGTGGTGGAGTACTGGTGTCACTGATGAAAGACGAGGTGCCGATCATCCTCGTGGTCAGCGCGCCGAACGCCCTGGTAGCGATTCTCGCTGCGGGTGTATATGCCGCGGTTCAGGTCGGCAACTCGCGTGCTGCTGCCGTGGTGGGAATCATCGCTGCAGTGTTGGCGCACCTTGCTACCGATCGCTTCAACATCCGCACCCGGCGCGCCGTCGATGCCCGTGCGCTGCTCTTGACGAGACACAAAGACAAGTAACTTCTACGCATGGACGTCACGACTGCCGTATACAAGCGACTCTCGGTTCGGCAATTCTTGAATCAACCCGTATCCGACGACTCGATACGGGGCTTGCTCGAAGATGCTTCTCGCGCTCCGAGTGGCGGAAACGTACAGCCATGGCGCATTTACGTGGTGAATGGCGAGTCGATGACCTCGATGCGTGAATTCCTGAAGGATCAACCGCCGCTCGATGCACCCGAGTATGAGATCTATCCGAAGGAACTGACCGAGCCCTACCGGACAAACCGTTTCACGATCGGCGAGCAGATGTACGCGACACTGGGTATTCCACGCGAAGACAAAGAGGGACGCCGCCGCCAGTTTGCGCACAACAACGACTTCTTCGGTGCCCCGGCCGCCATCTTCTGTTACGTCGATCGACAGATGGGTCCGCCGCAATGGTCCGACCTCGGCATGTTTTTACAGACATTCATGCTGCTGGCGGTCGAGCGAGGTCTCGGTACGTGTGCCCAGGAGTACTGGTCGGTGCGACACAAGTCGGTGTCAGCGTTCGTTGGTGCACCCGAGAACGAGATGCTCTTCTGCGGTATCGCGATCGGTCACGTCGACGGCGCCGCGCCGATCAATTCGTTGAAGTCGGAACGGATGCCACTCGACATGTGGGCCAGGTTCGTTTGAGGCGCTTGCGATGAAACAGCTCTCGGCAATTGCCGTTTACTGCGGATCAAGCAACGGCAATGATCCCGGGTATCTCGGGTGCGCACGTGAATTC
>CAYFLC010000177.1:0-3255 GCA_964343885.1 uncultured Bifidobacterium sp.
ATCACGCGTGACCACGCGATCTTCATGGATCTGCCCGTGGTGTTCGACCTCGACAAGGTCGCACAGGGTTTGCCGCCGATCGGCTGGGACGACACATACGGTGCGCGTATCGGCATCATGCCGCGCATGGGTACCGACAAAGACATTCGCTGGTTCGAAGTCGACCCGTGCTACGTGTTCCATCCGCTCAACGCATACGTCGATGGCGACGAAGTGGTGTGCGACGTCGGTCGTCACGCGACGATGTGGAAGAAGTCGATGGACGACTTCGACCCGTCGTATATGTGGCGTTGGACGTTCAACCTGAAGACCGGCGCAGTGCGTGAACAGCAATACGACGACTGGGCGCACGGTTTCCCGCGCGTCGACGATCGCGTCGTTGGTCTCAAGCATCGTTACGGCTGGGCCTCGGGTGCTCGTGGTCTGAACATCGGCGCCATGGACTCGCCGGGTGTCATCGCCAAGTACGACATGAAAGACGGCTCGAAGACCGTGTGCGACCTCGGGCCGTACGCGCACCCTGGCGAGTTCGCGTTCGTGCAGGACTCGGCGACTGCGGGCGAGGACGAGGGCTACGCCATGGGTTTCGTGTACTTCAGCGACACCGCAACGTCGGAACTTGTCATCCTCGATGCGAGCGACATGTCGAAGCCGCCGGTGGCACGGGTTCACCTGCCGCAGCGCGTTCCTTTTGGCTTCCACGGAAGCTGGGTTGACGACTCTGTCATGTCGTAGTCGAATGGCGCATGAACAGCGGGCGAGGAGTTGACCAGCGCCACTCGTCAATCTCGGTATGGTCTACCTTGTTGCTTTCGGTTCGAAGCGCGAGAACTGACCGTCAGCGACGCCCAAAGAGTCGTTTCAGACCACCGTCACGTTTGGCCGGAGCGGACGATGTTTTCGTGCGGCATTGACAACGTTCGCCACGCGGCACGTCGCCGAGTACCTGTTCCACGTGGGCTCCACATCCGGCCCAGTCGGGCTTGCCACAGGTTTTGCATGTCACGCGTCTACACATACCCCCTAGGGTATCAGAATCAGTAGCAAACTCCCGTCGGGCGGGGCACCGGAAGGCCGAGCCTTGTGGGATGGGATCCGTTGACTATCCGAAGGGCAAACGACTTGCGGGGCGTGTTGCGATCGTTACCGGTGCGGCGAGAGGTATGGGCGCGAGCATTGCGAGGGCGATGGTTGCTCAAGGTGCGAAGGTCGTGCTTGGCGATGTTCTCGACGAGGAGGGTCTCGCACTCGAGGCTGAACTCGGGACGAGTGCCGCATACGTTCACCTCGACGTGACCGACCGGGAGCACTGGAGGCACGTCATCGACCGAGCGGTCGATCAGTTCGGGAAACTCACCGTGCTCGTGAACAATGCGGGCGTTCTGACGCAGGGAACAATCGGAGAGATTTCGCAACGTGACTGGGCGCGGACTATCGAGGTGAACCTGACCGGAGCATTCAACGGCATCGAAGCCGCACTTCCCTCATTGCGTCAAAATGCGCCGTCATCGATCATCAACATCTCTTCGATCGCGGGCATCAAGGGGTATCCGGGGCTCGCTGCATACACCGCCTCGAAGTTCGGCATGCGAGGCCTAACAAAATCGGTCGCGCTCGATCTGGCCGAAGCGGGGATCCGCTGCAACTCGGTTCATCCCGGCGCGGTGATCACCCCGATGACGGCGGGAATGGACATGGCACAACAACATGTTGCGATGAAGCGGGTGGTCCATCCGCACGAGCTCGCGCACGTCGTCGTTTTTCTTGCGAGCGAAGAATCCAGTTACTGCACAGGTGCCGAGTTCGTGGCTGACGGAGGCGAGACGGCCGGACTCGCGTTCGTGACCGTCGCGTCGACAATCAAGTCTCCGACAGGAGAGTGACCGCTCGGGGTTGCTACGTTGCGCCACCATGATCGTTGTTGCAGCAAGGCTCGATTTCGCAGACCAGAAGACCCGTGACGAAGTCGTCGCAGTATCCGCTCCAATACAAAAGGCGACGCGCGACGATGAACCGGGCTGTCACGCCTATTGCTTCGCTGCCGATCCGTGCGACCCCACCGGAATTCAGGTCTACGAGCTTTGGGAGGACGAACCGTCGCTGGCCGCCCACTTCACACATCCGAACTACCTGGCCATGCGCGACCTGTTGATGGGCTACAGGCCGACGGGTAGTTGGAACCAGATGTACCTGACCGTCAAGAACGAGCCTGTCTACGGACCGGACAACGCGGTCCGAGCGAGATTCTTCGTCGACTGATTTCTATACCCCTGGGGGTATATGTAAACTGGGGTTCGTTCAGCAGAACGAAAGGCAGAAACGACATGGCACGTTCCCCCAAATGGCCCCTCGAGCGGATTCTTTTTGCGATGGCCGGCACGATGGCGCTCGTCAGCGCACTTCTCGTCGCGACGGTGTCGCCTTGGTTTTTGATCCTCACCGCATTCGTCGGTATCAACCAGTGGATGTATGTCACCGCCGCGGCATGTCCCGCATCGGTGGTTTTGCGTCGACTCGGTTTCGAACCGCGCTGCCGTTGGTGAGGCGATCGATGAAGCGGAACTTGCGGGTCATTGGTCTCACTTTCCTCGCCGTGCCCCTGCTGTCGCTGGCTGCATGTGGCGGCGGCTCTTCGCAGGCATCCGGGTCGACGGTAGGGGCTTCGTCGGAAACATCGAACCAAACACTCGTACTCATCGACGTCCGTGATCCCGACGAGTTTGCGGCCGGCCACCTCGCCGGTGCGACCAACATCCCGTACAACGACGGAACCCTGCAGGCAAAGGTCGGAACCTTCGACCCGACAGTCAGGTACGGCGTCTACTGCCATTCCGGGCGTCGCTCGGCGCTGTCGGTGGCGATGATGAAGGATGCCGGGATGACCGACATTGTTGACCTCGGCGGAATCGACGCGGCAGCCGCAACCACGGGGCTAGCAATCGTCACGAACTGAACCGTTGGGCTGAACTGACCGAGGCTCAATCGTTCTTTAGTATCTCGGGCGATGTACGAATCGCTCCTCGAGTCCTCACTCATCGTCCGCTTGCTCGTCGTGGTGGTGCCCCTGCTGGCAATCGTCGTTCCGTGCGCGAAAAAGTCGCTCGGCACGGGAAGTCGGGGAGTCGAAAACGACAGTGTCATGTCAATGGCGGCCGGTTTCGTCGGGGCCGCATTCATCTTCATCGGCTCGTTCGCGAATGTCACCGCATGGCAGGGAGCCGGAAATGCGGTCAGCAGCCTGAAGCGCGAACTGTC
>CAYFLC010000178.1:0-288 GCA_964343885.1 uncultured Bifidobacterium sp.
TTGCCGGAACCCTTGGTCATGTCGACGGCCATCTTCAGTGCCGCTGCACCGGTGCGCTTGCCCACGCGGGTCTGCAGCATCCACAGCTTGCCCTGCTCGATGGTGAACTCAGTGTCGCACATGTCTTTGTAGTGCTTCTCGAGACGCTCGAAGATGACGAGCAGTTCGGTGTGCACCTTCGGGAAGTGCTTCTTCAGCGCGTCGAGGTCTTCGGTGTTGCGGATACCCGCAACCACATCTTCACCCTGGGCGTTGACGAGAAAGTCGCCGTACGGCTTGTTGTCGCCG
>CAYFLC010000178.1:298-3218 GCA_964343885.1 uncultured Bifidobacterium sp.
CCCGAGTTGTTGTCGCGATTGCCAAACACCATCGCCTGCACGTTGACCGCCGTGCCGAGGTCGTGGCTGATCTTCTCGCGCACGCGGTAGGCGATTGCACGCGGGCCGTTCCACGAACGGAACACCGCCTCGACCGCACCACGCAACTGCTTCACCGGATCCTGCGGGAACGGCTTACCGGTGTGCACCTGGACGATCTTCTTGTAGGTCTCGCAGAGCGACTTCAGGGCTGCTGCCGGAATGTCGGCATCGGATGCAGCTCCGCTCGCCTGACGGGCATGGCTGAGTTCGTGTTCGAACTCTTCGCCGTCGAGGCCCAACACGATGCGGCCGTACATCGAGATGAAACGACGGTAGCTGTCGTACGCAAAGCGCTCGTCGCTGTTCTTGGCGAGACCAACGACGGTCTTGTCGTTCAGGCCGAGGTTGAGGACGGTGTCCATCATTCCGGGCATCGAGAACTTCGCACCCGAACGCACCGACACGAGCAACGGGTCGGCTGCGTTGCCGAGCTTGCGTCCCATCTTCTTCTCGAGGGCGCTGACCTGCTTGGCGATCTCGACGTCAAGACCCTTCGGCCAGCCGCCCTTCATGTAGGCGCGGCATGCATCGGTTGTGACGGTGAAGCCGTGTGGCACCGGGAGCTTCAGAACGCTCATCATCTCGGCGAGGTTTGCACCCTTTCCACCGAGGAGGTCCTTCATGTCCTTGGGGGGACGGCGATGTTTGTGATCAAAGGCGTAGACAAAAGGCACGGGTCGGAAGTCTACGGCGCAGGCCGCCTTAGCCTTCATTGCAATGGGCGTTTTCAGGCTTCTCGGCTTCCGCGTGGAGGTTCGGCCTGGCTTCGTGCTGTTTCTCATCCTCGTCGTCCTCATGTACGGCGGGTCCCGGGGCCTGTGGGTCGCCGGCTCGATCGCTGCGTTCACGCTGATCCACGAACTCGGGCACGCCACGGCCGCCCGCGCCACGGGCTCACACGCCGAGATTTCGCTCGATTTCCTCGCTGGCTACGCCGCATATGTACCCCGGCGACCGCTTACGCGGTGGGAGAAGGCGGGCATCGCGGTGGCTGGCGCAACCGCACAATTCACGACGGCTGTCATCGTGATGTTGCTGTTGGGAGCGAACCCGTTCTCGCGGGCCGACATCACATTGAACGACGCGACGCTGAGTATTTGGTGGGCGGGGATCGTGCTCGCACTCATCAACCTGATTCCGATACTCCCCCTCGATGGCGGCGCGATTCTGTCGCTTGTCGTCGAACGCATCGCGCCGCATCGAGCACGTGTGTTCATGCTGTGGTTCAGCATCGCCGTGTCATCCACGGGTGTCGCGGCAACGATCGTGTTTGCCCACCTGCAGGGGTTCCTGCCGTTTGCCGCGATTCTTCTCGTTCTCCAGGTGCAAATGCTCGGGGCTCACCGTCGAGGTGAAGCATTGCGTGCGCAGCTCTCCCCCTTCGACAGGGTGAAGGCCCTGCAAGCCGACGAACGCCATGAGGAAGCGGCGCAGGAGGCTGCGCGGCTCTTCCGCTCGGCGCCGACCGCCGAACTGGCGGCACTGGTATCGGTGTCGTTGTCGGCAATCGGCGACCATGACGGTGCGCAGGCGTGGATGCGCCTCGCCGAACAAATGACACTCAACCGCGCTTGACGCGCACGAGCACTTTCCCGCCACCAACCGAGGTAACGATTCCCGAGTTACCTTCCGCATCGCCGTACGTGTCGCCGACCGACAGACCGGGGTCGTCGAAATGGCGAACCGTGACGGGAGCGGACGTGGCACGCGAATCCATACGCTCGACCAACTCTTGCCCCGGGTAACAGCCCTTGGTGAAACTCACCGCCTGTTGCACGATGCCGGTCTCAGCGGGCACGCACCCGGCCTCGAAATCGACACCAATGCGCGGCCATCCGCAAGCGACGCGTGCGCTTTCGAGTTCTACCCTATTTCGCTCGACGAGCGACTCGAGCAACACAACGTTCGCACCGACGATGTCGACCGCTTCGTCGACACTTAATGAAGAGGTGACCCCGAAGCCTGCTTCGACGATCAGACCATCACTTGGAACGCGGCCCGCTGCTTCTGCTGCTGCGCGCGCACCGTTGCCTCGCACGGCGACGCACTGCCAGGCGAGTGATTCGATGTTCGCCTTGACGCGGATCTTGAAACGGTTGAGGCGCGCGACCACGGCTTCACCGAAACCATGGTCGGTGTCGAGCACAAAAACGGTGTCTTCGAAGCGCGTGACGCGCACAACCGCGTCAACCTTGCCGGTGGGCTGCAACAACAGCGACCACTTCGACGACCGCACGGGCATTCCTTGGATCTGGTTGCTCAACTGCGACTGAAGGTACGACTCGGCATCGTCGCCCTGAACACACACGAAATCCCTCTCGACACGACACTGAAATGCGTCCATCTGGATCTCCTAAACGGTCGTGCCGCCGGCTCGCCGACGGGCGGTCATACGACGGGCGGCAGGAATGGCGGCAAGCAATGCGGCGGCCTTGTTGTGACACTCGAGGTCTTCGTCGTCGGGAATGCTGTCGGCGACGATTCCCGCACCCGCCTGAAGGCTGGCGATCCAACCACCCTGGCCATCGGGACGAACGAACATTGTGCGGATCGCGATGGCAACGTCGAGGTTCCCGCTGAAGTCGATGTAACCGACCACGCCGGCGTATGGACCGCGCTTCACGGGTTCGAGAGCGTCGATGATCTCCATGGCGCGCACCTTGGGGGCACCGCTCACGGTTCCCGCCGGCATCGTCGCACGAAGAAGATCGACGGGCGTGAGACCATCGCGCAAGATTCCCGACACCTGGGATGTGAGGTGCATCACGTGGCTGTAGCGCTCGAGAGTCATCAGTTCGTCGACGTGAACCGAACCGAACTCGGCGACACGACCCACATC
>CAYFLC010000179.1:0-2974 GCA_964343885.1 uncultured Bifidobacterium sp.
ACGACGCCCGCGTCTTCTGCTGGGGCTCGAACGGTTATGGCGAACTTGGTCTCGGCAGTTACGTCAGCCAACTCACGCCGCAGCTCGTCACGCTTGCCCCGACCACGGCGACGCCCGTCCGCATCGCAGCGGGCGGGTTCACCACGTGTGTGGCGATGTCGAATGGCACGGCGCAATGTTGGGGCCGCAACCAGTACGGCGAAGTGGGCGATGGCACGCGCACCATGCGCAACGTGCCCACCGCGGTGACCGGTATTGCCGACGCGGTCGACATCGATGCGGGGGTCAACCACACGTGCGTGGTGCGTGCCACGGGTCGCATGCAGTGCTGGGGTCGCAACATTGACGGCCGCGCGGGTGACATGACATTTCCGAATGTCGCACTATTGAGTGCAGGTGGCACACACACGTGCGTACGCACGACGGTTGGTGGCCTGCACTGTTGGGGCGGCAACGCGTACGGCCAGTTGACGCCGAACAACATCGATGCGGGCATCGCGCGTGTCGCCACCGGCGCGAACCACACGTGTGCGGCCACCGAGGCGGGCACCGTGGTGTGCTGGGGCGCGTCGACCGCTGGTCAATTGGGCGACACCGTCGACCCCGTGCCGGGCGACAACATCGTCGATGTCACCGCCGGTGCCAACCACACCTGCGTGTTGACCGATCGTGGTGCGGTGCTGTGTTGGGGCGACTCCACATTCGGCCAGGCCGGTGATCATTCGCTCACCACAAGCGCGGCCGCTGTCGAGTTGATCGCCGCCGTTCAACTGCCCGCCAGCCAGTTGCCCGTCACCCCGAGTCCTGTCACGACGGTTCCTGCGCCAATTGCATCCGATCCGAGCTCGCCTGCGACCGATCCAGTGCCGATAGCCGAGAAGCCCGCTGATGAGTCTCCTGCAGTCGTCGTGCCGGCCCCGATTGTCACCCAGCCTGCTGTAGTCGATGAACCTGTTGCACCTGTCGTGGAGAAACAGGCAGTACCTGCACCGGCAGCGTCCCCAGTGGCACCCGCTACCGCGGTTCACATTCCGCGACTGCGCACCGTCAGCGTGCGCATCGGTTCATTGCTGCCTGTGACACGCGTGGCGCACATGTCGGGCGTGCGCGTGCCGTCGGCCTTGATCGTGGGCAGTATCAACCCGTCGCGCAGCGTCAGCAACCACGCGTGGAGCGGCGTGAAGGTCGAGATGTCGCTTGCGAACGTGAAGGTTTGTCGCAACGTGCTCACTCCGTCGTTGACGGCCGCACTTCGCGTCGCGAAGGCCGGTGTGTGCAGTGTGAAGATTCGCGTCGCGCGCGAAGGCAAGTCGCCGATCGTGCGCACCGTGGTCGTGCGCAGTGTCGTGCCGGTAGTGACACCGCAACCCGGCCGTGGCCCGCGGGCCGGTGCCCTGTGACAGCAATCGTGTGACTGTGGTGGGCACATGAAAAAAGCCCCGGCCTTTCGGCCGGGGCTTTTTGTTGAGTGTGGTGACTCAGTGTGCTTCACCGCCGAGGTAGCTCGCCTCGAGGAGCGAACGGTTCGCCTGGAGTTCTTTTGCGGAACCTTCCATGGTGAGTTCGCCGTGCGCCATGACGTAGCCGCGGTCGGCCACGCTGAGAGCAAGACCCACGTGCTGTTCGACCATCAGAACGCCCGCACCGGTCTTGTCGGCGATTTCGCGGACGATGGGCAACATGCGCTCGACGATGATCGGTGCAAGACCGAGGCTCATTTCGTCGACCAACAGAACCTTGGGCTCGGACGCAAGACCGCGTGCCATGGCGAGCATCTGCTGCTCACCACCGGACAGAAGCCCGGCACGACGATCGAGCAATGGGCGCAGGGCAGGGAACATGTTGAGGGCGTTCTCCTGTGCCTGAGCACGCTTTGCGCGATCGGGTGTGAGACCGAGACGCAGGTTTTCCTGAACCGTGAGGTCGAAGAACAACGAACGGTCT
Source organism: uncultured Bifidobacterium sp. (assembly GCA_964343885.1). Lineage (GTDB taxonomy): Bacteria > Actinomycetota > Acidimicrobiia > Acidimicrobiales > Ilumatobacteraceae > F1-20-MAGs119. Next base: position 1,945 of record CAYFLC010000179.1, read on the forward strand.
TCGGCAACGTGTGCCATGCCACGGCGAGCGATCACCTCGGGTCGTTCACCCGCGGTGGAGCTGCCAAGCACGTTGATGTTGCCCGACACCGGCTTCAGGATGCCACTGATTGTCAGAAGGGTCGTTGTCTTGCCCGCACCGTTTGGTCCGAGAAGCGCAACAACTTCACCAGCATTGACGTGGATGTTCAGGTTGCGAACGACGGGAATGCCGCCGTAACCCGCGTTCAGGTTCTGGACTTCGATGACAGCTTCGCTCATGATCAGTGACCTCCCTGCTTGTGCATTTCGGCTTCTTGTGCTTGGTTTTCGCCTGCGGGCTCACCGAGGTACGCCTTGATGACTTCGGGGTTCTTGCGAATCTCATCGGGAGTTCCCTCGGCGATGATCTTCCCGAAGTCGAGCACGTAGATGTAGTCGCACACGCTGAGAACAAGGCCCATGTCGTGGTCGATCAGGAACAACGTGATGTCCTTCGTGAGGATGTCGCGCAAGTGCGAACCAAGCTTCTGTGATTCGACCGAGTCGAGACCGGCGGCCGGTTCGTCCAAGAGCAACAGCTCGGGCCGAGCAGCCAAGCCGCGTGCCACGCTGACGAGCTTGCGCTGGCCGTGTGACAGGTCGAGGGTGAGGCGGTCCTTCATCTCGGTGAGGCCCAACAAGTCGAGCGCCCACTCGGCATCTTCTTCGACGCCCACTTTGCGCAACGGCTTGATGACGTCGGCAAGGAACGACCACCACTTCGTGCGCTCGGCCATGACGATGAGGTTGTCCCACACCGTGAGGTCTTCGAACAACTCGAGTGACTGGAAGGTACGCACGAGACCGGTGCGAGCACGCTCGGCCGGGCTGAGCGCCACCATGTCGTTACCGCGGAACTCGGCGCGACCGGATGAGATCGCCGTGAAGCCCGTGATGGCGTCGATGAAGGTGGTTTTGCCTGCACCGTTCGGACCGATGAGTCCGGTGAGCTTGCCCTTTTCGACCTTGATGTTGACGTTGGAGTTTGCGTGGAGACCGCCGTACGAAAC
>CAYFLC010000179.1:2984-3213 GCA_964343885.1 uncultured Bifidobacterium sp.
GCCTTGACTTGGGTGACGATGTTGCGGACGAAGAGGACGATGCCGATTCCGAGCAGCGTCATCCACGGACGCGACCAGTCATCGGTACGCCACGGGTTGAGTCCGATCGCACCCCAGATGCCGCCACCGATGATGAATGGTCCGAGACGACGCAGAACGGCCGCCCATTCCTTTCCGCGAGCGCGAAGGATGAAACTTCCGAACTGACGCATCAGCGGCTGGAAGATCG
>CAYFLC010000180.1:0-3202 GCA_964343885.1 uncultured Bifidobacterium sp.
GGTGCCGCGTTCACCCACGGTGCCGATCCGACCACGACGGGTGCTCCACCGAGTACCAGAACACGGAAAGCGTCGTTGACCGCGACAAGGCGACCGTCGACGTCGGTTTCGCAGACGGCAACGGGCAGAGAGGAAAGAACGCGGTCGATCAGGCAAGTCTTGCACCCGTTTCCCGCGCGTCTGCGGATTCCGGTACCGGAATCAGGCCGAGAAAGTCACTGCGGCGGCCTCGATCGCGGCCGCGTAGATGGCATCTTCCATGGCCTTGCCGTCGCCGCCGTTTTCGACCTCGAGCACCTGGTCGAGCGCGTAGAGGGTGAGTGAGTACTGATGGGTCTCGCCCTTCGGTGGGCACGGGCCGGTGAAGCCGATCGACCCTGCGGAATTGGTGGCTTGAACGGCGTTGGGGTCGACGCTGCCGGCCAGAAGGTTGGTGGTGGCCGGGTCGATGTTGGCGACCACCCAATGCACGTAGTCGGGCTTGTCTTCGTCGATCAGCACCACCGCGAGCGACTTGGTGGATGCCGGGACACCGGTCCACGACAGCGCGGGAGAAGCGTCGGGCCCGACGCAGCGGAAGCTGGCGGGCACCACATCGCCGTCGGACCACGGTGCGGTGAGAGTGAGCACCGTTGCAGCGGCGGTACCGACCGATTCGGCAACGCTTGCGCCGACTTCGGCGGAGGCCGTCGTGCTGCTCGTGGTGGTTGTCTGAGCCGATGCGATCTGCGCCGCATTCGGGTCTTTCATGTCGCGACCGTCGTTCGAACTGCATGCGGCCAGTGCCGTGATCGCACCGAAAACGAGCGAAAGTCGTGCGAAAGAGCGAAGGCGCATATGCCGACGTTATACGCGCCGGCACTAACCTGACACGCCATGAGCGGCGAGCAACTGTGTCTTCTCACGGTGCACGCGCATCCCGACGACGAAGCCTCGAAAGGCGCACCGACTCTTGCCAAGTACGGAGCCGAAGGCGTCCGCACGGTTCTTGTTTGTTGCACCGGTGGCGAGGAAGGCGACGTCAACAACCCTGCGCTGAAAGAACCCGGACAACCGTTCCACGGGCTCGAACCGCACGAGGAAAAGGCGTTGCTCGCGGAAATGCGTCCGAAGGAACTTGCCGCTTCGGCCGCAGTCATCGGATTCGACGCCGTGCACATGCTCGGTTACCGCGATTCCGGCATGCAGGGTGCCGAATCGAACAACAACCCCGAGTGCTTTCACATGGCGCCGCTCGACGAGGCCACCGAACGCCTGGTTGCCATCATCCGCGCCGAACGACCGCAGGTCATCATCACCTACAACGACGACCAGTCGAGTTATCCGCACCCCGACCACTTGAAGGTGCATGACATTTCGATCGCAGCGTTCCAGAGGGCGGGAGATCCGATGTGGTATCCCGATGCGGGGGAGGTGTGGCAACCGTCGAAGATGTACTACACGTTGTGGTCGAAGATGCGTCTCACGGCACTGCACGAGGGAATGTTGAAGCACCGCGGCGAGTCACCCTTCGATGACAAATGGTTGGCGCGCGCGAATCAGGACTACCGCATCACGACTCGGTTGCACGTCCCGAACTTCATGTACGCCCGTTCCGGCGCACTTCGGGCGCACGCCACGCAGGTCGATCCGAACGAACCCTTCTGGTTCGGTCTCTCCGACGATCAACTCGCCGAGGTGTACCCCTGGGAAGACTGGGTTCTGGCGCGCAGCATCGTCGACGGGCCGTTGCCCGGAACCTTCGAGGATGATCTTTTTGCCGGTGTTCGCAACGGAAGTCCCGTCATCGATCTCGCTCCGTTCGAGAGGTTGCCGTGACCATGTCGACGATTCAATACCGCGTGGCGAAGGGCAAGAAGGAAGAAGTCGTCGATGGGCCTGACGACGCCGATGTTGTCGTCACCATCGCAGCGGGTGACGTGAATCTCGGAGCGAACGTCGCCTACATGCGCGGCAAGTTGAAGTCGACCGGCAGCACGGGCGTGTTGTTGCGGGCTTTGGCGAGCGGTGAAGTCGACGCCGCGCTCAGCGCGATCGCATCGCGTCTCTGACCTGGCGATAACCCACCATCACCGCGCCGCTCTGTTCGATCGCCTCGCGAAGCGTGGGATCGTTGACGACGAAGTTGTGATCTTCGATCCACCCCAGCGTCACGTCGCCGAGTGCGCGCACCTCGGGCGTGTCGATTGCGGGTTGCACGTGGATCTCGGTGATGCCCGGACGCAACGTTGCCAAATCACCGAGCACTCGCTCGCGGCTTCCCGCACGCCAGTCGTGGTTGAAGTAATCGGGGAACGCGATGCCCTCTTCGCGCGTGAGCTTGCGGAAGGGAAATCCGGCGTCGGCTTCGTCGATGGTCGACGGAAGGCGAATGGGAAGTTTGAAGTCGACTGCAAGCTCGACGTAGATGTCGAAGAATTCGGGACGCAGGGTGATCGATGTGAGGTGCGGTGCGAGGTGGGTGACATCGATTCCCCACGCGATGGCGCGCTCGATTTGTGCACGACATTCACGGCGCACCTCGGTGAGGTCGGCGTGTTCCCACAGGTCGGCGATGCTGGCGGGAAACCCTCCGTCGCCCGACAACAGCGAGGGGGCGTGTGTGATGGGACCCCAGCGGTAGTTGTCGTGCTCGGCGTTGAGGGTGAGGTGGACACCGATGTCTTCTCCGCGGTACATGATGGCCGCGTGGCGCGCCCACGGCGCCGGAACCATCAACGACGCGCACGTCGCGGCGCCCTTGCGCAGCGCTTCGTACACGCCGACATTCGCCGCGTGACACGAGCCGAGATCGTCGCACGACAAGATGACCGCGCGCGCATCGCCCGGCAGGCCCATGGCCTCGAGGAGGCTCGCGTCGTGCGTTTCGGTCATCGCCACAAAACTAGCCGCACGCGCCCCACAACCCGCGGGCGTTGCCTTGTGCTTCCCATGCGGCGGTGGCGAAGTCGGCCTGATGGGTGGTGTTCGGCGGGAACGGGTACCGACGTGCGTAACCGAGACGTACGAGTTCGAAGTTGTAGAAAACGTTCGAGTCGGCCAGATAAACGTAGGCGAGGAGACGGCCGTACTTGTCGCGTGCTTCGACATCGCGAACGAGTCGAACTCGTGTTCCGACGGCGAGGTTGTGTTTCGTGAAGTCCGACGCTTCCGGCCCGTAGCACTGCACACCTTTTGTGGGGTGCACGGTTTCGGGCGTGTC
>CAYFLC010000181.1:0-3180 GCA_964343885.1 uncultured Bifidobacterium sp.
GGTTTTGTACACTCGCTTTGCCGTGAGCATCGCGGCGATGATCGCACTTGGCACTCCGTCGAAGACGGGGGAATAGGTGCGGCGCGAGCCGTTCGGCGTGACGTTTCCCGCGCAACTCGCCGCTCCCGCGCCGACATGGGAGCGCGACATCGACGTGGTGGTGTTGGGAAGCGGTGCCGCCGGCCTTGCCGCGGCGTTGGCCGTTCGCCCCGTTCGTGAAGTGCTGTTGGTAACCAAGGGCGAACTTGCTGCCGGAAGTACACAGTGGGCTCAGGGTGGGTTGGCGGCCGTGCTCGACCCGAAGGATTCTCTCGAGGCGCACGTTGCCGACACGTTGGAAGCCGGCGCCGGACTGTGCGACGAGGTCAATGTGCGCACATTGGTTGCCGAGGCGCCGACGGCGATTCGGTACCTCATGAAACTTGGCGCGGCATTCGACCCGGGGGCCGACGGCGAGGTGGCGTTGACGCGCGAGGGCGGGCATTCGCATCGCCGCATCGTGCATGCCGGCGGCGACCAGTCGGGTGCCGAGGTGCAGCGCACGCTCGATCAATCGGCGATGAACGCTGGCGTGCAGGTGATGGAGCACACGTTTGCTTTGGACTTGCTGATTGGCTTTGATGCATCCGGCACGCGCCGCGCCGTTGGCGTGCGTGTCGCACGATTGAACCCTGACGGCTCGGTTCTCGATGTTGGTCACATCACGGCGCGCGCGGTGATCGTGGCCACGGGTGGGTTGGGGCAGGTTTTCGCGTCGACATCGAACCCGCCGGCCGTCACCGGCGACGGTCTGGCGGTGGCACTACGCGCCGGCGTTGAAGTGGCCGACATGGAGTTCATTCAGTTCCACCCGACAGTGTTGTGGCAAGGCGCTGATGCGAAGGGGCAGTTGGCCCTGATCAGCGAAGCAGTGCGAGGCGAAGGAGCCGTGTTGGTCGACGCGACCGGCGCGCGCGTGATGGAAGGTGTGCATCCACTCGGCGACCTCGCGCCGCGCGATGTAGTGGCCGCTGCCATATCCGAACGCATGGCTCTCGCGCCGGGTGGAGTCGACGACCATGTGTTCCTCGATGCGACCGCACTCGGCGACGAATTCGCGGCCCGCTTTCCCTCAATCACCGCTTCGTGCCGTCAGTTCGGAATCGAGCCGTCCCGTGATTTGATTCCTGTGGCGCCTGCAGCGCACTACTTCTGCGGTGGCATTCGCGCCGACCTCAATGGCGTCACGTCGTTGCCCGGCTTTTATGCGGTTGGCGAGGTTGCGTGCACAGGCGTGCACGGCGCCAACCGATTGGCCTCGAATTCTTTGACCGAGGGTGTGGTGGCTGGCACGCGTGTGGGTCGTGAGTTGAGCTGGTCGTTGCCCGAGAAGTGCCCGGCCGTTGAAATCGACGGCGCGGCCTTGGTCGATCATGTGGCGCGACGCGCACTGCGCGAGACGATGAGCCGAAACGTCGGTGTGTTGCGTCGCCCCGAGGGCTTGGTCGCTGCACACGCAGTGATCGAAGACCTTTGCGCTGGTGCAAATATTGACGTGGCACCCTCGATCGACAGTTTCGAAACGACGAATCTCCTCACGGTGGCTGCCGCCGTTGTTGGCTCGGCGGAACTGCGAACGGAAAGTCGCGGATGTCACCGCCGCGTCGATTTTCCGTCACAAGTCGACGCGTGGCGACGGCACATCGCGGCGTGGTGCGAAGATGGACGGATGGAGTTCGACGCATGACGTACGCACACGAGCAGCATTTCCATCAGCTGTCGGCGCAACTCGACAAGCATCTGCACGAGGTGGGTTTGTCGCCCGCTTACGTGGAGCGTCTTGTGCGTGACACGGTTCTCGAAGACCTCGACGGTGGATACGACGTCACAACGCACGCGACCGTTCCACACGACCATCGCAGCGAGGTCGTGTTCAGCGCTCGCAAGCCCGGGTGCATCGCGGGCCTTCCGGTTGTTGCTGCGGTTCTTGAAATGATGTGCGGCACAATGAACGTGAAATACGAGCCGTTGGTTCGCGACGGCGACGTGGTTCTGGCCGGCACCTCGTTGTTGCGCGCCGAGGCGCCGACGCGTGACTTGTTGACCGCAGAACGAACCGCACTGAACATCGTGTGCCGCGCCAGCGGTATCGCCACGTTGACCCGACAGTGGGCCGATGCGCTTGGTCGAACCGGTGCGGTGGTTCGCGACACGCGTAAGACCACGCCGGGTTTACGGAAGCTCGAGAAGTACGCGGTGCGGTGCGGCGGTGGCCAGAATCACCGCATGAGCCTGTCCGATGCGGCGTTGGTGAAAGACAACCACATCGCCGCTGCGGGCGGGGTTGCAGCGGCGTTCCGCGCGGTGCGCGAACATGCACCGAACATCACGGTGGAAATCGAAGTCGACACTTTGGAGCAGCTGCGCGAGGCACTCGGTGCCGGTGCCGATCTTGTATTGCTCGACAACATGGAACCCGATGTATTGCGCAAGGCTGTGGCGATTGCCGCCGAGCACCGTGAGCGAACGGGCAAGCGCGTGGTCCTCGAGGCAAGTGGTGGCCTCACGCTTGCAACGGCGGGTGCGGTTGGCGCAACGGGTGTCGACTTCGTGTCGGTGGGCGGCCTCACCCACTCGGCGCCGATTCTCGACATCGGCCTCGACTACGTACGGACCCTCTGACCGCGCCTCAGTCCGAATCGGGGCCGGCGTAGTTCGGGTCGTGCCCGGAAGCGCAGTAACCCTCGACCCACCGGTCGAGCCGCGCCTCGTCTTCTGGCGACAGCGTTGACGGGTCGGCCTCGAATGGCCCCATCGTTTCGATCGAATCGCGAAGTCGGTCGATTTCGCTTGCGGGAACCATTGCGGCCATCTCTTCGGCCGTGAATGTGAGGAGTCGGAGGCGTCGTGCCCGTTGTGACTCCAGATTTTGAGATTCGTTTATTGTCATGGTGTTTCCTTGGTCGGGTTAAGAATGATTTCCGAAGCTTCATTGCATGGAAAATGAAGAGTGTGCACTCGGCGCCAATTTCGCCCGCCAATTCGATTTCATTGCCGGCCAGATCGAACCCGATCATCCAATGAACGACACGGTTGTCTCGATGTTCTTCCAATGAAAACGGCAGACGCGTATTGAACGCGTGGAGAATGTTTTCACGGGTCAGTCCGTGCTTGAACGCGGAATTCCTGATTCCGACGTGC
>CAYFLC010000182.1:0-3180 GCA_964343885.1 uncultured Bifidobacterium sp.
TTCGGGATGAAGGTCGACTTCCCACATTTGGCGCAGCGAGTAGGTCTCGACGAAGTGGCGCTCGTCGTGGACATGGAATCCGTGGTCGACAGCGTGGGACTTCAGGTCGGCAACGAAGCCGGCAACGTCGATCACAGCCACGGCGTGACACTACCTTTCTGTTGTGTCCATCAATGCTTCGATGACCCGTCATTCCTCCGATGAGGCGATCCTCTTCGCTCTGCGTCAGGTGGCAAATGTCGCGCAACTCACCATCACCGCCGCGCGTGATTGGTCGATGACGGGCCTTCAACAGGGGCAGTACGCCGCCGATGTGATGGTGAATGACGCGGTCACGGCCTCGTTGGGTGAATTCGGATGGGGAATCCTCAGCGAAGAGTCGGGGGTATCGGGATACACGGCATCGCGACCCGAAGATCTCGAAGATGACCTCGTGGTGATCGTCGACCCGATCGACGGCAGCACCAATGCGAGTCGGGGGATTCCGTGGCACGCCGTTTCCTTGTGCTGCGTCGACCGCGACGGACCGCGAGCAGCGGTCGTCTCGCAACTTGCCGCACCTCACACCGAATACGCGGCAATACGCGGAAGGGGAGCGTGGCGCAACGGCGTGGCCCTTTCGCAACCCGCCGCGCGCGACTTCTCAGACTTCGTCGTGGGCGTGTCCGGCCCACCGCCGGCTGCGCCGGGGTGGTGGCAGTTCCGCGCCAATGGATCAGCCGCACTTGATCTCTGTCTCGTCGCCGACGGCGGACTCGACGGATATCTCGACTGCGACACCCACGGCGTCTGGGACTACGCGGGTGCTCTTCTTGTGTGCAGCGAAGTCGGAATCCATATGGCCGATGCGTTCGGCCGCGACTTGTTACCGCTGACTCACGACGCCCGCCGAACCCCCGTGGCGGCGACATCGCCCGATGCTCTTGATCTCCTGATCTCCTTGCGGCAGTAGGTACGCAATCCCCAGCCTTGCCGACGAGGGTTTCATAGGTAAAACTGCCTTCAATGTCAATTTCTCTGGTTCGTCGTCGGATTGTTGCTGTGGGGGCGGTTGCGGTTGTCGCCCTTGCGTCGTGTGGTGGCGGGGGCGGTGGCGCAGGAGCAGATGTCACCGTGCCGCAGGCAACAGGTCAGAACCAGTCGACCGGCCTCGTGCCGAACCCGAACGGTTTTGCGTTTCCGAACTTTGGTTCCGCGGCATCTCCTGAAGTTTTCAACGAAGCAGACCTCGTCGAGATGTTCGGAAACACTCCCGAGGTGTGCGTCAAGGGAGCCAGCCCCTGTGTGGCAACCGCCGAAGCAGCCGGTTGGGCGCGCATGGTCAACGAAGCACGTGCGGCCGGCCACTGTGAAGGATTCGCGGTCCTTGCTGCTGCTCGTTTCGCGGCAAAGGAACAACCCAACACTGTTGAACTCGTCAACCAGGGCGACGTGACGCACGCGCTCATGCGCGCCTTCGCCACGCAGTTCTTCCAAGAGACGAAGGACGCGACGAAGAAGATCGTCAAAAAGTCGATGCGCGACAAAGTCGCGATCCTCGATGCAGCGTTCGCGAAGAAGCAGATCGGCGACGTCATCGGTGTGTACAGCGACGTCGGTGGTCACGCGCTGTTGCCGTACGCGGTTGAATACCAGTCGCCCGACGTGGCGCGAATCATGATCTACGACTCGAACTGGCCCGGTCAGGAACGCTTCATCACTGTCGACATGGCGGCCGACACGTGGACCTTCCCGTTCTCCGGCCCCGATCCGGCGAACGACCCTGGCGCATGGACCGGCGGGACGAAAGACTTCGACATCGCCCCGTACGATGCGCGCATCGCGGGAACCTGTCCGTTCTGTAAGGGTGATGCCGTTGCCCGACAGACGCTCCTCGTCATTCGTTCGGTAGCAGCCGACTGGACCGTCACTACACCTGATGGCACGTTGACGCCTGGCTCGAACGACGTGGGTAATGCATCGGTCCGCCCGCTGCGCTCGTCGGCCCCGACAGCCGGAGCGAAAGGCGCCTACGAGTACTTGCTGACAATTCCTGCAGAGCAGAAGGTGACGCTGAACCTTCCGTCGCTCACGCGCGTCACCGGAGTCACGAATACCGCGGCGATTCAAGTCGACACGCCCGGCTCCGCAAAGGCTCCAGTTGAAGTTGCCCCGGACAGTGTTTCAACGAATGACCCGGCAGCTGTTATCACTCTCGCCGATGGCAACTTCGTCGGAACCTCGAACGGTGCGAACAACAGTGTGACCACCGATGGCGCGCAAGTCACCGTCACCGTCAATGGCGCCGATGGAACTCCCGTCACCGCGACCGCAAACGACACCGCGACTGCCGTCGATGTGCGTACGCCCGGACGCGACGGTGTCGATGCAACGACGAACTACGAAGTTGTTACGCAATCTGCTCCCGACCAGGTCGATCGCAAGGTCGTCAATGTTGACGGCACCGCGGCGACAACAACCGAAGCCGGACGCCTTGCCAATACGACCGTGTACCAAGAGCCGCCCGCTGAACTGAAAGACCCCGCGGTCAAGGCCGGACTTCCTTCGGCTGACAGTCGCGCGATCGGCACTGCAGCCACCGCAACGACCACGACCACCGTTACCGGTGAAACAACGACGTCCGGTCCGACGACAACGTCACCGGCGGGAACCGCGACAACGGTGAAGAAACAAACAAGCACCACAGTCGCCCCACAAACCACGGTGAAGACACAGACAACGACAGCACAGAACGCGTCCACGCGTAAGAATGTGACCGTCGCGTTCAACCTCGACAACTGGAGCGCAGGAATCAGCGATCCCGTGTCGAGTGGCTTCACCGCCAAACTTTCCGGCGGTGCGGGCCAACTGGCGAGTGCGCAGGTTTGCAAGGACGTCGCATGTCTCGAAACCGCGGGTGAATCGATTCTCGGTGGTGGCACCGATGCGGCATCGGGCGGAGACGTCACTGTTCCTGTCACGTTCAACATGACCGGGGCCGCAGCGACGTTCAGCGTGCGTTGCGGAACTGGCGGCAGTTGGGTTGCCGCCTCGCAGAGTGGTGGCTCGTACAGCGCCTCGTGCAGTTTCGCGAACGTCACCTCGGACGAGACCGTCTACCTCCGTTCCTAATGCCTGACAAGGAGCCCGCATGAACGGTCAACTCAAAAAGCTGGTTCGACCGGCTCTCATCGCCCTCGT
>CAYFLC010000183.1:0-3147 GCA_964343885.1 uncultured Bifidobacterium sp.
ATGCCGTCGAGGATTTCTTCCTTGCTGAGAGCCATTGCTCTTTCTCCTTTGTGAGATGTGTTGTGAGTTCTTGAAGTGAATGAATTGCTGAACGCAAACTGCTTACGCAGCTTGTTGATCGATGAGTGCCTTCAGGCCGTACGCCATGTTGCGCGGCAGTGCCTGCAACAGACCGGCGGTCTTGACGAGCGGAGCCTGGAGTGCGCCGGCGAACTGTGCGAGAAGCACTTCGCGCGACGGCAGATCGGCGAGAACGTCGAGGTCGCGCTTGCTCATGGTTGTTGAGCCAACGACGCCACCTTTGACGACGAGGAGCGGGTTGCCCTTCGCCTGTTCACGCAGAGCCTTTGCAGCAGCTGCCGCATCACCCTTGATGAAGGCGATGGCGGTGGGGCCGACGAGGAATTCCTCGAGGCCCTCGAGACCCGCTTCACGCACGGCAAAACGAGCAAGTGTGTTCTTGTAAACCTTGTACTCGGCACCGGCGTTGCGCAGTTCACGACGCAACTGTGCGAGGGCTGCAACGGACATTCCGCGGTACTCGGTCACGATGGCGGCATCGGATGCCTCCAACTTGCCGCGTACCTCGGCGATCACCGCCGCCTTTTCCTCACGGACGCTTGTAGTAGTCATGTCACCTCCTTCGTATTCGCTTGGTCGGAGCGCTCGCTTGCGCGAACGCTGCAACGACCCGCGACGACGTTCCGAGTGGAACGCATACGAAGGGCCATCTCAGTGTCCGCCTCATCTGGTGGCAAATCCATTATCCGAATCGGCGAACCGACGCGGGCCAGAGGTCTTCGGCGAGAGAACCGAATGGTTTATGTAGAAAGAGAACGCTACTGCCCGAGCGGCAACGTTCAAACGACGATCAGGGCGCCTCGGGCTTCAGGCGGTTGGTGTCGATCTTCACCCCGGGGCTCATCGTGGAGGCGATGCTGACCTTGCGCAGGTACTTGCCCTTCGAAGCGGCTGGTTTGGCGCGCTGGATTTCGTCGAGAACCGCGCTGAGGTTGTTCGCCAGATCGGCAGCCGAGAAGCTGGCCTTGCCGATGGGCACGTGGACGTTGCCGTAGCGGTCGGTGCGGTATTCGACCTTGCCGCCCTTGAATTCGCCGACGGCGCGAGCCACGTCTTGGGTGACGGTGCCGGTCTTGGGGTTCGGCATGAGGCCACGCGGACCAAGCACGCGACCCAGACGACCGACCAGGGGCATGAGGTCGGGCGTGGCAATTGCGAGATCGAAGTCCATGTTGCCCTTTTCGATTTCCGCTGCGAGATCGTCGGCACCAACAAGGTCGGCTCCGGCTTCGCGTGCAGCCTGAGCGGCTTCGCCCTGGGCGAACACTGCGATGCGCACGGTCTTGCCCGTACCTGACGGAAGCGCAACGGTTCCGCGAATCATCTGGTCGGCCTTGCGGGGATCGACGCCAAGTCGAACGGCGACTTCGACGCTTTCGTCGAACTTTGCCGTCGCGATCTTCTTCACGATCTCGGCTGCTTCGAGTGGCGAGTACAGAGCCTCGCGGTCGTATGCGCCGACGGCTGCCTTGTACTTCTTGCCGGAGTTGGCTGTCAGTGCCATGTTATTCCTTTCGCTTGTCACCGGGTTTCACTCGGTGAACATCTCCCTCATGTGGCGGCACTCGCCGGGCGAGGTCCTCCCGGTCGGCCGTATTCGAATTAGTTGATCAGACGATCTTCAGGCCCATCGAGCGCGCGGTGCCGCGCACCTGCTGTTTTGCTGCCTCGAGGTCGTAGGCGTTGAGGTCGGGCATCTTGATCTTGGCGACTTCTTCAACGTCGGCCTCGGTGACCGATCCGGCCACTGCCTTGCCGGGTGTCGACGATGCTTTTTCGAGACCGGCCTTCTGACGCAGGAGAACCGGCGTCGGCGGGGTCTTCAGGATGAAGGTGAACGAACGATCTTCGAAGATGCTGATTTCGACCGGGATGATGGTTCCGGCCTGTGCTTCGGTTGCAGCGTTGTACTGCTTGACGAAGTCCATGATGGCGATGCCGTGGGGTCCGAGTGCGGTACCGACCGGCGGCGCGGGTGTGGCCTTGCCGGCCGGGATTTGGATCTTGACGATCGCTGCGAGCTTCTTCTTTGCCATGACTGTTCCTTACGGCTTTCTATCGACTGATCAGAGCTTTGCAACCTGGCTGAAGTCCATCTCGACGATGGTCTCGCGGCCGAAAATGTTGACAAGGACCTTCAACTTCATGTGATCGACGTTGATGTCGTCGATCGTTCCGGTGAAGTCGGCGAACGGGCCTTCCTTCACGCGAACGCTCTCGCCAACTTCGTATTCGAGCTTCGGGGCCTTGCGCTTCGGGGCCGCCTTGCCATCGCCCTTGGCGGAGAGGAAGGTCTCGACCTCGCGACGCGACAACGGCGTTGGCTTCTGACCCTTGTGGCTCTGGCCGACGAAGCCGGTGACTCCCGGGGTGTTGCGGATGCAGAACCATGACTCGTCGTTCATTTCGCAACGCACCAAGAGATAACCCGGGAACACCTTGCGCTGGACGACCTGCTTCTGGCCCTTCTTGAATTCGACCGCGTCTTCCATGGGAATCACGACTTCGTAGATGCGGTCGTCCATGTTCATCGACTGGATACGGGTGTTGAGGTTCAGTTGAACCTTCTTTTCGTATCCCGACTGCGTGTGCACGACGTACCACTGGCCGGGGCGTGCGAACGGTGATTCAACCTCTTCTTCTTCGTCACCCTCATCGACGATGTCGTCGGTGGTGGTGAGGTCGAACGAGGCGTCGGGTGTTTCGGTTTCATCGACGACCGTTTCGTCGGTCGACGAACCTGAGCCCATGTTGAGAAGGAAGTTGTCGCTCATGGCCTGATCAGTCCTTGTAGAGCCAGTTCGAGAAGAAACCGAATGCCGCATCGAGGCCACCAACGACCGCGGTGAAAACAACGACGGTTCCGAGAACGACGAGTGAGTAACGGCGAACCTCGGGCCACGTCGGCCATGCGACCTTGCGCATTTCCTCGCGGACCTCTTTGATGTAGGTCGCGGGTCCAACCTTCGGCTCGTTCGCTGACTTGCGCTGCGGTCCACGGGCATCGCGAACCGGAGCGCCCTGTTCGTTCAGGGCACCCATGCGCTTCAGCGCTCGCTTCTGTTC
>CAYFLC010000184.1:0-3142 GCA_964343885.1 uncultured Bifidobacterium sp.
GCTTCATTGCCGCATTCGATCTGTATCTCATGCGTAACCGCCCGAAAGAAACCGCGTAGGAAGACCGACAGATGTCAACAGTCAGCGTCAGCAACCTCAACAAGATCTTCAACAAGGGCAAGGCCAATCAGGTCGATGCGCTCGTTGACGTGTCGCTGAACATCGAACAAGGAGAATTCGTTTCGCTCATTGGTCCGTCGGGATGCGGCAAATCGACGCTCCTGCGACTCATCGCGAACCTCCTCGAGCCGACATCGGGCGAAATTTCGGTTGCCGGTAAATCGCCAAAACAGGCACGACTCGACCAGGACTACGGCATGGCCTTCCAACAAGCCGGTCTCTTCGATTGGCGAACGGTCGCAAAGAACATCGAACTTCCCCTCGAGCTGAAGGGCTGGGACAAGCCGAAGCGCGAGGCTCGGGCAACCGAAATGCTCGACCTCGTCAAGCTTCCCGAGTTCGCCGGCCACTATCCGTGGCAGTTGTCGGGCGGTATGCAGCAGCGCGTCGCCATCGCCCGCGCGTTGGCGGCCCACCCTCCGCTCTTGTTGATGGACGAACCGTTCGGTGCACTCGACGAAATGACCCGCGAACACATGCAGGCCGAGCTACTGAGCATTTGTGCATCAACCGGAACAACGGTCGTTTTTGTCACGCACTCCATACCCGAAGCCGTGTATCTATCCAATCGCGTTGTGGTCATGTCTCCGCGCCCGGGCAGAATCACGACGGTCGTACCGGTTGCGCTCGATGGTCAACGCAACGAAACCACCCGTGAGCGCCCTGAATTCTTCACTGCGATCACTGCTGTACGCGAGGCATTGCGCGCCGGTGGCGGCCACGGTCTGCACGGTGCAGGAATGGACGACCGGTGATGAACCCCCGCCTTCGCGCAGCGCTGCCACCAATCGTGTTCGGCGTAGCTTTCATCGCGTGGTGGGAGGCCGCCGTCAAGATCTTCCACCTGAAGCCGTACTTCCTTTCGGCGCCATCGAAGATCTGGCAGCAGTTCACGAACAACAAGAGCCTCATCTGGGAAGCCACTCGCGTATCGGGAACCAACGCGTTCGTCGGACTTCTGGCGGGAACCGTTCTGGGCATCGCGATGAGTTTTCTCCTCAGTCGCTACAAGATGCTCGGTGAAATCGTTACGCCACTGGCCATTGCCTTGAACGCCGTTCCGATCTTCGTTCTCGTTGCGGTGCTGAACAACATGTACAGCATCACGAGTGAAATTCCCCGTCGGTTGATGGTCACGTTGGTCGTCTATTTCATCGTCCTCGTGAACGTCGCAAAGGGCCTCACTCAGGTCAGCGCGACGCAGGTTGAGTTGATGAGGTCGTATGCCGCCACCGATTCGGCGATCCTGCGCAAGGTGCGCGTCCCGAACGCCATCCCCTATCTTTTCACTGCTCTGAAGATCTCGGCACCGGCTGCCGTCATCACAGCATTCGTTTCCGAGTATTTCGGCGGATCGCAAAACGGCCTCGGCAGCCGCATCACGAGCAACATCGCAAATTCGAAGAACGCCGCCGCCTGGGCCTACGTGCTCGGTGCATGCCTCCTTGGCCTGGCGTTCTACCTGGTCTCCATCATCGTGGAGAGTGTCGCTACACCCGGCGGCGCAAAACGAACTTCGGGACGATCACAATGATCGACTCGGACAACACAACAGCGGGGGAAACCCGCGGGGAGGAATACAGCACACATGAATAACCGTTTGGTTAAGAAACTGGCGGTCGGTGCAGTAGCTCTGTCCTTCGTTGCCGCAGCGTGCGGTAGCAAGGACAAGGACACTGCATCCGACGCAACCACCGCGGACACGACGGCGACGGCAGACACCACTGCCACTGCCGACACCACGGCGGCCGCCACCTGCACCGAACCGACCAAGGTCAAGCTGCAGTTGCAGTGGTTCATTCAGGCTCAGTTCGCCGGCTATTTCGCGGCTCAGGACCAGGGCTTCTACAAGGACCAGTGCCTCGACGTGCAAATCGTCGAGGGCGGCGTCGACATCGTTCCGCAGCAGCAGCTTGCTGACGGTGCGGTCGACTTCGCACTGTCGTGGGTGCCGAAGGCGCTCGCCAGCCGCGAGGCAGGGGCGAACATCGTCGACATCGCACAGGTCTTCCAGCGCTCGGGCACTTTGCAGGTCTCGTTCAAGGACAAGGCCATTACGTCGGCAGCAGACTTCAAGGGCAAGAAGATTGGTAACTGGGGCTTCGGCAACGAGTTCGAAATCTTCGCAGGACTCACCAAGGCGGGTCTCGACCCGGCCAAGGACGTCACCCTTGTTCAGCAGCAGTTCGACATGTCGGCACTTCTTGCCGGCGACATCGACGCGGCGGAAGCAATGACCTACAACGAGTACGCACAGGTCCTCGAGGCGAAGAACCCCGACACCGGCAACCTCTACACGGCTGACGATCTCAACGTCGTTTCGTACGAGACCGAGGGTGTGGGCATGTTGCAGGATGCCATCTGGGCAAACGGAGACAAGCTTGCGAGCGACGCCGCCTACAAGGCGACCGCCGTCAAGTTCGTTGCCGCTTCGCTGAAGGGCTGGGCATACTGCCGCGACAACGCCGAATCCTGCCGCGACATCGTCGTCGCCAAGGGTTCGAAGCTCGGATCCAGCCACCAGCTGTGGCAGATGAACGAAGTCAACAAGCTCATCTGGCCGGCGGCCGGCGGCGTTGGCGTCATCGACTCGGCTGCCTGGGACCGCACCGCGAAGATTGCACAAGAGGCGAAGAACCTCGAAGGCAAGACCGTGCTCACCAAGGCTCCTGATGCAGGCGCCTACACCAACGACATCGTGAACGAGGCGCTCGCGCTCCTCGAGAAGGATGGCGTCGACACGAAGGGCTCGAGCTTCGCGCCACTCACCGTCACCCTCAATGAAGGTGGCAACTGATCACACTGATCAGATGAAGTGAAAGAGCCCGGGCCAATCGGCCCGGGCTCTTTTCTTTGTACGAAAATTTCTACTTGCCGGTGTAATAACCGTCGGCCACGTTCAAGGCCTCGTCGATGATCGCCAGACCGTCGCGCATTTCTTGGTCGGTGATCACCAGTGGCGGCACCACGTGCATGCGGTTGAAGTGCGTGAAGGGCCACAGGTTCTGCGCCTTGCAGGCTG
>CAYFLC010000185.1:0-3129 GCA_964343885.1 uncultured Bifidobacterium sp.
CCGAAGGCCTCGCGATGCAGGCCGCGGCGCACCATCAGTTCAAGCGCACGCTCGGCCGCACCAATGGAACGCATGCAGTGGTGGATACGACCTGGTCCGAGGCGGACCTGCGAGATCTCGAAACCGCGTCCTTCGCCCAGCAACATGTTCGAGGCAGGAACACGCACGTCGTTGAAGCGCAAGTGCATATGACCGTGCGGTGCGTCGTCTTCGCCGAACACGTGCATCGCGCCGAGAATCTCGACACCGGGCGTGTCCATGGGAACGAGAATCTGTGAGTGCTTGCGTGACGGTGGACCGTCGGGACTGGTGAGCACCATCACAATCATGATCTTGCAGCGCGGGTCGCCCGCACCGGAGATGTAGAACTTCTCGCCGTTGATGACCCACTCGTCGCCATCGAGCACCGCGCGGCACGCGATGTTCTTCGCATCGGATGAAGCGATGTCGGGCTCGGTCATCGCGTATGCCGAACGAATTTCGCCGCGCAACAACGGCTCGAGCCACTGCTTCTTCTGCGCGGGCGTGCCGACACGCTCGATCACTTCCATGTTGCCGGTGTCGGGAGCCGAACAGTTCAGGCATTCCGAGGCGAGTGGGTTCTTGCCCAACTCCATGGCGATGTACGCGTAGTCGAGGTTCGAAAGACCTTCACCGGTTTCGGCGTTGGGAAGAAAGAAGTTCCACAGGCCGTTCGCCTTGGCCTTGTCTTTCACCGACTCGAGAAGCTCAAGTTGTCCGGGTGCGTACGACCAGCGGTTCGCACGACCGTCGCCGAGTGCGTAGTACTCCTCGGTGATCGGCTCGACCTCGTTCTTGATGAACTGCTTCACCGCTTCGTACAGCGGAATCGCCTTTTCCGACATCGCGAGGTTCATCGCGTCGTCTGTTGCGATTCCCGAATGCATTCCCGGACCGGTCATGTTTCCCCCTTTATTCACAAGGAACCTTAGTTTGTTGCCTCCCTAGACTGTCCAAGTGAAAACCCGCCGATTCCATTACGCGTGGGTCATTTTCGTCGCTGCCTTCATCACATTGGTCGGCGCGGCCGGTTTTCGCAGCACGCCGGGCGTTCTCATCGACCCACTGCGCAATGAGTTCGGGTGGAATCGATCAACAGTCGGGTTTGCCGTCAGCATCAACGTGTTGCTCTTCGGCCTGATGGGGCCCTTTGCCGCGGCCCTTCAACTTCGGTTCGGTCTGCGACGCGTCACGATGACTGCTCTCGCCACCATTTCGCTCGGTGCTCTTGCGACGACACGCATGAATGCGCCCTGGCATCTCTACCTCTTGTGGGGGGTTGTCGTTGGTATCGGCTCGGGCTGCATGGCCACCGTCTTCGCATCGACGGTCGCATCACGGTGGTTCGTCGCACGACGTGGCTTGATCACCGGTGCGCTCACGGCAGCAAGCGCCAGTGGACAGTTGGTTTTTCTCCCCGTGCTCACCCGACTGGCCGACAACCACGGCTGGCGCACGGTCGGCGTCGTCATCGCCGTGTGCAGTGCAGCGGTGATTCCGATCGTTTTCGTATTCCTTCGGAACTCACCTGCCGACATCGGCCAGCTTCCCTATGGGGCAAGCGACGACTACGTCGCACCTGCTCCACTGCAACACCCCATTCGAGCCGCATTCGAAACCCTGAACGATGCGCGTCGCGACCAGATCTTCTGGTTGTTGTGGGGCTCGTTCATGGTGTGCGGCCTCTCCACCAACGGCTTGATCCAAACCCACTTCTTGTCGGCGGCACACGACCACGCGTTCACAGCCGCGACCGCGGCCGGTTACCTGGCACTGATCGGCGGTTTCGACGTGATCGGCACCATCGGCTCGGGAGCCCTCACCGACCGCTTCGACCCCGCCCGCCTACTCCTCTTCTATTACGCATTCCGCGGTGTCAGCCTCTTGCTGCTCGAACCCGCACTTTCACGCGGTGGCTTCGGGCTCGTCGGCTTCATGATGCTGTACGGCCTCGACTGGGTGGCAACGGTTCCGCCAACTGTCGCCCTGTGTGTGCAGCGCTTCGGCGTACAACGCGGACCGTTGGTGTATGGCTGGGTGTTTGCGGGTCATCAAGTGGGTGCCGCCATCGCAGCATGGGGAGCCGGCATCATTCGCGACGCGACGGGCAGTTATTCGATCGCGTTCAATGTTGCGGGCGTGGCGTGTCTGCTTGCTGCGTTTGGTTGTTCGCAGATGACACGACCACGGATCGGCCGCTTTGCGCCCGTTGCGACCACACCACTCCGATGATCACCAAGCCCGCACCGACGAACTGAATCGGACGCAACGACTCACCGAGAAATACTGCCAACCACGTGAGTGCCATGACGGGCTCACTCGCTGCAACGAGTGCCGCTTGCGCCGGGCCGAGGCGGGTGACGCCGAGAAAAAACGCCGTTTGTGACACAACGGTACTGATCACAGCGAGCCCGAGCATGCAGACGATCGCCAGTGCACTGTGCGGCGCGGACACTCCACCCGAAAGCGCGACGATCACCACCGCAACTACGAGAGAGCCCGCCATTCCCCACGCGGCCGCGACGAAGCTGTCGCCGGCGAGATGGTGACCCTTCGTGTCGTTCACGATGCGTTCGCTGTACAGGATGTAACCCGCATACAAAGCAGCGTTCGCGATGGTCAAAGCGAATCCCATCGGCGCTGCACCCTTTGTGCCATCGAAGATTTCGGGAACCGTCAGGCCGATACCGATCATCGTGATCGCAATTGCCGTCCACAACTGGCGCGACGTGGGACGACCCAAGAACCACGCACCCACCGCAACCATCGCGGGGTACGTGTAGATGATGATGACGTACAGGTCGCCCGGCAATTTGTCGACACCGATGAATGCGAACCATGCGAGAAGACCGAACAACAAACCCATCGCGAAGCGCGGATGCCACTCGACGTGCAGCGGGTTCGGCCCGACACCGCGCCGCGCCCGACCGACAACGATCAACCATGTAATCGGCGTCGCTACCGCGAAGCGCCAGAACACCACGTCGGTGGGTTTGATCTCACGCAACACCTTCTTCGCCATCACCGTGAATACCGAATACGCAAGCGCCGACACGAGGATCCACAGAATCCCCTGCCGCTTCGTTTTCTGATCAGCCGACATCATTC
>CAYFLC010000186.1:0-3119 GCA_964343885.1 uncultured Bifidobacterium sp.
CAACCTGGCGTCCGGCGGCGTGCGCATGACCCGCGGCAATGCGGAACGCGTGCTTCGCCTCGTCGCGGTCGAACAGGTAACCCTCGAGATACACCACGGCGGCCGACTTCACGGCAGCCTCGTCGATGTCACTGGGCAACAACAAGCTCGACACGCCGAGGAACGTGTTCATCGTGCGCTGCGCATCGGGGGTCACCACGATCATGCAACGACCCGTCGGAAGCGAATCTCCACCGAAGGGACGGACGAACTTCACGCCGATCGCATTCAAGTCGTGGCCGAACACGTCGCCCAAACCATCGTCGGCCACCTTGCCGATGAACGCCGCACGACCACCAAAGCTCGAAAAACCGGCCAACGTGTAGGCCGCCGAACCGCCGCTCATCTGGACGGCTCCGTCGAGCGCACCGTAAATCTGCAAAGCCCGATCGGCGTCGATCAGGCTCATCGCGCCCTTCTCCATCTGCATCGAGGCAACGAATGCGTCGTCACGCGAAGCAATGACGTCGACCAAGGCGTTTCCGACGGCGAGAACGTCGAAGCTCACACCGTCGTCGTGACGCAGGTCTCTGGGGGAAAAGGAAGGCGTTGACACGGCGACAACCGTAGTGCGACCCGCCTGACCCAGAACTAACGTCAAGCCGTGCACACCGACGCAGCAGCCCATTTGGCCAACCCCTACCGTCTCCCCCGCCACATCACGCCCGCGCGCTACGACCTCGAGCTGTCGCCCAACCTTGCCGGTGCCTCGTTCACGGGCGAAGTGGTGATCACCCTGAATGTGCACGAAGCCGGCAACGTGATCGTGCTCAACGCCAACGAACTCGCCATCAACTCAGTTCGTGTCGACGGCGCCACCGCCGAATTCACGCTGCACGACAAAACCGAACGTCTCGTCATCACAGCTCCGCACACCTTGCAGCCCGGCACCGCACTTCTCAGCATCAGCTTCACCGGCACGCTGAACGACAAGCTCCGCGGTTTCTACCGTTCGACATACGTCGACGAAGCCGGTGTCGAACAGGTCATCGCGACCACGCAGATGCAATCGACCGACTGCCGCAAAGCGTTCCCCTGCTGGGACGAACCCGACTTCAAGGCTGTGTTCGGCGTCTCGCTCGTCGTCAATAACGACCTCATGGCTCTGTCGAACGGCCCCGAGGTGTCACGCAACGCGGTCGACTCTCACCGCAGCGCTGTGCGCTTCGCCGACACCATGCCGATGTCGACCTACCTCGTCGCGTTCATCGTCGGCAAGCTCGAAGCCACCGCGCCCGTCGATGTGAACGGCACACCCATGCGCCTCGTGCACGTACCCGGCAAGGCACACCTCGCCGACTTCGGCCTGCGCGTCGGCGCGTTTTCTCTGAAGTGGTTCGAGGACTACTACGGCATCAAGTACCCGGGCCAAAAGGTCGACCTTGTCGCCTTGCCCGACTTCGCCGCCGGCGCAATGGAGAACCTCGGCCTCATCACATATCGCGAAGTCCTTCTCCTCGTCGATCCCGCGAAGGCAACACAAACCGAACAGCAACTCGTCGCCGACGTGGTGTCGCACGAGAACGCGCACATGTGGTTCGGCGACCTCGTCACCATGAAGTGGTGGAACGGCATCTGGCTGAACGAAGCGTTCGCCACCTTCATGGAAGTCGCCGCGTGCGACGCGTTCGCACCGCAGTGGAAGCGCTGGACCGCGTTCGGCCTCGACCGCTCAGCCGCCTTCGATGTCGATTCATTGCACAGCACGCGCCCCGTCGAGTTCCCCGTCAACTCGCCCGAAGACTGCGAAGGCATGTTCGACGTGCTCACCTACGAAAAGGGTGGCTCGTTGTTGCGCATGCTCGAAATGTTCCTTGGCGCCGATCGCTTCCGCGCAGGCGTCAGCCACTACCTGAAGAAGCACTCGTACGGAAACACCGAAACTTCCGACTTGTGGGACGCCATCGAGGAAACCGTCAACAGCGACGGCCGCGGCAACGTGCCGGTCCGCGCGCTGATGGATTCGTGGATCTGGCAACCGGGTTATCCGCTGATCAGCGCCGATATCGAAGGCAATGCGCTCGTCCTGCACCAGAACCGCTTCGCGTTCGACGAAAACACCGACCCCACCGTGTGGCTGGTTCCCGTTCACCTGCGCAACGGCAACAGCGAAACCAAAGTGCTGCTCGACCAGCCCGCCGTTCGCGTCACCCTCGCCGACCCGAATGCACCCGTCGTCGTCAATGCCGGCGGCCACGGCTTCTACCGCGTCGCATACTCACCGACACTGCGCAACCGTCTCGATGCGCGCACCATCGCCGCGATGTCAACCATCGAGCGCTACAACCTTGTCGATGATGCGTGGAACGCAGTCGTCGCCAATCGCCTCAGCGCACCGCAGTTCCTCGACTTCCTCACTGGCTTCTCGGGCGAGCGCGAACTAGCCGTGTGGCAAGCCATCGCCATTGGCCTGCGTGGTTGCGAACGTCTTCTCCCCGGCCACCAGCAGCACCTGCTGCAACGCCGAATTGCGCAACTCGCCTCACCCGCACTCGCAGAAATTGGCTGGCAGCCCGCACCCAACGAAGACGACCTTCGCAGCAAGCTGCGCGGCCTCCTCATCGTTCTCCTCGCCTGCGATGCAGGCGACCCCGACGCGCAGCAAACCGCACGCACCTTCTTCGCCGCTGCAGAGGCAGGACAAGACGTGCACCCCGAAGTCGTCGCCGCCGCAACCACCGTTGTCGCATCAACCGGTGGCGAAGCCGAGTTCAACATGTTCATCGAGAAGTTCAAGACGGCAGATTCACCGCAGGAACAGATCCGTGCGCTCTACGCGCTCGGCGACTTCCAGTCGGCCGACCTCATCGAGCGAGCATGCGCCTTCGCATTCTCCAGCGACGTGAAAACACAGAATGCCCCTTTCCTCCTCGGCCGCTGCGTCTCGAACCGCGAGTTCGGCCCCGTCGCTTGGCGCATCGTTCGCCAACGCTGGGCCGAGGCCAACGAGCGCTTCCCCATCAACTCGATCATCCGCATGGCCCAGCCCGCCCAAAGCCTGAACACGCCCGAACTGATGGCTGACGTTCAAGCGTTCTTCGCCGAACACCCCATCCCTCAATCAGCGAAGACCCTTGAAC
>CAYFLC010000187.1:0-3116 GCA_964343885.1 uncultured Bifidobacterium sp.
GTTTCGTGCCGTCGGCAGACGTGACGATTCGCTTCCAAATTTCCTTGTCGGGCGACGACATGAGCTCGGTCCACGCCGCCCCACCGTTTGTCGATTTCCAGATATGAGCTTCGTAAGGCGCAACACCGTCGTATTTCGACGAATAAACCACGCTGCCATCATCGGCAACGGCGATCGCGCGCCAGCCCTGATCGACTGAACCGCTCGGCTCCCACGTGTACGAAGCAAGGACGACGGCACTCGGCACGAGCACCAATAGTGCGGAACCGATAACCGCGGCCAGTCTCTTCTTCATTGAAGAGCAATTTAGTCGGCGATTTCGACCCTGACGCGCTTGTTGCCCTTGCCCTTATTTTCCAGTTTTGTGACGCGGAAAACTCCGACATCTTTCGTTGATCGAACGTGTGTCCCACCGTCGGCCTGCTTGTCGAGGCCGACGATGTCGACCACGCGGATCTCTTTCACCGTTTCGGGAATCAACGACACCTTCGTTCGAATGAGGTCTTCGTCCATCACGGCCGTGTCGCGGGGAAGAAAACTCACTTCGATCGGATAGTCACGCGCGATGGCCTCGTTCACCAAGTCTTCTACACGTTGCGCGAAACCTTCGGGAAGTGGGTCGAATTCGAAATCCATTCGCGCCGACAGGGGTTCCATGTTGCCGCCGGTGACGGGAACCTGCCATTCGTTCCAAATGACTCCGCAGAGAATGTGCATTGCGGTGTGCGTGCGCATGAGCTTGTGTCGACGATCCCAATCGACGGTGCCGCGAACAACTTCACCGACCTTGGGGGCTGGTCCTTGCAACGTGTGCCACACAAGATCGCCGTCCTTGCGCACATCCGACACGTGCGCCAAGCCCAACGTTCCGGTGTCATGTGGCTGTCCACCACCCGTGGGATAGAAGTGCGTTGCCTCGAGGGCAACCCGCATCACACCATCAGCTTCATCGACCGCAATTACCGTCGCATCGAACTCACGAACGAAAGCGTCGCGAAGATAGGCCAGGTCGGTTTTCATCGATGTACTCCGTGACGAATCAGATCGTGTCGACGAGTTCATCGACCGGCGTCAACATGCCGACGTAGAACGGACCGAACTCGGCGAACTCGGCGGATGCCTGATCGAAGCGCATCGTGTACACGACTTCCTTCAGGTCGTCGGGGTTCACGGCAAACAACGTGACGCCCCACTCGTAATCATCGAGGCCGGTCGAGCCGGTGACCAGTTGCGTGACCTTCGCACCGAATTTGCGGCCGCTGTGACCGTGCTCTTGCATCTGACGGAGGCGCTCTTCGTACGGAAGTGTGAACCAGTTGGCGCCAACGTTGCGTCGCTTCGACATCGGGTAGAAGCAGAATGCGTTCTTGCCGGGGACCGGAAGGTTCGGGTACAGGCGTGCGTTCAACATTTCCTGCGGAACGCCCACCGCATATTCGCTGACCTCGGTGAGTGACACGTAACTGTCAATTACGTCGAGACCGGCGTTCTGCACCGTGGTTTGGAACTGGCGAAGGGCGCGCATGTCGTTGGCCAGCGCCATGAAACACGCATCGGCCTTGTGCCCGAGCATCGACACCGTGATGACGGTCAGGCCGGCCGCTTCGGCTTCTTTCACTGCATTGACAGTCGCCTGACGATCGAAGGCAGGCGTGGGCTTGCAGAACAGGTGCAAAACACCCATGCCGACGGAGGGGGACATCGGTTCACTCATGCCCACACGCTAGCCGTGTGATTCAGCGGGCTGCATTGGCGAACAGGGCAGCCACACGATCAGCCGCACCATCGGCGTAGGCAAGGAAGAACGACGGCTCGACAAGCTCGAGTTCCATCAACTGCGGCTCTCCCCCAGCCTGCGGAATCACATCGATTCGCGCGTACACGGGAGGGTTCCCGAACTTGTCAATGAGAAACCGCATGATCCGCGCGCCAAGTTCCAGCTCGAAAGACGTCGCGATTCGCCCGGCGATGTCTTCGGCTGCGTAGAGACCGTTCCCCATGTCGGGTTCGTCACGCAGAATCGCACCCTTGCGGAACGAATGACTCAATTCGCCGTTCAACCACACCATCCCAGTTTCACCCGCGTTGTCGATTCCGCTTTGGTATGGCTGGATCATCGCAGCGCTGCCGTTGTCGACAATTCTTTGAATGTGCGTGCGCACGTCGTTGATGGTTTCCGCTGCATCGCGATACCGCAACGTGTCGTGCGACCCCGCCGAGATGCTGGGCTTCACCACGACGTCGTTGCCAAGTTCGCCAAGAACGTCGTCGACCTCGGTATCGCCGACAATGAACCGCGTCGGCACAACAGCGATACCTGCAGCGATCAATTCGTCGAGATACCGCTTGTTGCTATTCCATTCGACAATTTCGAGCGGATTCACGACGCGTGTCACCCGCGATGCCGCGCGAATCCACGCGAGAAACTCGTCGCGACGCAGGTGGTAGTCCCACGGGCTGCGCAGAAACACAGCGTCGTACTGCGACCAGTCGACATTGTCGTGCCAGTTCCGAATATGAAACTGGGTGCCGGCTCTTTCGAGCGCGGCACCCAGTAACGGAAGATCCTCATCGAGATCGCATGACACCGCGGCGGTGACGAGAGCGATCACGATGAAGCGGAGGGTTCTTCTTCGGAAGGACTAGAAGTCCTCCATGCCTCCGCCCGGCATTGCCGGTGCGGCTGCTTCGGGCTTGTCGGCGATGACACATTCCGTCGTGAGGAAGAGGGCAGCGATTGATGCCGCGTTCTGCAACGCCGAACGGGTGACCTTCGCTGCGTCGATGACACCGAGCTTGACGAGGTCTTCGTATTCGCCGGTTGCGGCGTTCAGACCCTCGTTGCCCTTCAGCGACTTCACCTTCTCGACGACGACGCCACCTTCAAGGCCTGCGTTTTCTGCGATCTGCTTGAGCGGACCCTCGAGTGAACGAGCGACCATCTTCGCGCCGGTTGCCTCGTCGCCCACGAGCTTGGTTGCACGCTCGAGAACTGCAGTCTGTGCGCGGAGCAGCGCAACGCCGCCACCGGGCACGACGCCCTCTTCGATGGCTGCCTTGGTGGTGCTGACTGCATCTTCGATGCGGTGCTTCTTTTCCTTCAGCTCCACTTCGGT
>CAYFLC010000188.1:0-3102 GCA_964343885.1 uncultured Bifidobacterium sp.
GTCGGATTGGTGGTACTCGTCGGTTTGGGCGTCATCGACGGTGGGGTCTCGGCCTCGGCGCGCGGAATCGTCGCCACGGCCGCGGCATTGGCGGCGATCGGTGGGGTCGATGCGCTGTTTCGTATTGGCGCACGACAATCACGCGTCGTGCGAACGTTCGAGCTGAAGCCGTTCACCTATCTCGGTCGCATCAGCTACGGCACGTATCTGTGGCACTGGCCGTTGATCGTGCTCGCGCGTGCAACGTGGAATATCGGCACGTGGACGTCGCTTGTGATCGGCGGATTCGGCGGCACCGCGGTCGCGGCGATCAGTCATGCCGTACTCGAACAACCGGTGCGCACGAACAAGCGCCTCGGGTCGTTTCCGCGGGCTGTTGTGGTGGGTGGACTGGCCACGAGTGTTGTCGTTGCCGTTGTGGCGGTGCGTCCGCTTCTGGACCTTCCTCGTGCCGTGGGGGAGAAGAAGTTCTCGGCGTCGTCGAACGCGCCCGAGGCGTTGAAGGCAGCATTGCGTGCGCCAGCTCCGAATGATTTCGACTTCGAACTCACCAAACCGCCGCCCCAACTTGTTGTGCCGTGCACCGTCAACGACATCGACGCTTGTTACCGCAAGAAAGGCGGCAACCTGCGCGTCACCATCATCGGTGACAGCAACGCCGAGATGTTGATTCCGGCGCTGTACGAAATCGCAGGCGATCAGAACTTCACGCTGTCGGCGCTGACGCGATCGGGCTGCCCGTGGCAGCGGGGGCTGATGTGGGGTGCCCATGACCAGCGTCTCATCGACAACTGTCGAATCGCGCATCGCGATTGGTACGACACGATGCTGCCCGCGCTCAAGCCCGATGTGGTTCTTCTCGTCAACGTCACCCGTGATCCCGGTTCGCGGCCCGATGCGTTCTACGACCCCGAGGCCGGCGAGACCGTGCAGTCGGCGACCGCGAAAACGCTCGATCTGCTGCAGACCATCGCGCCAAGAATCGTCATCATCGAGCCCCTGCCGGTTCCCAACTTCGACCCGACGCAGTGCCTGCGAACCGCAAAGACGGTCGCGGACTGCACCTTCGCCCCCAACCGCAACCCATTTCCGACGGAGCTCATATATAGAGGTGAAGCCGAACGCCGTGCGGCGGTCGATGATGTCGACTACGACCTCATCGCCTGCCCGTTCGTTTCGGCATGTCTGCCGGCCATCGACGGCACCGTTGTGTTCCGCGACAACTACCACCTGAGCAACCAGTGGCTCATGGGTCATCGCGACGAACTGTGGGAATTGCTGAAGAAGACCGAAGCCTTTGGCTGAGGCAAAAGGAAAACTTTTCCGCAAGCCGCCGCGTCGTAGATTTCCCACGTGACCCCCGTCCAACGAATCATCGCCACAGCGGCGCTGGCAGCCGCAATCCTTGCTCCCGCAGCCTGTGCATCGGACTCGGGTGGCACGACGATTCATGTGCCCACCGATGAACCGACCATCCAGGAAGCCGTCGAAAAGGCGCACTCGGGAGACCTCATCCTCATCGCTCCCGGCACCTACAACGAATCGGTCGAAGTGGAAACGAAGAATCTCGTCATTCGTGGTGAAGACCGTAACTCCGTCGTGCTCGACGGTCACTTCAAGAAGATCAACGGTTTCGATGTCTCTGCAGACGGCGTTGCCATCGAGAACCTCACTGTCACCGGCTTCACCCAGAACGGCATCATTTTCGACGGCGGATACGACCGTCCCGAAGGCTCGACACCCGGCGAAGGCAAAGACACTCTCGTCGGCTACCGCGTGTCGTACGTAACCGCGCACAACAACGGGCTGTACGGCATTTACGCATTCGCTTCACGCGATGGTTTGATCGAACATTCCTACTCCTCGGGTTCCGCCGACTCGGGCTTCTACGTCGGCCAGTGCAAACCGTGCAATGCGGTGCTCACCAGTCTCGTCGCCGAGAAGAATGCGATCGGTTATTTCGGCACGAACGCATCGGGCGGCGTGTACGTCATCAACTCTGAATTCCGCAACAACCGTCTCGGCATGACCCCCAACTCGCAGAAGGCCGAGCTTCTTCAACCACAGGAAGACACCGTTGTTGCCGGCAACTGGGTGCACGACAACGATGATCCGCAATCGCCCGAGATCGCCCGCGGATACTTCGGCGGGGGAATCGCGATCGGCGGTGGAACGAAGAACCTTGTCACGAAGAATCTCGTCACCGGCCACGACGGCGTGGGCATAGAAGTGACACCACTGAATGAGAACAATCCCGAGAACAACCGGATCATCGGCAACGTCGCCACCGGCAACACCGTCGACCTTTCCTATGGTGTGAAAGGTGGCAAGGCTCTCGGTAACTGCTTCGAAGGCAACACGTTCGACACGTCCGACCCGAAGGACATTGAGAAGGTGCTGCCGTGCACTCCTGTCGCAGGCGAAGGCATTCCAGAGCCAACGCACGCACGGCCGCCCGCACCGAAAGGTGTCGACTACCGCGATGTTCCCAAGCCCGGCCCGCAACCCACGATGAAGAACCCCGACACGGCCCCCGCGCTTCCTGCGGGTCCACCGCCGAAGGTCGACCTCGCATCGATCACGGTGCCCAACAAGAAATGACGGTACGCAAAGTCGCCCGTACAACTGTCGCGGTGCTCTTGCTTGCCACAACGGCTTGCGGAGGAAGCAAGACGACCGAGAAGAAGATCACCCCCGACCAGATCCAGTTGCTCGCCACGGCGTTCTTCAACAACTACCAAGGCAAGGGAGCCGAATTTCAACTGACCACTCTCGATCGCCCGGGGGGACGCACGATCACCATGGCGGGTCAGATTGATTTCGAAGAGCACCGTGGTGGGGCCACCGTCAACGGTGGCGCGGGAAGCTTTCCGGTTACCGAGGTGTTTTGGGCAAACAACCAGGTGCTCGAACGCCGGCCCAACCTCGACATCGTCCTTGGCGAGAAGGGAATTTCACCAGGTTCGTACTTACTGCGCGAAGCGGACATCCAGCATCGTCGTCTCGACATGCTCATCAAGATTCTCACCGGACTTGCCCTCAAGGTGCCCGAGAACGCACAGCTCATTCGCCAGAAAGAAGGAACCGCATTCTTACGTGATG
>CAYFLC010000189.1:0-2170 GCA_964343885.1 uncultured Bifidobacterium sp.
GTCCACCGGCGAGGAGATCTGATGTCAACGGCAACAGCAGCACCGCGTCTCAAGACGAAGTACGAAACCGAAATCCGCGAAGCGCTCCGCGCGCAGCTCGGTGTCGCCAACGTCATGCAGATCCCAAAGCTCGAGAAGATCGTCGTCAACATGGGTGTCGGCAAGGCCACACAGCAGCCGTCACTGCTCGAAGCCGCGGTCGCCGATCTCACGGCAATCACCGGCCAGAAGCCGATCATCACGAAGTCGAAGACCTCGATCGCGTCGTTCAAGCTCCGCGAGAACCAGGCGATCGGTTGCAAGGTCACGCTCCGTGGCGATCGCATGTGGGAATTCTTCGATCGTCTCGTCGCAGTTGCGATCCCGCGTATCCGCGACTTCCGCGGTCTTCCCGCGTGGTCCTGGGACGGGCGTGGCAACTACACGTTCGGTCTGTCTGAGCAGACGATGTTCCCCGAAATCGAATACGACAAGGTTGATACTCCGCAGGGAATGGACATCACCATCGTCACCACCGCAACCACCGACGAAGCCGGCAAGGCGTTGCTCGATGCGTTCGGTTTTCCGTTCAAGCGCGGCAAGGACGCAGGTGCCAAGCCGAAGAAGGTCGTCCGTCGTCGTGGCCCCGGTGCGGGCTCCAAGGGCAAGAAGTAAGAGGGCACAGGAAAAATGGCAAAGAAATCTTTGATCAACAAGGCGAACGCCAAGCCCAAGTTCAAGGTTCGTGCGTACACGCGTTGCAAGCGTTGTGGTCGCGCACGTGCAGTGTTCCGCAAGTTCGGCCTCTGCCGTCTGTGCCTGCGCGAGCTGGTGCACCAAGGCGAAGTTCCGGGCGTTACGAAGGCGAGTTGGTGAGGTAGCAACATGATGACTGACCCCATCGCCGACATGCTCACACGCATCCGCAACGCCAATACGGCGATGCACGATGACGTGAAGATGCCGTCGTCCAAGCAAAAGCGCGCACTCGCAGCCGTTCTCAAGGCCGAGGGTTACATCGAGGACTACTCGGTTGCCCCCGCAACGAAGGGCCCGGGTGAAGTGCTCACCATCACGTTGAAGTATTCAGCCGACCGCCATCGCACGATCTCGGGCCTCACCCGCGTGTCGACTCCCGGTCTGCGCGTTTACCGCAACGCCACCTCGGTTCCCCGCGTTCAGGGTGGCCTTGGTGTCGCAGTTCTGTCCACCAGCCAGGGGCTCATGACCGACCGTGAAGCGCGCAAGCGCAAGGTCGGCGGTGAAGTTCTCTGCTTCGTTTGGTGACGAGAGGAAACATCACATGTCCCGCATTGGAAAGTCTCCGATCGCCGTTCCGTCCGGAGTCGATGTCAACATCGCCAACGGCGCCATCACGGTGAAGGGCCCGAAGGGCACGCTCTCGCGCGTCATTCCGGGTGAAATCATCGTGCGCAAGGATGAGGCAACTCTTCTGGTCGAGCGTCCGAACGACGAGCGCGACAACCGCGCTCTGCACGGTCTCACGCGCACACTCGTCGCCAACATGGTGCAGGGTGTCACCGACGGTTTCGCAAAGGAACTCGACATCGTCGGCGTTGGTTACCGCGCCGAGGCACAGGGTCCGAACAAGCTGCGCATGTCGCTCGGCTTCTCGCACCCCGTCATGGTCGATGCGCCCGAGGGAATCACGTTCGAAGTTCCCCAGCCCACGCGCGTCGTGGTGAAGGGAATCGACAAGGAAGTCGTTGGCCAGGTTGCCGCGAACATCCGCTCGATCCGCAAGCCCGAGCCGTACAAGGGCAAGGGCGTTCGCTACTTGAACGAGCGCATCATCCGCAAGGCCGGCAAAGCAGGAAAGAAGTAAGGAGAGCGAACAATGGCATCTTTCGCACAACAGCGCCGCGAATCGCGTCTGCGCCGTCACCGCCGCGTTCGCAAGAAGGTGCACGGCACGGCCGAGCGTCCTCGTCTTGCCGTTCACCGCAGCAACAAGCACATCACCGTGCAGCTGATCGACGACGATTCCGGTCGCACGGTTGCGTCGGCATCGACCACCGAAGCCGACCTTCGTGGTTCGGACAGTGGTTCCACCGTTGCTGCAGCAACCAAGATTGGCCAGACCGTGGCGCAGCGCGCCAAGGCAGCCGGAATCAGCAAGGTCGTGTACGACCGAGGTGGATACCTCTACCACGGTCGCGTCGCAGCGGTT
>CAYFLC010000189.1:2305-3090 GCA_964343885.1 uncultured Bifidobacterium sp.
GTCGTTTCTCGTTCACCGCTCTCGTGGTTGTCGGCGACGGCAACGGCAAGGTCGGCCTCGGCTACGGAAAGGCCAAGGAAGTCCCGCTGGCGATCCAGAAGGGAACCGAAGAGGCGAAGAAGAACCTGTTCGAGGTTGCACTCGCCGGGTCGACCATCACGCACCCGGTCATCGGCCAGGTCGGCGCGGGTCGCGTGCTTCTCAAGCCCGCTACGCCCGGTACCGGAGTCATCGCCGGTGGTGCTGCGCGCATCATCCTCGAAGAAGCAGGCATCCACGACGTTCTCGCCAAGTCGCTCGGCTCGGCGAACGCCATCAACGTGGCACGCGCAACGATCCAGGGTCTGCAGTCGCTGCAGCGCCCCGACGTCGTCGCCGCCCGTCGTGGACTGTCGGCCGAAGATTTCGTTCCGAAAGGCATGTTGCGCGCGTACAACGAGCGCAAGAAGTCGGGAGGCGCTCACTAGTCATGGCTGACAAAACTCTCACCGTCACGCTCGTGCGCTCGAAGATCGGCAACAAGCCGAAGTCGCGCGGCACCCTGCGTGCGCTCGGTCTCAACAAGATCGGCGACACCAACACGTTGCCCGACCGCCCGGAAATCCGCGGCATGATCGCGCGCGTTCCGCACCTCATCGAAGTCAAGGAGAGCTGATCATGCGCGTCGATGAACTCGCACCCGCACCCGGATCCTCGAAGCGTCGCAAGCGCGTCGGACGTGGTGTCGGCGGCAAGGGCGGCAAGACCGCCGGCCGTGGTACCAAGGGTCAGTACGCCCGTAACAC
>CAYFLC010000190.1:0-3067 GCA_964343885.1 uncultured Bifidobacterium sp.
CAGCACCAGCACGATTCGACCCTAGAACGGAACCCGGCGCTGTGGTTGACTGAGGGCATGTCGAACGACGAAACCCATGACCACGTTCATTCCTATGGCAAAGATGTCCAGGCTGCCCTCGCCCCGATTACGCGCGACCTTCGCGAATTGATTCCCGACGTCTACAAGGGTTTCGGCGGACTCCACGCCGCCGCTTTCAAGGCCGGGGCCCTCGATGCCAAGACCAAGGAACTCGTTGCGCTTGCAATCGCGATCACAACCCGATGCGATGGTTGCATCGCCTCTCATGCAAAAGGTGCCGCTCGCACCGGGGCGACCGATCAGGAAGTCGCCGAACTGGTGGGGGTCACGATCCTCATGAACGGTGGCCCGGCAACGGTGTACGGACCGCGCGCGTTTGCCGCCTACCGCGAGTTCACGGCCGGCTGACAAGACGGTAAAGGTCGGGTGAACACGATCCGAAGGATCGGGTTTCCCACTGTTCGCAAGCAGTGACGCGATGTACGTTTCGCTCATGTTCGGGCGCTTCGGAAAATCCAAGTCAGACAAGACCACCGCACGTAAGGCACGCGTCGTACATTCAGCGCGATGCAATGCATTGCACGAGGCAATGCTCATGAACCTTTATTGCAGCTACGGTGCCGCCTCCGCCCCGTTGTTCATTCCTTCCGGAAGCCTGATGTGCACGTGTGGCGAAGCGACCAAATCCCGTGAATCGGGGCAAACGGTCGCGGACACGAACTCAAGCGCACCCGCCGACTTGCGCAGTCTGCTCATCAGCGCCTGATCTGTAAAACTCCCTCCAGCCACACGGAGGGAAAATGAAGATCACACTGCTCGGCACCGGTAGTCCGCTGCCCGACCCGAATCGTGCGGGTCCGTCGACACTTGTCTCCGTCGGAGGTCACCACATCGTTGTCGACTGTGGTCGTGCATGCGTCATGCGACTGGTCGGTGCCGGCGTAATGGCACCTTTCGTGAATCTTGTTCTGCTGACGCACCTGCACAGCGACCACATCTGCGATCTGAACGACCTTGTCACCACACGCTGGATTTCTACACCCGCGGCGATGGCCAGCCCGTTGAAGATCGTCGGACCCTTTGGTACTCGCCAAGTGGTGGAAGGAATGCTGGCGATGCTGGCGCTCGACGAGCAGTACCGATTGGCTCACCACGAAGACCTACGCACCGCCGGCGGAATGAAGATCGACGTCGTTGAACTGCGCGCCGGAGACTCACATCAACACGCCGACGTTTCGATCGTCGCGTTCCGCACCGATCACCGCCCCGTCGAACCAACTCTCGGCTATCGCATCGAACACGAAGGGAAAGTCGCCGCACTTGCCGGCGACACGGTTCCGTGTGATGAATTACTCGAAGGCGTGTGCAACGCCGACGTGTACGTGCAAACCGTGCTTCGTGAAGATGCCGTACGTAATCTCGCCCAACTGCTTCCGGGCAACGCGGGGCGCCTGACCGACATCCTTGACTACCACTCGACGGTTCAACAGGCCGGCCAAACAGCGGCGGCGGGTGGCGTCAAACATTTGGTTCTCACCCACTACGTGCCAGCGATGCAGCCCGGGACGGAAGACGAGTGGCGTGCCCTCGCCGCCGAACACTTCGATGGGCCAATCACGTTGGGGCCCGACCTCACCTCGGTAGAGGTCTGAAGACTTTCACTGCATCGCAGGATTGCGTTGCGTCAGCCAAACGCCCGCAAGCGAGACGAACAGACCGGCAACAGCAAGCGCCCCGAGTCGTTCGCTGAAAAGAATCGCACCTTCGATGGTGCTGAGGGCCGGCGTCAAGAAGAAGAGACTGCTGACTTTTGCCGCAGCGTGACGTGAGAGCAAAAGCATCATCAGCAACACTGCGGCGATCGACAGCACACCGACCGCCCAAGCAATGGAGAAAGCGTTGCGCAGGGTGTTCTGCATCTTCCAGTGCTCGTTGAAAATGGCGACGAGCGTCAAAGCGATTCCCGCGACGACGTACTGCATTGCCGTTCCGCGCAGGAGTGCCATCCCCTGGCCGCGTGATCGTTGAACCAAGGTGCCCGCCGACATGCCGACAACCGCAAGAACCATTGCGACCAACGTTGCCGTTGTGATCGTTGCCGACTTCACGGAACTTCGCTCGATGAGCACCGCGATCACGCCCCCGAGACCGCAGGCCACACCACACCACTGGACGAGGCGAAGCCGTTCTTTCAACATCCAATGCGCAACGAACGACGTGACGACGGGGTGCGTGCCGGCAATCAAGGCGCTGACTCCCGACGGCAGACCCTGTGAAATGGCGAAGAACACTCCGCCCAGGTATGTGGCGTGCATCAACAGGCCGACGATCGACGACGACGTGATGTGTCGCCGTTCCAGGCGCGGGGCCTGGGTCGCCACGGCGATGAGCCATAGAACTGCGGCCGAGACGAACATTCGCACTGCGAGGAAGGTGAATGGACCCGCATCTGCCGTGCCGTAATGGGCGACAATGAACCCTGTGCTCCAGAGCGCAACGAAGAGAGACGGCGCCAAGCGTTCGAGGGTCATGGTCTGTCCGAAATGGGCGAAAATGGACTAGAAATTTGGTTCATGTTCGGCGTCCGGCGAGGCACTCTGGCGAGGTTAGGGGTTCTCGCCATCCTGGCCACGACCATTTCGGTCGCCTCCCCCGACACGGCAGGCGCCAGCGAAGCCGGGCCCGCCGGAGTCAACGTCGGCTTCGACTTTTCCTGGGACCGCAACAACGCACCCGCCGGCTACACGGCATCGTTCCTCAACTCCGACAGCACGAGCCTGAACAATTGCGGCGGAGCCAATTTCACGCACTCGAGTACCGGTTGCAACTTCGTCTTCACCTACAAAGTCGCGGGAATCAAGCAGCCGTCGGTGTCGCATTCGGCGAACTGGATCACGTGGAGCAAGCCAGCGACGTACACGCTCGGTTCGCCCTCGACTGCCGGGTGCAATTCATCGGCTTCATCCTCGGCATCTGGCGGCAAGGCACCGGTCACGCTTTTTGATTGTTTCAACGTGCACAGTTTCGGACAGGTGTTCTCTCCCAC
>CAYFLC010000191.1:0-1465 GCA_964343885.1 uncultured Bifidobacterium sp.
CATGCTGCGAATGCTCGTCGTGCAAGGCCGTCGAGTCGGGTACCAGCTACGACGTCATCGAACTCGACGCTGCAAGTAACAACGGTGTGCAAGATGTGCGCGACCTCATCGACCGAGCAGCCCTGGGCAGCCCGGGTCGACATCGTGTTTTCATCCTCGACGAAGTTCACATGCTTTCCAGCGGCGCCGAGGCCGCACTGCTGAAAACTCTCGAAGAGCCGCCGCCCCACGTGGTGTTCGTGCTCGCAACCACCGACCCGCAAAAGGTCAGCGAAACAATCCGTAGTCGCACACAGCATCTGCAGTTCCACCTGCTGCCCATTCATGATCTTGAAGAGCACGTTCGCTTCGTCGTGCAAGACGCCGGGCTCACCGTCACCGAAGAGGCAATTCAGCAAGTGTTGGTGCAGGGTGGCGGCAGTGCGCGCGACACTCTCTCGGCACTCGAACTCGTTGTCGCAGCGGGTGGTGTGGCCGAAGAGACGGTCGACCTCGACGAGTTCGTCGACTCCATCATCGACGGTGACCCTGGTCGCGTTCTCTCGGCCGTCGCATTCGCTGTGCAGCAGGGTCGCGATGCACGTTCGCTCGGCGAAGAACTCATTCGGCATCTGCGCGAGGCGTTCCTCACACAGATGGCCCCCGAGCTCGTGCAGCTTCCCTCGGAACGTGCCGACCACGTTGCCGCGTGGGCGCAACGGATGGGCAACGGCACCATCGTGCGTTCGATGGAAGTGATCGGCGATGCCCTCATCGAAATGCGCCGGGCGCCCGATGCACGTTTGCTGCTTGAAGTCGCATTGATGAAGCTCTGCAGCCCCAGCGACGCGGGTGATCTCACCGGCCTCATTTCGCGTCTCGAACGACTCGAACAAGCGGTGGCCCGTGGTGGTGTTACGGCAACGTCCGCACCGGCTGCGCCCGCACCGCCCATCGATCCCGCTACCGGCCGCGCGAAGCTGGGCGGCGCCGTTCGATCAAGCCTGCCGGCCACATCGTCGAAACCGGTAGCACCAAAGCCGACGACGGCTCCTGTCGCTTCACCGGCTGCCGAAGCACCGCCTGAACCAAAGCCGGAGACAAAGCCAGCGGCAAAGTCCGGAGGTTCTCCCGCCGAACTGTGGCCGCAGGTTCTCACGTCGCTGAAGCCTTTGGTTCGCGCGCTCTACAGCGCGTGCAGCGTCAGTTCGCCTACCCCTGACACGGTGGTGCTCAGTGCACCGAACGCGGTGCACCAGGCGAAATGCAACGAACACGCATCTACCGTTGCCGCCGCGTTCGAACAGATCACGGGCCAAAAGGTTGCATTGAACGTTGCTGTCGGCGACTCGCAAAAGGATTCCACGGCGCCATCGCGTGGTTCGCGCAACAAACCCGTCGCCGACGAAATTCCGCACGACGACATCGACCCGACCGATCTGACAGACATGCCCACGGCGCCAGTTGAAACGACGTTTGATCGCAT
>CAYFLC010000191.1:1475-3049 GCA_964343885.1 uncultured Bifidobacterium sp.
GCTCTACAGCGCCTGCAGCGTCAGCTCACCGACGCCCGGCACGGTGGTGCTCAGTGCACCGAACGCGGTGCACCAGGCGAAGTGCAATGAACATGCATCAACCGTCGCCGCTGCGTTCGAGAAGATCACGGGTCAGAAAGTCGCTTTGAACGTTGCCGTTGGCGATGCACCG
Organism: uncultured Bifidobacterium sp.; assembly: GCA_964343885.1. GTDB lineage: Bacteria > Actinomycetota > Acidimicrobiia > Acidimicrobiales > Ilumatobacteraceae > F1-20-MAGs119. The sequence continues at coordinate 1,648 of CAYFLC010000191.1, forward strand.
AAGGATTCCACGGCACCGCCATCGCGTGGTTCGCGCAACAAACCCGTAGCCGACGAAATTCCGCACGACGACATCGACCCGACAGATCTGACAGACATGCCCACGGCGCCAGTTGAAACGACGTTTGATCGCATCAGTAAGGCATTTCCGGGCGCACGTATCGTCGATCCGGGTGAAATGTCGTGAGCGCATATACGCAGCCTGTTCAGGCATTGATCGACGAACTCGGTCGTCTTCCGGGCGTCGGACCGAAGTCGGCGCAACGCATAGCACTTCACTTGCTGAAGGCACCGGAGACCGACGTGCAACGCCTCGCCACAACGATCACTGTCGCGAAAGAGAAGGTGCGTTTTTGCGAACGTTGTTTCAACATCGCCGACGACGAGCTGTGTCCCATCTGCAACGATGCGCGCCGTGATTCATCGATACTTTGCGTCGTCGAAGAAGCCCGCGACATCATCGCAATCGAGAAGACCGGGGTCTTCCGCGGTCGCTACCACGTGCTGCTCGGAGCCATCAGCCCGATGGACGGTATTGGTCCAGAGCAACTAAAGATCCGAGAACTGGTTCGTCGGCTCGGTCCCGAGAACGTGACCGAAATCATCGTTGCCACGAACCCCACGATCGAGGGCGATGTCACGGCGTTGTATCTGGCCCGTGCATTCGATTCGCTGAACATCAAGATCACGCGCATTGGAACGGGTCTTCCCGTCGGTGGAGATCTGGAATATGCCGACGAAATGACTCTCGGACGAGCGCTCGAAGGGCGACACGAACTTCGCGAGTGAACCCGAAAAACCGAAACACGTGTAGGTTGGGTCAATGACAGAGCAGGTTGTCTCCTTAGAAGAAACCGACTCGTCCGATGCAGTTTCTGCCGATCGCAAGAGTCCTTCGCTGATCGACGTTGTTCGCGGAATTCCCGCGTCGTGTTACGAACGTTCCACGACACGCGGCTTGCTCTTCCTCGCGCGCGACGTCATCACCTATGCCGCGCTGCTCTACGGTCTCATCACCGTCCATGCGTGGTGGCTCGTCGTGCCGATGTGGTTCCTCGCGGGTTTGACCATCAGCGGACTCTTCGTTCTCGGCCACGATGCGTCGCACAACGCCTTGTTCAATTCGCGTCGTCTCAACTCTCTCGTCGCAAAACTTGCGATGCTGCCGTCGGCTCACGTCGAGTCGGCGTGGGATTTCGGCCACAACAGGGTGCACCACGGTCACACCGTGAAGCAGGGCATGGACTTCGTGTGGCACCCCTGTACCGAAGACGAATGGAAGTTGATGACGCGGTACAGGCGCTTGCAGCACCGCGTCGAGTGGTCGCCCATCGGCGCTGGTCTCTACTACGGCCGCAACGTGTGGTGGAACAAGATGATGCGATTTCGTGCAGAAGGAAAGC
>CAYFLC010000192.1:0-3037 GCA_964343885.1 uncultured Bifidobacterium sp.
ACGTGAATCTGCACGACCTCGTCGCCCTCGAAGCCCACGGCCCCGACACGTTCGTCGGAATGGGTCACCCGTATCCGTGGGGAGGACTGTACGGAGGGCACATTGTTGCTCAGGCACTTGCTGCGGCGGCTGAAACGGTCGATGCCTCGTACATGGCGCATTCGTTGCGTGCCTACTTCATCGAACGTGGCGACAACTCGCAGACAGTGCGCTACGAAGTCGATCGCATTCGCAACGGTCGTAGTTTTGCGACTCGCCGCGTCGTTTCTCGTCAAACTCGTGGTGCGATCCTGAACCTGGAGTGCTCGTTTCAAGTCCCGGAATCAACCACCGAGCTCGATGCGGTTTCTCTTCCCGACGGCCTCGTTGCGCCGGAGCAACTTCCCTCCGATACGTGGAGTGATGTCTTCGATCGACGCTGGGTGCGCGGCGAACACGTTCCATTGTCACGCCGCGGCGTCACAGGATGGGTCGGTGCGTGGATGAGAGCCAAGACCGATGGTTCAGCGTCACAGTTCGAGCACCAGTGTGCTTTGGCTTACATATCGGATGACCTTCCGACCGACGCGGTTTTTGAGTCTCTTCCCGCAGCACGTGCAGCCGGCGAGACAGGTCAGCGATTCAGCGCGAGTCTCGATCACACGATTTGGTTTCATCGCCCGCATCGTTCTGATCAGTGGCATTTCTACGAAATGTCGTGCACCGCATTCGTTGGGGGTCGTGGATTGACATCAGGGCATGTGTATGCCGCGGACGGCAGGCACATTGCGACGATTGCTCAGGAAACCTTGGTGCGTTGGCGCACCGCTTCGACGTAGGGGCTGACTGCCGCATCGATCAACGGAGCCAACACTTCAGCAAACTTTGTGGTGATGTGATTCGAATCGCGATAGACGAGGACGTTGCCGACGACTACCGGACACCGATCGCTCGCACACAACCAGTTGCTGACGTCGAGCACCTGTGCTGCGTTGTCTGTCGCGGCCGCAACGTTCGTTGCGAGGCGCGAGTCGTTGATGCCTTTTGTGCGCGAAAAAACGCAATTCCGAACATTGGAGACGTTGTTCGACAAGCAGATCGGAACATCGGAGCCCGGGTAGGGCGTGTCGGTGATGAGGACTGGCTCAGTGCCTTGGGCACGCAGAGCGGGAATCAACTTTGCAAATCCGTCGCTCCACGTCTTGTCGGAAAGAGGCTGATGCGACCCAACCTGCAACAACCGATTCGAATATGAAATGAAGACGACGGACACCTTTTCGGTCGCGAGACGCTTCATCACGTTCGCCCGCCACGGTCGACATTGCGGATACGTTGCGCCGACTGTCGAGTTGTACGTGATTTCGTCGATTGGTGTGCAACCAAGTTTCGTCAATGCGATCAGGCGCCAGCCACGTTGTTTGGCAATCGAATTGAGGGCAGGAAACCACTGTGCCGCGTGTGAGTCGCCGAATAACGCAACCGTGAAGTCCGACGCTGTGTCGCCGAAGATGCATTCGCCTGGTTCGGTTGATCCTGCGTCGAGGTGACAGCCATTGTTGTACAGCACGGGTTTGTCGCCACTGGCGCCGGAAATAGTCGGCTCCATGTTCTGGGGCACCCGCTCGGTTTCGACTGCATCGATGATCGCCTGTGGCGGCTCGGTTGGTGAGACGATCGTTGGGAGGGGGCCTGGCACCGTGGTTTCGCTCGGCAACGGAGAAGTGGTCGATGCGCCTGGGGTCGATGACGGAACCGCAACGTTCGCACTGTTCGTCGATACGTTCAGTGGTTCTGAAGTTGTTGTCGCGACGAATGTTGGCGTTGCCGCAACGTCGGTGGTTGCGAACGTGGTCGATTTGCTGTGCAAGATCACACCCGCGCTGACGCTGGTGGCGATGAGGGCAACACCAAGAAGGAGAGCTGCGCGGTTGCGCTGCACGAACAGTGGTGCACGTCGGATCGGATTCTCGACGAAGCGGTATGACAGTTCGGCTCCGACACCGGCAATTGCAAGCAGGCCGATGCGTTCGATCGGGTTCGGCGAACCTTCGAGAGCCGCGGTACCGATGATGAGCGCCGGCCAGTGCCACAGGTAGAGCGAATATGAACGTGAGCCGACCCACTGCATGAACGGTTGTTTGAGTAAAACGACGGGTCCGCGTCGTGTCGCGTCGCCACCAACGAGAACGAGTGCGGTGCCGACGACGGGCACCAGCGCGACCGCACCGGGGAAGCGCATCGATTCGTTGATGATGAAGAACGACCCGATGACTGACGCGAGCCCGAACCATCCGATGATGGAGCGCACACGATCATTCAACGTGTCGACCGTTTGCCAGCCGATTGCCAGCAACGCACCGACACCGAGTTCCCATGCACGTGCATGAAGCCCGAAGAAAGCCCAGGGCTGCGATGCCGACGTCTGCCAGATGCAGACGATGAGCGACGCGATCGAAAGAACAAGAATTCCAAGACCGGCACGTCGTGCAGCGGACTTGGCACGCCACATCAACAGCGAGAGAAGTGCCGGCCAGACGACGTAGAACTGCTCTTCGACCGCGAGCGACCAGTAGTGCTGCAGTGCGGACGGCGGCAAAGCCGACTGCAAATAGTCAGTTCCACGGCGGGCGAAACCGATGTTTGCGACGAAGGCGCCGCTCGCGATGGCATCGCTACCGAGGTCGTGCAGCCTGAGTGGCTCGAGCCATTTGTTGGCAGCGATCAGCGTTCCGACAATCACCACAGCCGAAGCCGGAAGCAGTCGCCTGGCTCGTCGTCCGTAGAAGTGGGCGAGGGAAATGCGACTTGTTGCGGAGTGCTCGCGAATCAGCAGCGTCGTGATGAGGAATCCCGAAATGACGAAGAAGACGTCGACTCCCACGAACCCACCATCGAGACCGAGGAAATGGGCGTGATAGAGAACGACTGCGATGACCGCGAGTGCCCGCAGGCCCTCGATGTCGCGACGCTTCTCGACACTCACGCATGAATGTCTAATCGCTTGTGGTCGAGACCGGCGTCGATCCGGTGACCTTCCGCTTTTCAGGCGGACGCTCTG
>CAYFLC010000193.1:0-862 GCA_964343885.1 uncultured Bifidobacterium sp.
CGATCTGTTGGGGAGTCTGTCGTTGGAGGCGGGTGCCGTCGTTCGGGCAGTGCTGCTCACCAATGCGCGCGTACAGGAGACGCAGATAGTCGTACACCTCGGTAATCGTTCCGACCGTGCTTCGGGGGTTACGCGAGGCCGACTTTTGGTCGATCGAAATAGCCGGCGAGAGGCCGTCGATGTGATCGACATCAGGCTTGTCCATCTGGCCGAGAAACTGACGCGCGTATGCCGACAGGCTCTCGACGTACCGACGTTGGCCCTCGGCGTAGATGGTGTCGAAAGCCAAGCTCGACTTTCCCGAACCCGAAAGCCCTGTGAAGACGATCAGCTGGTCTCGAGGAAGCTCCACACTGACGTTCTTCAGGTTGTGTTCGCGCGCACCGCGAACCACGATCTTGTCGGCCACGGAGCGAGACTACCGACGCGACCGCGGGGTCGCTAACCGGTGGCTAACCGGCGTCGCGCAATTCTCGGCGCAGATCCTTGATCTCGTCACGGAGACGGGCCGCATACTCGAACTTCATCTCGGCAGCCGCCTCGTGCATCTCTTCTTCGAGAGTCTGGATGAGTCGTTGGATTTCCTGCTGCGGAAGTGACTTCAATTCTGCCTGCACCTTGTCACGCTCGCGGTTTTTGCGCTGACCCTTGCCGGGCATCGGTGCCGTGTCGTCGGGGCGCAGCAACGAGAGAATGTCGCCCACGGCTTTGCGAATCGTCTGTGGATTGATTCCGTGTGCGCGGTTGTACTCGATTTGCATCTCGCGACGTCGCTTGGTTTCGCCGATCGCAGCATCCATGGCAGCCGTTTGCTTGTCGGCGTACATCACTACCTGTCCATCAACGTTGCGCGCCGCACGTC
>CAYFLC010000193.1:872-2096 GCA_964343885.1 uncultured Bifidobacterium sp.
GAAACCTCGGGAAGGTCGAGGCCCTCGCGCAAGAGGTTGATGCCGACCAGCACGTCGAAGTCGCCCAAGCGCAGCGCACGAAGTATCTCGATTCTCTGGATCGTGTCGATGTTCGAATGCAGGTAGCGGACGCGCAGACCTTGTTCGAGCAGGTAATCAGTCAGGTCCTCGGCCATCTTCTTCGTGAGAGTTGTCACCAAAACACGGTCTCCGCGCTCGACACGCCCCGACACCATCGAAATCAGGTCGTCGATCTGACCCTTCGTCGGACGAACAATGACTTCAGGGTCGACGAGACCCGTCGGTCGCACGATCTGCTCGACCACCCGCTGCGAATGCTGAAGTTCGTACTTACCCGGCGTCGCCGAAAGAAACACCACTTGATTCAACCGTTCCATTGTTTCCTCGAAACGAAGGGGTCTGTTATCGCGGGCAGACGGCAAACGAAAACCGTGCTCGACGAGGGTGTCCTTTCGGCTGCGGTCGCCTTCGTATTGCCCGTGCAATTGAGGAACAGTGACGTGACTCTCGTCGATGACGAGGAGATAGTCATCAGGGAAGTAGTCGAGCAAAGTGAAGGGCGGCTCCCCGGGCTGCCGTCCGTCGATGTGCATCGAGTAGTTCTCGATCCCGTTGCAATATCCCATCTCTTGGATCATCTCGAGGTCGTACTGCGTGCGCATACGCAGACGTTGTGCCTCGAGCAACTTCCCGTTCTTCTCGAACCATGCGAGTCGTTCTTGTAGTTCTGCTTCGATACCCAGAACCGCACGCCTCATCCGCTCGTCACCCGCCACGTAGTGGGTGGCCGGAAAAACGATCACCTCGGTCAACTCGTTGAGATTCTCTCCGGTGAGAGGGTCGATGACGGAAATTCGGTCGACCGTTTCACCGAACATCTCGATGCGGAGCACGGTTTCGTCGTACGCGGGATGAACCTCGATCGTGTCGCCACGCACACGAAAGTTGCCACGGCCAAGGGTCATGTCGTTGCGGTCGTACTGCAACTCGACGAGGCGCTTGAGAATGCTGCGTTGGTCGTAGTCGACTCCGACATGCAGTTCGAGCAACTGTCCGCGATATTCCTCGGGATCGCCCATGCCGTAGATACAACTGACGCTCGCTACGACGATGGTGTCGCGCCGGGTCAACAAGGCCGCGGTTGCCGAATGACGAAGTCTGTCGATCTCGTCGTTGATCGACGAGTCCTTCTCGATGTAGGTG
>CAYFLC010000193.1:2106-2623 GCA_964343885.1 uncultured Bifidobacterium sp.
ACACGATTGTTCGGGAAGAACTCGCGCATCTCTTGTGCCAACTGGGCAGCGAGACTCTTGTTGGGGGCAAGAATCAACGTCGGTCGTTGAACCTTTTCGATGGTCCAGGCGATCGTCGCCGATTTTCCCGAGCCGGTGATACCGAGCAGAGTCTGATAACGCAACCCCTCCTCGACACCTGCTGATAGTTCGGCGATGGCCTTCGGTTGATCGCCAGCTGGCGAGTAATCCGACACGACGGTGAAAGCCTGTCGCGCGGTCGTCATGACTGCTTGCGAATCGGCTTGCCGGCATCGGGCGCCGCCGGCGGCAAGGAACGGGCCCACTTCCACACCTCGGCGACCTGTCGCTCGAGGTCGACAAGCGAACCCGAGTTGTCGATCACCCGATCGGCGATAGCCAAACGTTGTTCGCGCGTTGCCTGTCGGTTCACCCGCGCTTCGGCGTCGTCGCGCGTCATGCCGCGGAACTCGACGAGCCGAGAGATCGCCACATCGACGGGGAGATCCACCACGAT
>CAYFLC010000193.1:2633-3006 GCA_964343885.1 uncultured Bifidobacterium sp.
CGATGGTGCCGCACAAACCCTCGCGGGGGTTCTCGACGAGGAGAGGAATGTCGAGCACGACGACGTTGTCCGACCCTTTCTGGGCATCGAGCTGACGAGCCATTTCGCGACCGACGGCCGGGTGAACGATGCCGTTCAGCTTCTTCAATTGTTCGGCATCGCCGAACACACGGCCCGCAAGAACAGCGCGATCAAGAGACCCTGACGAGTCGACGATGTCTCCACCGAACGCCTCGACAAGTTCGCCAAGCAGAGTCGCTCCGGGTTGCTGCAATTCACGCGTGATGCGGTCGGCGTCGATGATCACGGCTCCGTGACGCGCCAGCAATTCGGAAACGGTGGACTTTCCCGACCCGATTCCGCCGGTCAGACC
>CAYFLC010000194.1:0-2967 GCA_964343885.1 uncultured Bifidobacterium sp.
GATCTTGCGACCGTTCGCGAAAGCCTCGGCCTCGGCCAAACCAACGTCGGCGATTTCCGGTTGAGTGAAGATCGCGGAAGCGGCTTTGTCGTAATCGAGGTGTCGATGCGTGGCTCGGTTCGAGCCCATCAGGTGCTCGGCGATCTTGCGACCCTGCATCGCCGCGACAGAAGACAGCGGCAGCTTTCCGCTGACGTCGCCCGCGGCGTAGATGCCCTTGACGTTTGTTTCGCAATGGCGGTCGATGTTGATGTAGCCCCGCGTGTCGAGTTCGACACCCGCAGCGTCGAGATTCAAGCCTTCGACGTTGGGCTCGGACCCGATTGCGAGAACTGCATGCGTTGCCTTCACCTCGCGACCGTCGTCGCACTTGACGACCACGCCATCGCCCTGACGTTCGATGGCCGTGGCTCGCGCACCTTTCAGCAACTTCACGCCGCGGCCGAGGAATGCATCTTCTAATGCTGCAGCGGCCTCGGGATCTTTGCCCGGCAGAACCTGTTGACGACTCACCACCAGAGTGACTTCGGCACCGAACGAAGAAAACATGTGGACGAACTCCACGCCCGTGACGCCGGAGCCTACGACCGCGATGCTCTTCGGGAACACTTTCGGCGGATAGCAGTCGCGCGTCGTGAGAATTCGCTCGCCGTCGGGCGAGCACCATTCGGGAATACGTGGCCGCGAACCGGTGGCGATGAGAAACGCGTCGCCTGTGAGCCGCTGCTCGCCGCCTGACGAATTGACGCGGACCTCGTTCGGCCCGCAGAACGACGCTTCGCCCTTGATGATGGTGACACCCTGGCTTTCGAGCAACTGGGTGGTGGTGGATTGCAGGCGGTTCACGATGCCGCCGATGCGCTCGGACAACGAGTCAACGTCGATTTCCACATCGTGCTGTTCGATTCCCATACCCGCGAAGCGCTTCGTTGCGCTCATGGCGCCACCCGTTGCGATCATCGTCTTCGACGGGATGCAGTCGAGAAGGTGTGCCCCACCGCCGACGATTTCGCGTTCGACCATGACAACTTCCGCGCCCAGGCGCGCCGCCCAGGTTGCCGCCGAGTTTCCCGCTGGACCGCCTCCGATGATGATCAATCGCATCGCCACGTGCGAAAGGCTATCCGTCGTTGCCGACGAGGTTCGGGCAATACCGCGACGGAAAAGCGATGTTGTCGCGACGTTCACCGACGTATTCGAAGTGCATACCGTCGGCCGGAGTGAAGTTGCCGCCCCAGGCGAAACCCCATCGGCGGAAGATGCGCACGATACGACAGTCCATGTTCGGAGCCCTACCCTGTGCATTCGTGTTGGTGTTCATGTCGAATGCCATGCCCCAGGAATGACGCGACAAATATCCGATGTTGCCCGACACACGGTTGAGCCGCGCGTAGAAGCACCCGCCGTACATGTTGGTGTTGTCGACGTCAATCAACTTCTCCAGCCCGGCGCGCTTTACCTCGTTGAGGGCCCCCTGCAGCGGCGCCCACACGACGTGATGACACGCGGCACGCACAGGAATGCCGTCGAAGAATCTGCGAGGCGTGATGTTGTCGTGCACCCAGCCCGGGTCGGCAGTGATCTTTCCCGACTTGGATTGCTGGTAGGGAAACTCACCGACGAGCAACTTCGCCTGCCCGAGACCGAGCGTCGCATCGGGATTCGGTGGATCCCACGTGCGTCGTACGCGGTACGTCAGACCGTTGACGAAACCTGCCGCGTTGAATGCCGCATCGGCCGACTTCGTGTTACGGAATCCGAGCACGGTGTAACGAGTAATGGTCGTTGCTCCGAGCGAATCCGCTTCGACGGGAGAAATGAGAAGGTCGGAACCACCCACTTCTTCGTCCGGAGCGACGTAGCCGATGCGGAATGTCGCCGGACGGTCGCGTACGTCGAGAAGCGTCACGGTGTCGCCTATGCGCGCGCCACGGAACCGCGCTGAACTTGCTCCCATCACCACGTCGCCGGCCGCAAGGGCGTCGGCCGATGCCGCCGAAAGCAGATTCCGCACAACTTCATCGGGCTGCACCGTGGTCGACATCGGCACACGCCAACCGCGACGAATGCGCTGGATCACTTCACCGTCACGCTCGACGAGCGTGAGACCGAGGGTGACCGCGCGACCCGGGTACGCCTCGGCGCCGATCGACTCGGCGAGTGCGCGGATCTTGGCTCGTGTCGCGGGTGAAATTCCGGACGGTTGCGACACCGAAATCGCATGCTCGTTCGGACGCGTCCATTCCTTCGTGTCGGGAAGCGGCGCATTCGCCGTATCGGCGACGACGGGTCGGGAAGCCATGGGAACCACCGTGACCACGATTGCCAGCAACGCGAATCGGCGAATTTGGCGGTACCACAGCATCAATCGGCAACGGTAGTTCTGCGCCCCTGCACTACCGTGGGAACCCGTGACCGACACCCCCGAAGCTCCACAAGCAGACGAGTCCCCCGCCGACATCGAGCGTGGACTCGCGTCGGAACGCAACCGTCGCCTCGAGCAGATCAACGACCTGCGCAAGTCCGGTGTCAACCCCTATCCGTATCGCTTCGACCGTTCGCACACGCTTGCCGAAATCCGTGCAGCGCACGGCTCACTCGAGGCCGGTAGCGAAACCGACGTCACAGTGGCGGTTGCCGGACGCGTGCTGTTGAAGCGCGACCAAGGCAAGCTGATCTTTGCGACCCTGCGCGATCGTGACGGCGAAATTCAGCTGTTCGTTTCGAAGGCCGTCGTCGGTGACGAACTCTTCGACCACATCAACTCTCTCGACCTCGGCGACTGGGTGGGCGTGCACGGCACCGTGATGACGACCCGCAAGGGCGAGCTGTCGGTCAAGGTCTCCACCTGCGAACTTCTCGCCAAGGCCATCCGGCCGCTGCCCGACAAGTGGCACGGAATCACCGACACCGACACGCGCTACCGCCAGCGGTACGCCGACCTCATCGTGAACGAGGAGTCGCGGA
>CAYFLC010000195.1:0-2964 GCA_964343885.1 uncultured Bifidobacterium sp.
GGTCGACATCGTGGCTGCTTTCCACGCGGCAACGTTGGGTGGAGCGAACATGCTGGGTGTCGCCGCGGGGCTGATCGAACCAGGGCGCTCGTTCGATGCCATCGTGGTGAACGCCGACTCGGGTGACTCGGGCCTGCACTATTACGACGGCATCGACGACGAAGAGCGACTGTTCGAGAAGATCGTGCGCTTGGCCGGACCCGCCGACATCACGTCCGTGTGGGTTGCAGGCCGCAGAGTTGCCGGCGCGTAAGACGATTCGTAAATGAAGAAGGGCCGGGTCTTGCGACCCGGCCCTTTTCAGTTCGGTTGAACGAAGTCAACGAACGGCGTGACTCACTTCGGAATCGTGCCGTCGATGCCCTCGACGAGGTAGTTCATCGACATGAGTTGTTCGTAGGTTGCCTCGACACCATCGGCGAGAATTTCCTTCCCGGTGTTGTCCTTCAGCGGGCCCTTGAACATGACGCCCGAGTCGGCGACGACTTCCTTCGTCTTCTCGGCGATGAGCGCGCGGGTTTCGGCCGAAACCGACTTGCCGAGCGGAGCAAGAACGACGTGACCGTCAGCGAGGCTGCCGTAGTAGTTGCCCGCAACCCAGGTGCCGTCGAGTGCAGCCTTGACGCGCGGGATTTCGTACGTTGCCCAGTTGTACGTGGCGGCACTCAGCCACACGTCGGGGAAGTTTGCGCTCTGGTCAGAGTCGTAACCCGACCAGAAGACACCCTTCGCAGCTGCGGCTTCACCCGAGGCGGGCGAGTCCTGTGCAACTACGCCGATTGCGTCGGCGCCGCCGGCGATGAGGGCTTCAGCCGTCTTGCGCTCGAGCGCCGGGTCGAACCAGGTGCTCGTCCAGATGAGCTTCACGGTTGCATTCGGGTTCACTGCACGCGCGCCGAGCGTCCATGCATTGATGCCGCGAAGCACTTCGGGAATCGGGAACGAAGCGAGAAGGCCGAGCTTGCCGGTCTTCGATGCCGCACCCGCCGCCATGCCGGTCAACCATGCAGCGTCTTCTGCCGCACCGGTGAACTGCGACAGGTTCGCTGCGCTCTTGTAACCAGTTGCGAACTCGAAGCAGACGTCGGGGTGCTTCTCCGCTGCCGCAGCGAACGCATCCTGGAATCCGAACGAGGTACCGAAGATCAATGTGTTGCCGTCGGCGATGAGGTCTTCGATGACCTGACCCACCTGGTCACCCTCGGGAACGTTTTCCTTGTAGGTGGTGATGATGTCGTCGCCGAATGCTGCCTGAACGGCCTGACGACCCTTGTCGTGAGCAGTGGTCCAACCACCGTCGTTGATTGGTCCGACGTACACCCACGCTGCCTTCAGCGGTTCGCCTTCCTTCGCGCGGCATGAACGACCCTTCGCGTTTGCATCCCATGGCGTGAAGTTGGTTTCCCACGAAACCGAACCGGGTTCGCCGGCTGCCGGAGTTGCAGCTGCGGTGGTGTCGGCGGTTGCAGTGGTGTCAGCAGTTGCGGTGTCGGCGACCGCAGCAGTTGTGTCTGCAGTCGTTTCTTCGGTTGAAGCGTTGTTGTTGTCGCCGCAGGCGACAAGTCCGACGCCGAGGGCGAGCGTGGCCGACAATGCGAGCCACTTGTGTGAACGACGTTGCGTCAAGTTTTCCTCCTCGGAAAGTTGGGTGGTCTTCGGGGTCACACAAAATTTGGTGACACACCAAATTTAAATTGCGCAACCGTTCTGTGGACCTGCCGAATACCGCCGAAAACGAGCGTTTAACAAAAAATGCACTTACACGGTGAAGCGCAACAGCACGCGTTCGACCCCGTCGAGGTTCACATCGCGATCAAAGATTGCAGTAACACGTGAATCAATTTTTATTTTTTGTTGAACGGCGGATGTCGTTGACGTGTCGACGATGTTCGTCAGTATGCGCGGTCCATCGACACCATCGATTCCCGAATCGAGTTGCACGTACGCGGTGACGTAGGGGCCGGCGTCTTTCCAACGACCCGCACCTTTTGCGACGATGGTGAACGAGTACACGGATCCGGTTCCGGGAAGAGTTCTCCAGTCCGAGACTTCGCCGTGGCAACCGGGGCAGATGGCACGCGGGTACCAAACGAACGCGCTGCACTTGCCGCAGAACGGAAGCTCGATCCGGCCCTCGCGCAACGCATCCCAGAAGCGCTGGTTTTCGATGTTGGGCTCGACGTCAGAAATGGGCAGATAAGGAGGAGTCACAGGCTTCTCCCGAGAATCAATGTGGCAGAACCCATGCGGGTGGCAAGGCTTCCGCCCGTGCCGTGGGCGAGGGCGATTTCGCAGTCGGGTACCTGCACGGCCGGGTGCGCTTCGCCGCGCAGCTGGCGCACCGCTTCGACCACCTTGGTCATGCCACCGCGGTTGCTGGGGTGGTTGTTGCACAGCCCACCGCCGTCGGTATTGAACGGCAGTTTTCCGAACGGTGCCTGCAGAGTTCCGTCCATGACGAAGCGACCGCCCTCGCCTCGTGCACAGAACCCGAGGTCTTCGAGAGTGAGAAGAACGGTGATAGTGAAGCTGTCGTAAATGGAGACGTAGTCGATGTCGGCGTGCGTGACTCCGGCTTCGGCGAAGGCGAGCGGCCCCGAACGCACGGCGCCAGTGTGTGTGAGGTCGATGCGGCCGTTGTCGACGTGTTTGACCGCCGAACCCGTGCCGAGGACCGGAATGCAGTGTCGTTCAAGTTTTGCGGCAACCTCGGGTGCGACGACAACGAGGGCGCCACCGCCATCGGTGACCACGCAGCAGTCGAGCATGTGCAGCGGGTCGGCCACCATGCGCGAGGCGATCACTTCGTCGACCGTGACGACATTGCGCAGGAACGCATTCGGGTTGTGCTGCGCGTGTGTTGACGCGGCGACCTTGATTTCGGCGAGCTGCGCGCTAGTCGTACCGAACTCGTGCATGTGCCGGCGCGCAGCCATTGCATAACCGGCGACGATCGACATGCCG
>CAYFLC010000196.1:0-2938 GCA_964343885.1 uncultured Bifidobacterium sp.
AACCGGTTCGACTTCAAGAACACCAACTCCTCGATCGAACAGAACGAACTCGTCATCACCATCCGCACGATCAGCGAGGAAAAGGCCCGCGCTGTGCGCACCCTCCTCGAAGAAAAGTTCGTGAAGCGGGGCATGTCGCTGAAGGGCATCGACTGGGGCAAGTTCGAACAGGCCTCGGGTGACACGGTGCGTCCGGTCGTCACCGTCAAGGTCGGCATCAACTCCGACAAGGCCCGCGAGATCAACAAGCTCATCAAGGAAAAAGGCCCGAAAGGTGTCTCCAGTCAAACCCAGGGCGAGCAAATCCGCGTGACGGGCAAGAAGCGCGACGACCTGCAGGCCGTCATCGCACTGCTGAAGGGGTCCGACCTCGAAGTGCCGCTGCAGTTCGAGAACTTCCGCGACTGAACGTTGTCGGTTCAGCTCAGTCTTCGGTCGACTGGGCCGCTCGACTTTGTAGTTCGGTCACCACGCTGGCGTCGGCGAGTGTGGTTGTGTCGCCCAGGTTGCGACCCTCTGCAACGTCGCGCAGCAATCGTCGCATGATCTTGCCGCTTCGTGTCTTCGGAAGATCCGGTGTGAAATAGATCGTCTTCGGTTTGGCGATCGCACCGATTTCTTTCGCGACGTGATTGCGCAGGTCGGTTTCGGAAACCTCTGCCCCACCACGCAAGGTCACGTACGCGATGATCGCTTGGCCGGTCGTCGCATCATTCGCACCGACAACCGCCGCTTCAGCGACGCTCGGATGAGACACGAGTGCCGACTCAACTTCGGTTGTCGAAATGCGGTGGCCCGAAACGTTCATCACGTCGTCGACACGACCGAGCAACCAGAGGTACCCATCATCGTCGAGCTTTGCTCCATCGCCCGCGAAGTAGCGACCGGGGAAGCGACTCCAATACGTTTCTTCATAGCGCTTCGGGTCGCCCCAGATTCCGCGCAGCATTCCCGGCCACGGATGCGTCAGCGTGAGGTAACCGCCACCACGTGTGACGGTGTTGCCTTGCTCATCGACCACTTCGGCGCCGACGCCGGGTAACGGGAATGTCGCGGAGCCCGGCTTCGTTGTGGTCGCGCCGGGGAGTGGGCTGATCATGATGCCGCCGGTTTCGGTTTGCCACCACGTGTCGACGATCGGACACTTACTTCCGCCGATGTGTTCGTGGTACCACATCCACGCCTCGGGGTTGATGGGTTCACCGACACTTCCGATGACGCGCAACGACGAAAGATCATGCTTCGAAGGTTCTTGGGTTCCCCACTTCATGAAAGTGCGGATCGCGGTTGGTGCCGTGTAAAAGATCGACACTTTGTATTTTTCGACGATGCTCCACAACCGATCATTGCCCGGAAAATTCGGAACGCCTTCATAGATCACTTGCGTGGCACCGTTTGCCAATGGCCCGTACACGATGTACGAGTGACCCGTCACCCAACCGACGTCGGCTGTGCACCAGTACACATCGGTGTCGGCGTGGAGATCGAACACGTACTTGTGTGTGTACGCCACATGGGTGAGGTAACCACCCGTGGTGTGCATGATTCCCTTCGGTTTACCGGTGGTGCCGCTCGTGTAGAGAAGGAAGAGAAGTTGTTCGGAATCCATCGCTTCGGCGGGGCACTTCACATCGGCACTCGCCATGAGTTCGTGGTACCAGTGGTCGCGACCAGCTTTCATGTCGACTTTGTTTCCGCCGCGCTTCACCACGACAACATGTTCGATCGATGGCGTCGATAACAGCGCTTCGTCGGCCTGTGGCTTCAACGGAAACACTTCGCCGCGCCGCCAACCGCCGTCGGCCGTGATCAACACCTTCGCCGAAGCATCGTTGATGCGGTCGGACAGCGCCTGTGAACTGAAACCACCGAACACGACGGAATGTGCCGCGCCGATACGCGCGCACGCGAGCATCGCCACGACCGCTTCGGGAATCATCGGAAGATAAATGTTGATCCGGTCGCCACGTTCCACGCCGAGATCCTTGAGCGCATTCGAGAAACGTTCGACTTCGGAGAGAAGATCGGCGTAAGTGATCGTGCGTGTATCGCCCGGTTCGCCCTCCCAGTGGATCGCCACTTTGTCACCGCGACCTGCTTCGACGTGTCGGTCGAGGCAGTTGTATGCGACGTTCAATGTGCCGCCGATGAACCACCGGCTGAACGGCGACTTCCATTCGCACACCGTGTTCCACGGCGTGGACCAACTGACGAGTTCCTCGGCCTGCCGCGCCCAGAACGCTTCGTAATCGGCATTGGCCTCGTCATAAAGATGCGTTCCGACAACGTGTGCCGACTTCTTGAAAGCCTCGGAGGGAGGAAACTTTCTCTGTTCCAGGAGGAGCGCTTCGATCGTGTCGTCCGACATTCCGACAACTTAGTGTCGCCCCGCAACGACCGTTGCCGCGGGTCGGGGTAGGTTGTTTTGTATGGCAAAACCGTCAGCTCGCGGCAAGCAACCCGGTGACAAAAAGAAGCCCGTGGCCAAGACCCCTGTGCGCCGCAAGGGTGTACCGAGCAAGACCGACAAAAATGTCATCCACATCGATGGTCGCGACCGACGACCCTGGGCACTTGCGAGTCGCGAACGACTGCTCGAGTCCGCGACGGAAGAAATAGCTGCCGTTGGCTTCGAACGTGCCCGCCTCGCCGAAATCGCCGAACGCGCCGAAATGACCCCGGGCTCGGTGTACACGTGGTTCTCCAACAAGGAAGAACTTTTCCGTGCAGCGCTCGAAACCGCCTTGTCGGCACAGATCCGCAGCAACACGGCTTTCATCGAAGAGTCCGGACTGCCCGGCTCGGAGTGGTTGGTGAAGATCGCTTCGACGGTGCCGCGTAATGCGGGCGACACCGGCCCCACCGCTGCCCAACAACTTCTCATCGAGGCGTACTACGCATCGTGGCGCGACCCGGCGGCGCGTGAAATCCTGCGCCC
>CAYFLC010000197.1:0-2888 GCA_964343885.1 uncultured Bifidobacterium sp.
GGCCGTTCCGTCGTCTTCCACGAGGTCGGCTTTTTCGGCGAGAACCAGGCACGCGGCGCGGCGTACCGACACGATGCTGAGGGGCTCGTAGGTGGCATTGAGTACGAGCGCGCTCCTCACGGTTATCTCCGCGTGGGTCTTTTCGGTCTGGCACAACCGTCGAACGTGGGTGATCCGAACGTCACGACCGTGCACCTTCCGCCTTGCACCATGCGAGATATTTCAGCACGTCGGAGACCTCGACGCGATGACCATCTCCGCCGTATTGAATTGTCGATCGCATCGTCGCGTAATCCGGTGCGGGAACGGGCAGGAATGGTGCGCGGTGCCACCAACCAGGCGCGGCCAAACGCTGCACCTGGCGCAGTGCGATACCCCACAATCGCGGACGTACCACGACTGCCAGGAACACACGAACGGCGACCGCCGGACTCACGCCGACTTGGCGTCCTTCACGACTGGCTCCTTCGGCAGGCCGAGAACCATTTCGCCCACGATGTTCTTCTGAATCTGCGATGACCCGGCGTAGATGGTTCCGGCACGAGCGTTGAGAAATGTCATCGCCCAACTGTTCGTCGAATTGGGTGCACCCGGATCGTCGGCGCCGAAGGCTGACGATGGGGCGCGACCGGTCGGAACGAGACCGTCGGCACCCATCACATCCATCGCAAGCTCGGTGACGAGCTTGTGATATTCGCTCCAGGCGAGTTTGCTGATGGCCGCATCAGGGCCGGGTTGATGCCCCTTCAGGAATTGCGTCAGTGTGCGGTAGCCGAGGAACTTCATGAGCTGCACCTGCGTGTAACACCATGCGAGTCGCTGACGGGTCTTCGGGTCGTGGTTCTTTCCGTAGTCCTTTGTCATCGCCATCAGACGATCGAGTTCGGCTTGGTAACGAATCGAGTTCACCGCCGCGGCAGCGCCGCGCTCGAAACCGAGAAGCGTCATCGCGACGGCCCATCCGTTGTTGACACCACCGACGACATTGTCCTTCGGCGCAACCGCATCGGTATAGAACACCTCGTTGAATTCGCTCTCGCCGGAGATCATCTTGATCGGGCGAACCTCGACACCGGGTTGACGCATGTCGACGAGGATGAACGAGATGCCCTTGTGACGCGGCGCGTCGGGATCGGTACGCGCGAGCGTAAAGATGTGGTCAGCGAGGTGACCCGCAGAGGTCCAGATCTTCTGACCATTCAGAATCCACTGGTCGCCATCGAGTTGCGCCTTCAGGCCGAGGTTGCTGAGGTCGGAACCGGCATTTGGTTCGCTGTAGCCCTGACACCACACATCGTCGCCCGAGAGAATGCGTGGCAAGTAGTACTTCTTTTGCTCTTCGGTTCCCCAGCGCAACAACGTGTTGCCGAGCATCTGGATGCCGAACACGTCGTTCGGGCCGCCGGTTGGCACACCCGCGCGGGCGAACTCTTCGTTCAACACCACCATCTCGAGCGACGTCAAACCGCCACCGCCATACTCTTTCGGCCAGTCCGGTGCCAGATAGCCGTTCTTGTGAAGAATGACGCGCCACTCGGCGACGAACTTCTCGAGCGCTTCGCCTTCGAGTGTTCCGATTCCTCCCCAGTTCTTGGGAAGGTTGTCTTTCAGGAACGCGCGAACCGTTTCACGGTAGGCGGAAGCTTCGGGCGGATAGACGGGCTGCATGCCCGAAATCTAGTCGCGCGGGAAACGGTCGCGAATTCGGCTTGAGGCGATCCGACTGTTGCGCAAACTCGCCGCGATGTCCTGCACGCCGACCTTGCCGATCGCCCGCAGCTGACGCTCGATCACAAGAACGCATCCGAGCATGAAGAGGAAGCCGACGAATGCGAGAAGGAAGTGAATCTGCAACGCGACCACAGTGAGCACGAGCCCAGCGACGGCTCCGAGAATTGCCCAGCGAACCGAGCGCGCCGACTGACGATACAGGCCGGCAGGCGACGCCAATTGGGCGAACTTCTGGTCGGTCTGCAGCTGCTCTTCGATCTGGCGAAGGATGCGTTGCTCATCGTCGGACAATGGCATCTACTCAGTCTCGCAGGTTCACGCTGAATCCTCAACGCCCGAACGCGATGAAATTCAACCGTTCGGGCCCCAGTTCCGTTCTCCCACTTCGCCAAAATCGGCCGTGTCACGCAGTGCCGAAGCGGTTCCGATGGATCCGCGGCCGAATTTGCGGCGAATCTCGTCGATCGCCTCGCTCGCCGACGACCATGTTTCTTCGTCGTGCGTCGACACAGCGGGGTCGGTTTCCCCGTCGAAGAGTGACGCTTGTCGTCCTGAACCACGCTCGTCGGGGTCGACGAATTGTGATGCCGACACTCCGAGCAGACGTACGCCAGGTGAAAGTTCGACACTACGGAGCAACGGTTCGACCGCGTCGACAAACCCCGGGCCGGTGGATCGCGCCTCTTCAACCGTCACACTGCGGGTGATCGACTGAAAATCGGAATACTTGATCTTCAGCGTCAAGGTGCGAGCAGCCGATTGATTCGCCCTGACCCGAGCCGCAACGGCATCGCTCATGCGCACGAGATGCCTCCTCAACTCGTCGAAGTCGTACACGTCGTTCGTGAAGGTTTCTTCATGGCCGATCGACTTGGCTTCGCGATCGGGTACGACACTGCGGTCGTCGTGGCCGAGAGAGAGTTCATGGAGATGACGACCTGTTGCGTCGCCGAGCATCGCGACAAGTTGGTCAACGCCGAGGTCGGCAAGATCACCGACCGTCTTGACTCCGACACGATCGAGTTTTGCGTGGGTGGCGGGGCCAACGCCCCACAGGGCTCGTACGGGCAGACCGCTCAGGAACTCGGTTTCGCGACCGGGCTCGACGACAACGACTCCCGCACCCGGGTCGATACCTCCCGGCACGATGCGTGGCT
>CAYFLC010000198.1:0-2869 GCA_964343885.1 uncultured Bifidobacterium sp.
AGATCCGCAAGAACGTCCTCAAGTACGACGAGGTGATGAACGAGCAGCGCAAGGTCATCTATCAGCGCCGCGACCAGATCCTCGAGGGTCTCGACCTTCGTTCAGCAGCCATGGATTACCTGTCGGAAGCCGTCGACGGGCTCATCGAGTCGTACTGTGTCACCGAAGCCGACGATGAATGGGATCTCGACGGTCTCGTCCGAGAACTCGCGACGTACTGGCCGACCACGCTCACCATTGCCGACGTTTCTGCCGCCAACGGAACCGACGCCATCTACGACATCGTCATGGCCGACGCTGCGAATTTCTACACGCAGCGCGAGGCAGAACTCGGTGAGTCGGTGATGCGCGAGATCGAACGTCAGGTCATGCTCCGCATCATCGACCAGCGCTGGCGTGAACACCTCGAAGAGATGGACTACCTCCAAGAGGGAATCAATCTCCGTGCGATGGGTCAGAAAGATCCGCTCACCGAGTGGCAGCGCGAGGGCTACGACATGTTCGGTGCGCTCATGAAGGGCATCGCTCAGGACTTCGTGAAGTACGTCATGCACGTCCAGGTGGTCACCGATGATGCGGCGGCGAACGTGCAGAACGTCCAGCAAATGTCGTCCGACAACGTCGATCAATCCGGTTTCCGCGCGGCTGCCGCAGCCGCAGTTGCCGACGGAGAACTCCCCGACGAGGTTGCAGCCGCCGCGCCGGCACCGTCGAACACGCCCATCGTGAAGAGCGAGTTCGACAAGACCCCGCGGAATGCGGCATGCCCGTGCGGTTCGGGCAAGAAGTTCAAGTTGTGCCACGGCCGCGGCGCGGCCTGACACGAACCGGTTTCCACCATGCGTGACTTTACCGATGCCATACGCGAACTGCGTCAGAGGCTCGACGACGCACGTGGTTACCTGAAAATCGACGTCAACCGCTCGCGCGTTAGCGAACTCGAACTCGAGATCTCGCGCCCCGACCTGTGGGACGACCAAGACCTCGCGAAGAAGATCAACACCGAGTACTCGAACGTGAAGGGCGACGTCGACGAGTTTGACGGCCTCACTTCCGACGTCGATGACATCGAGGTGCTGCACGAACTCGCGCGCGAGGCCGACGACGAAACGCAAGAGGCCGAAATCGAAGATGGCATCACGAAGGCCTCACGACAACTCGACGGGCTCGAAATGCGCAGTCTCTTCACCGGTGAACACGACGAAGTCGACTGCATCGTGCAGATCAACGCGAAAGATGGCGGCGTCGACGCCCAGGACTGGTCCGAGATGCTGCTGCGCATGTACTCGCGATGGGCCGAGCGCCGCGGTTTCACTGTCGAAGTCGACGGAATCTCGGAGGGAACCGAAGCGGGAATTCTTTCCGCCGATTTCACGATTCATGGTCGATACGCGTACGGGCTCATGACCTCGGAACGCGGTACGCACCGACTCGTCCGCATCAGCCCGTTCGACAACCAGGGCCGTCGCCAAACGAGTTTTGCGTCGGTGCAGGTGTGGCCCGTCATGGACGCACCGAATGTCGAGGTGAACGAAGCAGAAATTCGTATGGAAGTGTTCCGTGCATCCGGCGCCGGTGGCCAGCACGTGAACAAAACGTCGTCGGCCGTGCGTTTGATCCACGAACCAACGGGACTTGTTGCGTCGTCGCAGGAAGAGCGCAGCCAGTTGCAGAACCGCGAGAAGGCGATGAACCGTTTGAAGGCGATGATCGCGGCGCGCATCGAAGAAGAGCATCAGGCCGAACGTGACCGCATTGCCGGTAAACCTGCGCAGGTTGGGTGGGGAAGTCAGATCCGTTCGTACGTGATGCAGCCGTACCAGATGGTGAAAGATCTTCGTACCGAGGTCGAAGACGGCAATGTTTCGGCCGTTCTCGATGGTGATATCGATGAATTCATGGTCGGATTCCTGCGTTTTCGTCGTGCAAATGATTCGCAGGGTGCGTAGAGAACATCCACTGGTAGGTTCGTACCGTCATGATTCGCCTTGACAACGTGACCAAGGTGTACGGCTCGGAAACGGTGGCCGTGCGGGATGTCAGCTTCGACATCGCGAAGGGAGACTTCGTCTTCCTCGTCGGACCATCTGGCTCCGGGAAGTCCACTTTGCTGCGCCTGATGAACAGGCAGGAAAGCCCCGAACGAGGGGATGTGTGGATCGCCGGGAAGAACGTGAACGAAATGCCCGATTCGCGGGTGCCGTTCCTTCGTCGCAGCATGGGCAACGTGTTCCAGGACTACAAGTTGCTGCAGAACAAGACCGTGTTCGAAAACGTGGCTTTTGCACTCGAGGTCATCGGAAAGCCGCGGCACGTGATTGCCCAACAGGTTCCCGCTGTGCTCGAACTCGTCGGGCTGGCCGACAAGGCCGACCGATTCCCCGACCAGTTGTCGGGTGGTGAACAGCAGCGCGTTTCGATCGCCCGCGCGTTCGTCAATCGCCCGCTCATCATGCTGGCCGACGAACCGACGGGCAACCTCGACCCGGCAACGGGCGAGGGGATCATGCAATTGCTCGAGGCCATCAACCGCAGCGGAACAACCGTGGTGATGGCCACCCACGACCATCGAATCGTCAACCTCATGCGCAAGCGCGTCATCCAGCTCGACCGAGGTGTGCTGGTGCGCGACCAGGAACGCGGGGTGTACGACTGATGCTCTCGCGAATCGCCTACGCCTTCCGCGAAACCTGGGCCAGTTTCCGGCGCAACCTCACACTCACCGCAGCGGCAGTGCTCACTTCCGCCGTCTCGTTGTTGCTCGTCGGCACGACGTTCCTCGTGCAGCGTGGATTCGACAATCTGCTCGTGCGTTGGAAGGGCGACGTGCAGATGATCGTGTTCATGGCGCCCGACGCAAGCCCCGAGA
>CAYFLC010000199.1:0-2852 GCA_964343885.1 uncultured Bifidobacterium sp.
CGATGCAGTTACGTCCCGCGTCCTTGGCCCTGTACATCGCGGTGTCGGCATTGCGTAACAGGTCTTCTGCAGTGGTGCGACCCATTGTTTCGGCAAGGGCAACTCCGATGCTCGCCGAAACGAAGACGTCGCCCTGGCGAACCTGCAGGGGTTCGTGGAAGGCCGCAAGCACGCGATCGGCGAGTCGCACAGCGTCGGCGGTGTCGACAACGTGCGGGTCGAGAATGACGAACTCGTCGCCGCTCATGCGCCCGACGTGTGTGCCGTCGGGGATTGTGTTGTGCAGTCGTTTTGCCACTGCGACGAGAACCTCGTCGCCGGCACCGTGACCAAGCGAGTCATTGATGTTCTTGAATCGATCGACGTCGACGAATAGCACTGCCGGCCGTACGTCGGCACGCCACGATGATTCGAGTGCTTCGTTGAGAAGATCGGTGATGAGGCTGCGGTTCGGCAGTTGAGTCAGCGGATCGGTTTGCGCCGATTGGATGAGCACCGCCTGCGTTTGCGCATTCTCCCTGACCGCCTGAATGACTCGTGTCGTGACAGCAACGGCGAGAACGACCAGCGAAACGCTTCGAACCGTGCGGTCGAGACGGTCTGCGGGATCGATCAGCGAGACAACGAAGATGGGAAGAATGAGCGCGGTAGTGGTGAGGACGAGTCGTCCGAGCAACGGACGGCGCGCGCGGATCGTGCCTCGTTGGGTGAGCCCCCGTACCGACGGATGCAGAAACGTGGCAGAGGCGAAGAACAAACTGACCACGTACGGGGCGTTGCCGTAGCGGTCGGCAACCGAAAGGTGTCCGGATTTGTCGAGTGCGTACAGGAAGTCGCCGACGAGCGACATCCCGATCGCCACAGAGAGCAGCCAGATCGCTGGTGTTCGATTGGCGTCGGAGAAGAGAAGCGAGACGAGGAGAAAGAGGACGACGGTGCTGACCGCGAGGGTGAGACCGCGCAGGCCGGTGACGACGTTCGGTTCCACGATCGCGGCGATCGAAGGTTGGATGAGAAGCACCCAGATGAGAACCCATGTTCCCAGCGCGACGATGAGACCGTCGCCGAGGGCGCTGATGAGCGACGAACCGCTGCGCCGCACCGTGACAGTGAGAAGAGCCACGGCGAGAGTTACTTGCACGGCGAGAAAACAGGCTTCGCCGGCAACGGCCCGTGCCAGAACGTCGGGCGAACCGTCGAGCAATTGTCCAGCGACGGAGAACGCGCTGATTGCGAAAACGAATGCCCAGATCCGCGGCGAAGGACGGTGCGTCATGATTCCACCGATCACGCCGAAAGCGAGCTGCAAGGTCGCGACGAGATAGAAAGCGTCGATCGATCCCGGATCAGAGACAAGGAGATGCAAGAGCCCTGCGACAAGGCCGACTCCGGCCAATGTCCACGAAAGGCGTGAAAAGCTTGTGCGCACTGGATTTTCACAGTACACATGCCGCGATTTGGGTGGGTGGATCAACTAAATTTTTGGTGGGCGGAGTGGCCAGCCAGCGCACGTTGGTGGTCACTAGCGACATTTGGAGTCCCGTTGCACGTCACACGCCACGCCCAACTCAGCGATCCACAGTTGATCGACGGATTGTGGACCCTCTACGTGCGTGCATATCTTCCGACGGCGCGTGACACAGTCACCCACGAGATGCTCGATCGCATCGAGTTCGTCGAGCAAATCCGTGCGGCGACGAATCGCCTCTGGGTCGTCTGGGATGGTTCTCTGCCGGTGGCGATGACCCTCATTTCGACCGATGTGCGCGCGACGCGCTGGCTCTCCGAGCACTATTTCGCAACGCACCACCCCGAGCGGTTCGCGGCGGGCCAGGTGCACTACATCGTCTGGGCCGTGGTCGACCCCGATCATGTCGCCACCGGAGCGGTGGTTCACCTCGGCGAGCACTGTCTCGCGGTCGAGGCCCGCGAAGGGGCATTGCTCGTCTTCGACACTCCCGAGACGAACCAGCCCCGCGAGACCGGGGGCTCGGCCGAACTCCTGCTCCGTCTCGCACGGATGGTGTCAACGGCCGAATTGGTACCCATTTCGGTGCAGCGGTATTACGCGATCGACTTCGCACCCCATGACGATGCCGCGGAAGTTGTAGCAGACTCCTCCGTGCGCACGTGAATCTGCCGCTACCGTTGAGGTGGCATGTCCACCACATCCACCAGCGCGAGGTCGGTTGACGTCGTCGTACCCGGTCCCCACCTCATGGCCGAGCTGCTGGGGTTGCGCGATCAAAACGTGCGGATCATCGAGGGTGCATTTCCCGAAACCGAAGTGTCGGTTCGAGGCAACCTGATTCGAGTTACCGGGCGAGATGCAGACATGGTTTCCCGGCTTTTCGAAGAGCTTGTTTCACTTCTCGAGCGGGGCGAACAGGTTGACCGCACCGTGGTATCCCGTTCGATCGATATCGTGCGCAGTTCGCAGCGGCCGAGCGAGGTCCTGACCGACGAAGTGGTTCGCGCGCCGCGTGGTAAGGCTGTCAAACCGAAAACCGCGGGGCAGAAGCGTTACGTCGATGCCATCCGCGAGAACGTCATCACCTTTGGACTGGGTCCTGCGGGAACGGGCAAGAGCTGGCTCGCTGTGGCGATGGCCGTGCAGGCATTGCAAACCAAACAAGTGCAGCGAATCATCCTGACGCGACCTGCAGTCGAGGCGGGCGAACGCCTCGGATTCCTTCCTGGTGACCTCATGGCCAAGATCGACCCCTATCTCCGTCCCCTGTATGACGCCCTGTACGACATGCTCGAACCCGAGGCAGCCCAAAAGCTGGTCGAGCGTCAGGCCATCGAGGTCGCGCCATTGGCCTTCATGCGCGGTCGCACGCTGAACAACT
>CAYFLC010000200.1:0-2844 GCA_964343885.1 uncultured Bifidobacterium sp.
GCGGGCGGTTCGTTCAGCGGTTCCCACGCGAACTTCGAATCCTCGAAAGTGCGGCCGATCGTTCCCTTGAAGTTCTTCTTTTGCCCCATGACCCCTCCAGCATTTGTCAGCCTATGCGACGAAAAAGGGGCCCGCCGCCAGCGACTACGTTTCGGAAATGGCAAACACCCTGAACTCCGTTCCCGTCGAATACCTGTTCACCGTCCACGCGACCGTCGGTGCGCCCGTGGTCATTCCGAACGGCCCCACCGGTACGCGTCTCGTCATCGAAGTGACGGGTGGAACCGTCAGCGGCCCGCAAGTCAACGGCGTCGTGAACATGGGCGGTGACTGGGCGACGTTGCGCGCCAATGGCACCGCTGGTCTCGACGTTCGTTTGCTTCTCACAACCAGCGACGGCGAAGCGATTCACATGACGTACGAAGGTGTGCTGTCGCCGACCGATGGCGGAATGCGCATCATCACCGCGCCACGTTTCCAAACCGGGTCAGAGAAGCTCGCCTGGTTGAACGACGTGCAGGCGATCGCGTTTGGCGCGCCCGGTGAAAACTGCGTCGACTACGACGTGTACCGCGTTCTCTGACCGAACCATTCTTCTTGGCCAGAAAACGAAAAAGCCCGCCGGATTGAACCGACGGGCTTCTTTCGTGCGGTGAGTGTTAGGCGCGCAGGCCCTTGTTCACCAGGTTCATGATTGCGTCGCGCAGTGGAATCGACGCATAAACGATCGCGCCGTTGGCAACGATGTTCATCCAGTCGTCCTTCAAAAGAAGGTCCCAGCCGGCGGCTGGCCACATGTTGATCCACCACACCATGAGGATCGCGATTCCGAGACCCCAGTGGGCCCCGATGATCGGGAGTTTCTTCACGGTGTCCCCCAACTTGAGGAGTCCGAGGACCGAGTCGATCACGGCGAGTGCCGCGCTCAGTACCGCTGACAGGAGGACAAGTTGTCCGATGACGTACATAGGTATCAACCCCATTTCTGCAGGAAGGCCTGCACTGGGGACGGTACGTTTCACCAGTTCACAAGTTGTGGATTTCCGCGAGGACCCTTGATTTACAAGGGTTTCAGCGGCTCAGAAGGCCCGAAAGGGCGGCCTCGGCACCGGTCTCGCCGGGAAGGTCGTGGTGGGTGAGGCGCGAGAGGAAGGTGAGCGACACCTCGCCCGCTTCGACCGCACCACCGTCGGTGTCGATGGGCAGCGGCAGGGCCTCGCCGATTTCGAGCTTCACCGAATACGAGTTGGTATGGCCTTCCTTCAGCTCTTTGCGGGCCGAGGCCATGGCTCGTGGAAGTTCGTATCCGACGCGTGTGCGGCGCCATCCCTTGATCTCGTTGATCGGAAGATTCGGCACGTTGACGTTGATGACGACGGGTTCGTCGTGCGGCGCGGCGATGAGACCACCCACCACTCGTGACGCAACAGTTGCGGCGCTGTCCCACAACTGACCCTTCACCATTTCGTCCCAGCCCTGGCCTTCCACGCCGAACCCCGCGACAGCCTGGCTGACGGCAACTCCGCTGATGCCATAGTTACGACCCGTCAGCGTCGCACCGATGGTGCCCGAGTGATACACGCTGCGGCCGACGTTTGCACCCGGATTGATTCCGGAAACGACGAGGTCGAATTTCTTGTCGAGGATTCCGAGGTGCGCCATCATCACGCACAGCGCTGGCGGGCCGGTGAGAGCCCACGCCTCGTCGATGCCGTCGACACTGACCCGATGAATGTCGGGGCGCATGATGTGAATCGCACCGAATGCTGCACTTGCGCCCGAATATTCAGAGTCGGGAGCCAGAATGGTGACGTCGCCGTGTTCGCGCATCGCGCGTGCAAGCACATGCAATCCAACCGAATCGATTCCATCGTCGTTCGTCACCAAAATGTTCATGCCCACATCTTGGCGTGAAAACGTTCGTTCAGTCGGGTCGACGATCGCTCTGTGTGGCGGCGTGCTTGCCGGCGATGGAACCGAAGATGAACGCCATGCCAACTGTTCCCCCCGGGCCCCAATAAGCCTGTCCCGCAGGCGATGCAACGCAGTTGCCGGCGCCGTACAAACCGGGGATCGGTTCACCGAGCGTGTCGAGCACGCGGGCGTTTTCGTCGGTGACGGGGCCACCCTTGGTATCGAGGCCGACGGGCCCGAGGATCACACAGTGATACGGACCCGAGTCGGCGAAGGGATGCATCGTCGGGTTGCGCATGCCGTCGCGCGAAGTTCCCGCCCATGTTTGTTCGATCGGGGATTCACCGCGGTGGAAGTCGACGTCGACCCCGGTGCGCGACATGTCATTCCAGCGAGCGACTGTCTCCTTCACCGTTGCCCCCCAGTTGTCGTCGATCGTCGCACCGCCGGTGAGGTGTTCAAAGCCCTTCAACTTCTCGCGCAACTTGTCAGCGAGCGTTTCCCAGGTTGATGCCGACACGATGTAGTCAACCGTCTCACCAATGGGTGGCACGGGAAAACGAAAGCGGCTCGGTTCGGGGTTCAACATGACCCCGTCGTCGAACACCATGTACATCAACAGGTTCGGATACTCGCCGCGAACGGAATCCCACACGGCGTGCACCTGTCCGCGTTCGTTGTACGGAGACTTTTCGTTGACGGCGCGCTTGCCGTAACGGTTCACCTGGATCATCGAGTCGCCGTACGGTGAATACACATCGCGGCTCGTCACGCGGTTGCGTGCAAGGAGATCGAGAACCCCTTGCGCCCACCATGCATGGGCCAGGTTGCCAAGTTGCGCACCGGCTTCGATGCCAATGCGCAGGAAGTCGCCGGTTGCTTGTTCAGCCGCGGCACCACCGAGAACCGGACCGCGCAGGAATTCACGGG
>CAYFLC010000201.1:0-2838 GCA_964343885.1 uncultured Bifidobacterium sp.
AAGGTGTCGAGTTTCTTCGTCACCACCATCGCGTGGGGCAACCAGGGTGGAATGTACGAGGGAACGTTCGTGCCCATGGGTGACGGCTCGTGGCGCGCCAAGCGTTGGTTGGTGTCGAGCCAATGGGGTTGGCGCCTCACCGACACCGAATACAAGATGCCAGCGCCGTATCTGTACGAACCGCCGTCGGTTGGCACCGAGTTCGGCGGCTACCAGCCGAAATAGTCGCGCACGGTCACGCGTTCGCACACCGCCTCGGCAACGATCGAGGCGTGGAACTCAACGGCAAACTCTTTCTCGTCACCGGCGCATCCGGCGGATTAGGCAGCGAAATTGCGACGCAGCTCGAAAGCCGCGGTGCTTACGCACTTCGCACGTCCGGCGGCGAATGTGACATCACGGTTGCGGGCGACCGCGAGTCGATCGTTCAGATGGTTGCCGACCATGGTGGAACCGACGGCGTCAT
This sequence comes from uncultured Bifidobacterium sp., assembly GCA_964343885.1. Classification (GTDB taxonomy): domain Bacteria; phylum Actinomycetota; class Acidimicrobiia; order Acidimicrobiales; family Ilumatobacteraceae; genus F1-20-MAGs119. Next base: position 467 of record CAYFLC010000201.1, read on the forward strand.
CATCGCGTCCGGTGTCGTTGGTTTCGGTGCACACGGAACGCTCGAACAGGGTGCGGTCCAGCGCATCATCGACGTCAACACAACCGGCCCATTGGAACTCGTCAACGCGCTCATTCCACAGTTGCGCGACGGTGGAACCATCGTTTTCATATCGGGCGCCGTCGTCGATTTCGCGACAGTCGGAATGGCCGCGTACACGGCGGCCAAAGCCGGTCTTTCGGCATCGTGCGCGGTTTTGCGCCGTGAGCTTCGTCAACGCAAGATCAATGTTCTCGACGCACGGCCTCCGCACACCGAAACCGGTCTTGCCGGTCGTGCGATCTACGGAACTGCCCCGAAGATGAAGGAAGGCCTTTCGCCTGCTGTTGTCGCGGAACGAATCGTCGCGGCAATCGTCAACGACGAAAACGAATTGCCACCCGCAGTTTTCGCAGCGGGCTGAAGAGTCCGTTCAGCCCGCGTTGGCCAGTGCCCCCCTGAAGTAGGGCTCGAGAGACACTGAGACCGGACCGTTCAACGGATAATTCAGCGACACGATCAGGGCGATCGTGAGACCGAAGAACACGGCGACCGACAGCAGCATCAAGACGGCGCCGATCGAATCGGCAGGCCGGATGAGTGCGATGAAGAACATGACGAGAACCGTCGACAGAATCACGAACCACCACATCGGCGCCGAGAGATCCGACTGGGACAATTCGATTCGTTCGCGGTGTGTAGCGGTCAGCGTGTCTGCGTGTCCCGCCGCCAGGTCATAGAACGTTTGGCTTGAACCGGGTGGAATGACGCCCTCGATCGTGTTCACCAACTCGGTCAGCGATTGTCCGCCCGCCTTCCACGCATCGGCGATTCGTCCTTCGCGCAACGCTGGAAGTTCTTCGTTGACAATGACATCGCGGTAAGTAAGCACCGCGTGCTTCACCATTCCGGAAGGATCGAAATCATCCGTGTAACGCAGGATCGCGGCCATCGCACCCGTCTCGGTATTGATCGTCGAGTCCATTCGATCATTCGCATTCCATTGCACAAAGATGATGAACGCGAGAATGATGCCGAAGGCGGCGCCGACGATTCCGAAGAGTTCTCCGACACCCGAAGGCAGGTCTTCGCCACGTTGGGGCAGTTTCTTCGTGAAGTGGCCCGCGGTTAACGCGAACAATGCGCACAAAGCGGCAATGGTGAGCAGGAGCAGCAGAAACGGCCACTCGACGAGCGAGCGGACCATGACTTATGCCGCGTCGTGTGCGGCGAGGAGCTCGTCGACGATGTCGGCACTCGACAACTCGAGCTCGGAACACGAATTCAGAATCTTGATGACATTCGCGTCAGGGTGTGTCGAGGCAATGCGTTCCCATGCACCCGCACCTTGGCGTTCGGCGTTCGCTTGAATGCGCAGTTGATCCCACACGTCGAGTGGCGCGAAGACGTCGTAGTACGTCTTCAATGCGCCGGGCAACGGTGCTTCGAGTTCCGCGCGACGCGATTCATCCATCGGGAATGCGGCTTCGATGCGATTCGCGATTTCATCTTCCGCCTCGGCACAGCGGAGCAAAGTCTCGGAATGCTCGGGCAACATTTCGGCCCATCCGCGGTACCGGCTGGCCGCACCGCGCTCGAGCAACGCGAGAAATCGCGGCGAGATCTCCGGCGGAACCTGCGAGATATAAGGAGAAAGCAGTTCACCAAAACGTGGAATCACGACGTTCGACATGTGCCGAGAGTAGCGCAGTCGAAAATCATCAAATAGACCGAAAGTTCGGTCCACATTACTTTTCGAAAAAATCCTCAGTAGGGGGCGCGCGACCTCTGTACGGCGTCATACCTGAGGCGTAGGGTTATTTGTATGAGGAAAATCATTGTTCGCATGCTGACCGTGGTTGCCCTCGTAGGGGGGACAGCCGTCGTGGGTTCCACGACCGTCGCTTCTGCGAAGGCCGACACCAAAGTCCAGAAGTTCGCGAGTGAACCAGGTCTCTACAAGATCAGCTCGTTCACCACGACTGCGCCGCCACCCGGTTGCGTCGGGCAGGGATGTCCGCAGACCGAACAGAAGATGCCCGCGCTTGACAAGGCGGATGCCGCATTCAGCGCACTCGTTGGAGCGAAGAAGATCGACACCTATTCGACGTGGAACAACGGCACCACTGTCAAGGGCGGTTGCGCCATCAAGTCCGATGACACGGTCGCGTGTTGGGGATTCAATGGCTATGGCCAGCTTGGTAATGGAACGACTACCGACTCCGACACGCCTGTGTCCGCCGTGAACCTCGGCAAAGTCCTCGATATCAGTACGAACGGCTTCTCAACATGCGCTGTCACCACTGACAATGCCCTCAAGTGCGTTGGAAAGGGTGACTGGCCGGGGTTTTCAA
>CAYFLC010000202.1:0-1874 GCA_964343885.1 uncultured Bifidobacterium sp.
CGATCTGTTGGGGAGTCTGTCGTTGGAGGCGGGTGCCGTCGTTCGGGCAGTGCTGTTCACCAATGCGCGCGTACAGGAGACGCAGATAGTCGTACACCTCGGTGATCGTTCCGACTGTGCTTCGTGGATTGCGGGAGGCCGATTTCTGATCGATCGAGATTGCCGGTGAGAGGCCATCGATGTGATCGACATCGGGCTTGTCCATCTGACCGAGGAATTGACGAGCGTAGGCGGACAGACTCTCGACATATCGGCGCTGACCCTCGGCATAGATGGTGTCGAAAGCCAAGCTCGACTTTCCCGATCCCGAGAGCCCTGTGAAGACGATCAGCTGATCTCGTGGAAGCTCCACACTGACGTTCTTCAGGTTGTGCTCGCGCGCTCCGCGAACCACGATCTTGTCGGCCACGGAGCGAGACTACCGACGCGACTGCAACGTCGCTAACCGGTGACTATCCGGCATCGCGAAGTTCTCTGCGCAGATCCTTGATCTCGTCACGCAGGCGGGCCGCATATTCGAACTTCATCTCGGCCGCGGCTTCGTGCATCTCTTCCTCGAGGGTCTGGATGAGCCGGAGAATTTCCTGTTGCGGCAGAGACTTCAGTTCTGCCTGCACCTTGTCTCGTTCGCGGTTCCTGCGCTGACCCTTGCCGGGCATCGGCGCCGTATCGTCGGGACGAAGCAGCGAAAGGATATCACCCACGGCCTTGCGGATCGTCTGCGGGTTGATGCCGTGCTTCTGGTTGTATTCGATCTGCATCGCACGACGCCGCTTGGTCTCGCCAATCGCCGACTCCATTGCCGCGGTGTGCTTGTCGGCGTACATCACGACCTGCCCATCGACATTGCGCGCCGCACGACCGATCATCTGAATGAGGGATGTCTCGCTGCGTAGGAATCCCTCCTTGTCGGCGTCGAGAATCGCCACCAAGGAAACTTCGGGAAGATCGAGACCTTCGCGCAGGAGGTTGATCCCGACGAGCACGTCGAATTCTCCCAGTCGCAGCGCGCGAAGGATTTCGATTCTCTGGATGGTGTCGATGTTCGAATGCAGGTAGCGAACACGCAGACCCTGCTCGAGCAGGTACTCAGTGAGGTCCTCGGCCATCTTCTTCGTGAGAGTCGTCACCAAAACGCGATCGCCCCGCTCGACACGGCCGGAGACCATCGAAATCAGATCGTCGATTTGACCCTTTGTCGGACGAACGATGACTTCGGGGTCGACGAGGCCCGTCGGCCGCACGATCTGCTCGACAACGCGCTGCGAATGCTGCGTCTCGTACTTGCCTGGCGTAGCCGAGAGGAAAACGACCTGGTTGATCCGTTCCATGGTTTCTTCGAAGCGCAACGGTCTGTTGTCGCGCGCCGAAGGCAGACGGAAACCGTGTTCGACGAGGGTGTCTTTGCGGCTCCGGTCACCTTCGTACTGCCCGTGCAGTTGCGGAACGGTGACGTGACTCTCGTCGATGACGAGGAGGTAATCATCAGGGAAGTAGTCAAGCAGCGTGAACGGAGGTTCTCCGGGCTGACGACCGTCGATGTGCATCGAATAGTTCTCGATGCCGTTGCAATATCCCATCTCTTGGATCATCTCGAGGTCGTACTGGGTTCGCATCCGCAAACGTTGTGCCTCGAGCAACTTTCCGTTCTTCTCGAACCAGGCGAGTCGCTCCTGAAGCTCTGCTTCGATGCCGAGAACCGCACGCCTCATCCGTTCGTCACCCGCCACATAGTGGGTGGCCGGGAAGACGATCACCTCGGTCAACTCGTTGAGGTTCTCTCCGGTGAGGGGGTCGATGACGGAAATGCGGTCGACCGTTTCACCGAACATCTCGATACGGAGCACGGTTTCGTCGTATGCCGGATGCACTTC
>CAYFLC010000202.1:1884-2552 GCA_964343885.1 uncultured Bifidobacterium sp.
GCACGCGAAAGTTTCCTCGACCGAGAGTCATGTCGTTTCTGTCGTACTGCAGCTCGACGAGCCGCTTGAGAATGCTGCGTTGGTCGTAGTCGACACCCACGTGCAGTTCGAGGAGTTGACCGCGGTACTCCTCGGGGTCGCCCATGCCGTAAATGCAACTGACGCTCGCCACGACGATCGTGTCGCGCCGGGTCAGCAACGCCGCGGTGGCCGAATGACGAAGTCTGTCGATCTCGTCGTTGATCGACGAATCCTTCTCGATGTAGGTGTCGCTGGAGGGGATGTACGCCTCGGGTTGGTAGTAGTCGTCGTAACTGACGAAGTACTCGACACGATTGTGCGGGAAGAACTCGCGCATCTCTTGCGCCAATTGGGCAGCAAGGCTCTTGTTCGGGGCAAGAATCAGAGTTGGGCGTTGTACTTTCTCGATCGTCCATGCGATTGTCGCCGACTTACCGGAACCGGTGATGCCGAGCAAGGTTTGACAACGCAGTCCCTCGTCGATGCCTGCCGACAGTTCGGCGATGGCCTTCGGTTGGTCTCCTGCCGGCGAATAGTCCGACACGACGGTGAATGCCTGGCGAGCGGTGCTCATGACTGCTTGCGAATCGGCGTGCCCGCGTCGGGTGCCGCCGGCGGCAGCGCACGGGCCCACTCCCACACCGCGT
>CAYFLC010000202.1:2562-2825 GCA_964343885.1 uncultured Bifidobacterium sp.
CACCCGATCGGCGATGGCCAAACGCTGTTCGCGCGTTGCCTGTCGGCTCACCCGCGCTTCGGCGTCACCACGACTCATTCCACGAAACTCAACGAGACGCGACACCGCCATATCGATCGGAAGGTCGACCACGATGGTGCCACATAGACCCTCTCGTGGATTTTCAACGAGGAGCGGAATATCGAGAACGACGACGTTGTCGGTGTCCTTCTGTGCGTCGAGTTGACGGGCCATTTCTCGCCCGACTGCAGGGTGAACGATGC
>CAYFLC010000203.1:0-2754 GCA_964343885.1 uncultured Bifidobacterium sp.
ACTTTCTCCATGCTTCGGTGCGAGATGAGATTTCCCGATGTTGCGCGACGATCGCCGGCCATGACGACACCTTCGGAAAAACGGAGAGCCACGCACGTGGTTGCGTGCGGAATGTTCGGTGCGTGGGCTCCGACCTCGACTGATTCAGTAAAGGGAGACAAGCCCACTCGGTCGAGCAAATCGACGAAACTTGCCCCCGGATGGTCGCCCGGAGAAAAGAATGGCATCGACATCGTTGGTCACTCCCCGCCCTTTTGGACGTAGCTCTTCACGAAATCTTCCGCATTGGTTTCGAGCACTTCGTCGATCTCGTCGAGAAGATCATCCAGTTCGGCCTTCAGTTTCTCGCTACGCGACGAGTCTGCGGCCGGCGTAGCGACATTCGTGTCGGTTTCGTCCGCGCTCTTGTCTGGTCGCTGCTTGTGAATCCGTTCAGCCATGAATCCACCGTAGCGAAATCATTCGGGTTCAGTACACACCGGGGTCGTAGCTTTTCACCGTCTCGGATGGGTCGATCCCGAGCCGTTCGATCAATTGACGAGGAGTCGCAGCCTCGTCGATCAATGTGCCGACCAAATCTTTCGTGCCGCGCAATGGCTCCATCATCGGGATGCGTCGCAGGGGCTCGTCGCCGATGTCGAAGACCAAACTGTCCCAATTGGCTGCGACGACGTCTTCGGGCCACTTATCAAGGCAACGTCCGCGGAAGTAGGCCCGTGTCGATGTGGGCGGCTCGGTGATGGCATTTTCAACCGCCTGAGTTTCAACGATTCTGCGAAGCCCGACGCGGTCGGCCAGGCATTTGTCCCTACGCATGTCGTGATACTGAAGGTCAATCGCTTTCAGCCTCAAGTCCGTCGGGGCAATTGAGTGGCGCTCTGCGTAACCATTGATCAGCCGACGCTTGGCAACCCAGTCAACGATGTCGGCCACCGTGTCGGGATTGCTTTCGAGGCCCTCGAGAACGTCCTGCCAGAGATCGACAATTCGATCGGCTTCGCCGGGAACCTCGGGTGATTCGATGCACGACCCTCTGCCGGCGGCGACATACGACCTTGCTCGCTCGAGCAGGGCGAATTGGACCTCGAGAGCGGTGGCTCGAACGCCATTGATTCGCTCGACGGTGGCGCGAAGTGTCGGGTCATGACTGACTTCGCGGATGGCGGCGAGCGGATTCGCCAACTGGAAGCCGTGATCAAGATAATCATCTTCGATCATCGCGAGCACGAGGGCCGTGGATCCGACCTTGAGGAAAGTGGCAACTTCACTCATGTTCGCATCGCCGACTATCACGTGGAGGCGCCGGTACAGGACAGGGTTGCAATGCGGTTCGTCGCGGGTGTTGACGATGGGGCGTTTCAGTGTCGTTTCGAGTCCGATTTCCTCTTCGAAGAAGTCGGCACGCTGGCTCAACTGGTAGGGGACGTCTCGGTTGGAGAGACCGGGAAATTCGCAGCCGACCTTGCCTGCGCCGGAGAAGATCTGTCGTGTGACGAAGTGCGTGGTGATGAGGGCCGCAAGACGGCCGAACGCCAACTCTCGGTCGACGAGATAATTCTCGTGACAACCGTACGAGTTGCCCTTGCCATCAGAATTGTTCTTGTAGAGAACGATCTCGTGGCCCGCTGGCATCTTCTCGTTGGCTGCTATCGCGCTCTTCCGAATGATCTCTTCGGCCGCTCGGTCGTAGAGCACCACTTGCGATGCGCTCGTACATTCCGGAGTCGAAACCTCCGGGTGTGCGTGATCGACGTAATACCGGGCGCCGTTGGTGAGTACCGAGTTGACCAGGTGCGTCTCGACTTCCGGCGGGAAGGAATCTTCTAGAACGAAACCGCGTGCATCGGAAGCGGGCGATTCATCTTCAAAGTCCCACCCGATCATCTGGGGAAAACTTCCTGAATAGGCATTCACCAGAACCGATGAGGCGACGACCGGATTCGCGTCGAAGCCGCGGGTGATGATCCCGTATTCGGTTTCGATACCGCAGACTTTGTGAATCGCCATTGCGACCGTTATAGGTACTGTCCCGTAGCGGTGCGCTCGATGGCCTTTCCACCGTGCCCGCTTCCGTTGGCGGCTTCCTCGCTGACCAATGTGCGGATGAAGACGATCCGCTCGCCTTTCTTCCCGGATATGCGAGCCCAGTCATCGGGGTTTGTGGTGTTGGGGAGATCTTCGTGCTCCTTGAACTCCTGCCGAACGGACTGCACGAGATCATCGAGTTGGATTCCCTTCGGGCCGCCGGAGATGACACGCTTGATGGCTAATTTCTTTGCCCTCCGAACGATGTTCTCGATCATGGCTCCGGAGGAGAAGTCCTTGAAATACAACACCTCTTTGTCGCCGTTTTGGTAGGTGACCTCGAGGAAGCGGTTGCTCTGATCTTCGGCGTACATCGCCTCGACAGCCGAATCGATCATCGTCGAGACGATGCGCTCGGGAGATGTCTCGCTTTCGTCTCCGGCGTGCAGGGGCAAATCCGCCGAGAGGTAACGGGCGAAGATCTGGTGTGCCGCATCGCGATCCGGACGTTCAATCTTGATCTTCACGTCGAGGCGCCCTGGCCGGAGGATCGCCGGGTCGATGAGGTCTTCGCGGTTGGTTGCTCCGATCACGATGACATTCCGCAAGCCTTCGACACCGTCTATTTCCGCGAGCAGTTGGGGCACGATCGTCGACTCCATGTCGCTGCTGATTCCGGAACCTCTGGTGCGGAACATCGAGTCCATCTCGTCGAAGAAGACGATGACC
>CAYFLC010000204.1:0-2474 GCA_964343885.1 uncultured Bifidobacterium sp.
CGATGCAGTTACGTCCCGCGTCCTTGGCCCTGTACATCGCGGTGTCGGCATTGCGCAACAGGTCTTCCGCGGTGGTGCGACCCATCGGTTCGGCAAGTGCTACTCCGATGCTCGCCGAAACGAAGACGTCACCTTGGCGAACTTGCAGGGGTTCGTGGAATGCCGCAAGTACGCGATCGGCAAGTCGCACCGCATCGGCGGTGTCGCCAACGCGCGGGTCGAGGATGACGAACTCGTCTCCGCTCATGCGCCCGACGTGCGCCACGTCGGGGATTGTGTTGTGCAGTCGTTTTGCCACTGCGACGAGGACGTCATCGCCGGCGCCGTGGCCGAGAGAGTCGTTGATGTTCTTGAATCGATCGACGTCGACAAAGAGCACTGCCGGACGTACGTCGGCACGCCACGACGATTCGAGCGCTTCGTTCAGTAGATCGGTGATGAGGCTGCGGTTCGGCAGTTGAGTCAGCGGATCGGTTTGTGCCGACTGGATGAGCACCGCCTGCGTTCGCGCGTTCTCCCTGACCGCCTGAATGACTCGCGTAGTCACAGCAACGGCGAGAACGACAAGTGAAACGCTTCGAACCGTGCGGTCGAGACGATCGGCGGGATCGATCAGCGAGACAACGAAGATGGGAAGAATGAGCGCAGTCGTGGTGAGGACGAGTCGTCCGAGCAACGGGCGGCGCGCGCGGATCGTGCCTCGTTGGGTGAGGCCCCGCACCGACGGATGGAGAAACGTGGCGGAGGCGAAGAACAAACTGACCACATACGGCGCGTTGCCGTAGCGGTCGGCGACCGAGAGGTGTCCGGATTTATCGAGTGCGTACAGGAAGTCGCCGACGAGCGACATCCCGATCGCAACCGAGAGCAGCCAGATCGCGGGTGTTCGATTGGCGTCGGAGAAGAGAAGCGAGGCGAGGAGAAAAAGGACGACCGTGCTGACCGCGAGGGTGAGGCCGCGCAGGCCGGTGACAACGTTTGGTTCGACGATCGCGTCGATCGAAGGTTGGATGAGAAGCACCCAGATGAGAACCCATGTGCCCAGCGCGACGATGAGGCCGTCGCCGAGGGCGCTGACGAGCGATGAACCGCTGCGCCGTACCGTGACAGTGAGAAGAGCCACGGCGAGAGTGACTTGTACGGCAAGAAAACAGGCTTCGCCGGCAACGGCACGTGCCAGAACGTCGGGCGAACCGTCGAGCAATTGTCCCACGACGGAGAACGCGCTGATTGCGAAAACGAAAGCCCAGATTCGCGGCGATGGACGGTGCGTCATGATTCCACCGATCACGCCGAAAGCGAGTTGCAAGGTCGCGACGAGATAGACGGCGTCAACCGATCCCGGATGAGAGACAAGGAGATGCAAGAGCCCTGCGACGAGGCCGACTCCGGCCAATGTCCACGAAAGGCGTGAAAAGCTTGTGCGCACTGGATTTTCACAGTACACATGCCGCGATTTGGGCGGGTGGATCAACTAAATTCTCGGTGGGCGGAGTGACCAGCCAGCGAACGCTGGTGTCCCTAGTGACCTTGGAGTCCCGTTGCACGTCACACGCCACACCCAACTCAGCGATCCGCAGTTGATCGATGGATTGTGGACCCTGTACGTGCGTGCATACCTTCCGACGGCGCGTGACACGGTCACCCACGAAATGCTCGACCGCGTCGAGTTCATCGAGCAAATTCGTGCGGCGACGAATCGCCTCTGGGTCGTCTGGGATGGTTCTCTGCCGGTGGCGATGACCCTCATTTCGACCGATGTGCGCGCGACGCGCTGGCTCTCCGAGCACTATTTCGCAACGCACCACCCCGAGCGATTCGCGGCCGGGCAGGTGCACTACATCGTCTGGGCCGTGGTTGACCCTGATCATGTCGCCACCGGAGCGGTGGTTCATCTCGGCGAGCATTGTCTCGCGGTCGAGGCCCGCGAGGGGGCGTTGCTCGTCTTCGACACTCCCGAGGCGAACCAACCCCGAGAAACAGGCGGTTCGGCCGAACTCTTGTTGCGGCTCGCACGAATGGTGTCAACGGCCGAATTGGTACCCATTTCAGTGCAGAGGTATTACGCGATCGACTTCGCGCCCCGTGGCGCTCCGATCGACGTAGCGACAGACTCCTCCGTGTCGACCTGATTCTGCCGCTACCGTTGAGGTGGCATGTCGAACACTTCCACCAGCGCGAGGTCGGTTGACGTCGTCGTGCCCGGTCCCCATCTCATGGCCGAATTGTTGGGGTTGCGCGATCAGAACGTGCGCATCGTTGAGGATGCATTTCCCGACACGGAAGTCTCGGTGCGCGGCAACTTGATACGTGTCTCGGGTCCCGACGCAGGAATCGTTTCCCGGCTCTTCGAAGAGCTCGTGTCACTTCTCGAGCGTGGCGAACAGGTCGACCACACCGTGGTGTCGCGTTCGATCGACATCGTGCGCAGTTCGCAACGACCGAGCGAGGTGCTGACCGACGAAGTGGTCCGG
>CAYFLC010000204.1:2484-2753 GCA_964343885.1 uncultured Bifidobacterium sp.
GTGCAGCGCATCATCCTGACCCGGCCCGCGGTCGAAGCGGGCGAGCGTCTTGGTTTCCTGCCAGGTGACCTCATGGCGAAGATCGACCCCTATCTCCGTCCCCTGTACGACGCCCTGTACGACATGCTCGAACCCGAGGCGGCCCAAAAGTTGGTCGAGCGTCAGGCCATCGAGGTCGCGCCGTTGGCCTTCATGCGCGGTCGCACGCTGAACAACTCATTCATCATTCTTGACGAGGCGCAGAACACCACCCCCGAACAGATGAAGAT
>CAYFLC010000205.1:0-2736 GCA_964343885.1 uncultured Bifidobacterium sp.
CTCGGCATCGGACCACGTGTCGACCATGTCGCCGGCAAGCGGACGCCAACGCTCACGAGCGGCGGCGGCACCGACTTCGCGGGCCGTCTTGCCCTCGGGAACCTGCACGGGGACTTCTTCGTCGACGCGGGTGTCGAGCATCGCGCGCATGATGTCGATTTCGTGGATCGAATACTTCAGCAACGGACTAGGGGTTCCACCCGGAGTGATGACGCGTGCGAAGGTGTCCCACACGTCGACCTGGCTGTTGGTGTCGCCGAGGTAGTGCATGATCTGCGGGTGCGTGGCATTTACGTGGTACGCCTCGCTGAACGCTTCCTGCGCGATCTTCCAGTTGCACTTCAGCTTCTTCGCGACGTGCGCAGCAACGTAACGATTGCCGAGGTCCCACCGCTCGAACTGATTGATGACCTCGCCGAGGAACGACTCGAGTGAGTCGGCCTTCGGGTCGGGGTTGATGAACACGAAACCGGCCCAGGTTCCTACCTTGACTTCGGGAAGACCGAACTCATTCGGGTTGACGTGTTCGAAGTCCCAACCGGCGGGAATTTCCTTCAGGTTTCCTTCGGTGGTCCATGCGAAACCGTGGAACGCGCAACGCAGTTCACTGCAGCGACCATCGAAATGCTTCAACTGGCGACCGCGATGCAGACATGCATTCACATAGGCCTTGATGTGGCCCGTGCTCGTGCGCATGACGATGTACGACTTGTTGCAGATGTCGTAGACGATGTAGTCGCCCGGGTTCTGGATGTGCTCTTCACGGCAAGCCATCTGCCAGACGCGGCTCCAGAGACGCTCTTTTTCGAGCTCGTGCCATTCGCGCGTGTAAAAACGATCGGAGGGAATGTCGGCAGAGCCGAGGTACGGGTTCGACTCAAGGCGAAGCACCTCGGGAACCGGGTGCGTGTCGGTGTCGAGCAGCTCTTGGTACGAGATGCCGGGTGACCTGCGGAGTCCTGGATCGGTTGCTGTCATGCCCCTTACGTTAGGTGTTAGGGCACCCAAAGTCGATGGCGGAGCGGCCTCAGAACACGTTCAAGAGGTCAACGACGAAGATCAGGGTTTCGCCGCCCTTGATGACGCCGCCGGCCCCACGGCTGCCGTAGCCCATGTGCGGCGGAATCGTGAGTTGGCGACGGCCGCCCACCTTCATGCCGGCTACTCCGTCATCCCAACCCTGAATGACCTGGCCCGCGCCGAGGCGAAATTCGAAGGTCTCGCGACGATCCCACGACGCATCGAATTGCTTGCCGTTGCTCCACGCGACACCGACGTAGTGCACGTCGACGTTCTTGCCCTTCACGGCCTCGTCACCGGTTCCGACCACCAGGTCGTCGATGACAAGTTCTGAAGGTGGATTTCCCACGGGCACGCTGACGCTCGGCTTTGAAGACATGTCACCTAACGTAACGCCCATGGGGGAAAGACTCAAAGGAAAAGTCGCAGTCATCACCGGAGCAGCTTCCGGCATCGGGGCTGGCACAGTCGATCGGTTCATCGCAGAGGGCGCGAAGTGTGTGGTGGCCGATATTCAAGAAGAGGCAGGCAAGAAGTTCGCCGCATCGCACGGTGCAAATGCCATCTTCGTGAAGTGTGACGTCGCGAGCGAAGACGATGTCGAGGCACTCGTTCGCGCGGCAACAACGCACTTCGGACGGATCGATTGCATGTTCAACAACGCCGGCATCCTCGGCGCAATCGGACCCGTGGCCGAAATTCCCGGCGCTGAATGGAGCCGCACCATCGATGTTCTGCTCAGCAGCGTCTTTTATGGCGTGAAGCACGCCGCCAAGGCGATGATCGCCCAGGGGCGCGGCACTGATGGTTCCGCCGGAACCATCATCAACACCACCAGCACCGCAGGCCTGCGCGCCGGCCTCGGACCTCACGTGTACACCGCAGCGAAACACGGCGTGGTCGGCCTCACGCAGTCGGTCGCAACCGAACTCGGTCGTCACGGAATCCGCACGAACGCAATCGCGCCCGGCGGCACCACCACCGGCCTCACCGCGTGGCTGACCACGGGAAGCGCAGCCAACCTCGAGGAAGCCAACAAGAAGATCGGTGTATCGAATCCGATGGGCCGTGGCGGTCACGTGAACGACATCGCGAATGCCGCACTCTTCCTTGCCTCCGATGAATCGTCGTACGTCAACGGGCACGTCATGGTTGTCGATGGCGCGGGTGAAGTGATCGGCGACCGCAATCATCGGTTCGTGCAACTCGGGTCACAGATCGTCCAGGAAACCGGCCGCATCGGCCTCGACTGAACCCAGGGGAAACGAACGTGTCACCCGACAAGGAAGCCATCATCGATGTCGCGATTGCCTACGCGTGGGCGCTCGACATGCGCAATTTTCATGAACTCGACAACGTGTTCGCTCCCGACGCCAACGGCATGCTTCACGGGGTCGAGTGCATCGGCCGCGACGCCATCAAGGCCCGCATCAGCAAGGCCGTCGCATGGTTCGACGTCACCCAGCACTTCCTCGGCAACCATCAGGTCGTCGTCACTGGCGACACCGCGACGCACCGCTGCCAAATGCAGGGAATGCACGTCAAGACCGGAACCGAGGGCGGCGACAACTACTGGATCTCGGGCTACTACGACGACAAACTCGTGCGCACGCCCGAGGGATGGCGCATCACATTCCGCTTGATGCAAGGAACGTGGCGCCACGGCAACGCCGGGGTTCTTCCGCGTTAAGCCACTTCGCCGAGCGCGCGAATCGG
>CAYFLC010000206.1:0-2341 GCA_964343885.1 uncultured Bifidobacterium sp.
ACGCCAAGGTTGTCTTCCTGCGTGGCCGCTTCGACGCGACGTGCGCAGTCGCGCAGCGCATCGATGTCGAGACCCGAGTCGAGCTCGTCGAGAATCGCGAATTTCGGCTTCAGCAGCGACAGTTGCAGTGTTTCGTTGCGCTTCTTCTCACCACCCGACAGGTCGACGTTCACCGAACGGTCGAGCAATTCCGGGTTGAAGTTGATGCGAGCGGCCTCGTTGCGAATCAGGCCATCGAGTTCCTTCGCATTGCGGCCGCGAGTTGAAAACGCCTCGCGCATCACCTCATCAACATGCACGCCCGGCACTTCGGTTGGGTACTGCATCACAAGGTGCAGGCCGGCGAGCGCACGCTGCCAAGCCGGAAGCGACAGAAGATCTGTTCCGTCGATGTCGACAGAACCAGCGAGAATTTCGTAACCAGGCTTGCCCATGATGACACCCGACATGGTCGACTTGCCCGCGCCGTTGGGGCCCATGATCGCGTGCACCTCTCCCGACTTAACGGTGAGGTTGATTCCGTTGAGAATCTGCTTACCCGGAATTCCTGCCTGCAGATTGGAGATGCTGAGCGTGCTCATTTGGTTCCGTTCTCGATGAAGATGTCGTCGCCTGTGACGGTGACGGTGTAAACGGCCACGGGTTGCGTGGCAGGAAGCGTGTTGGGGCAACCGTTTTCGAGACTGAAGGCACTTCCGTGCTTCCAGCATTCGAGTTCCTTCGTGTCGGCATGCACTTCGCCCTCGCTGAGCGAGACGTTGCCGTGGCTGCAGGTGTCGTTGATGGCCCAGAAATCGCCGCCGATGCGCACGACCGCAACATCGACACCATTGACGTTGACCTTGGTGGCCGAACCGTCGACGAAGTCGGTGACCTTTCCGATTTTGGTGCTCACTTGGCACCACTCTTTCCGGCCAGTTTCTCGGCAACCTTGCGGCGCAGTTCTGCAACCGCGGGAATGTTGGGCATGCGTTCGATTACTTCGTTGAAGAAACCGAGCACCACGAGGCGCTCAGCGACGTCGGGGTGGATGCCGCGCGACTCGAGGTAGAAACGCTGGTCTTCGTCGATCGGGCCAACGGTGCTGGCGTGGCTGCACTTCACATCGTTCGTTTCGATTTCGAGGTTGGGAACGCTTTCCGCCCATGCACCTTCGGACAACGTGAGGTTGCGGTTTGTCTGGTACGCCTGGGCACCGTTCGCTTCCTTTTCGATGCGAATGAGTCCGGTATAGACACTCTTCGACTTGTCAGCAACGGCACCCTTGAACAAGAGATCGCTGTGCGTGCGTGGCGCAACGTGTGTTTGCAAAGTGCGGAAGTCGTGCATCTGCGTGCCGTCGGCGAAGTACAGCGCCACCTGCTGAGTGGATGCACCGGTTCCGACAAGGCGTGCCTCGGTGCGCACACGGGCATAGTCGCCACCGAGTGCGATGGTGTAGATACGCGTTGTCGAGTCACGTTCGCCCAGCGACTGCTGATGGGCAATCTTCCACGTGCTGTTGCCGAGTTCATTGATGGCGACATAGGTAATGCGAGCCGACTGAGCGGCGGACATTTCGACCACGGGCACGACGAGCGAATCGATACCGTCGGCGCTGACGAAGCGCTCGACCACCGTGACTTCACTGTTCTCGCCGGCATCGATGACAATGCGCGGCGTTGCAAGTAGACCGCTGGCCCCGACGGTGCGGGTGATCACGATTGGCGTCGAGAACGCCTTGCCCTTCGGCACGCGGATTGTGACGATGTCGGCGTCGGGTCCGGTTGACGCGATGGCGCTGATCTCGGCGAACGCATCGACCGCGATGGGCATCGCGCGACCACAATCGGCGAATGTTCCCCGCGCGTCAATGATCGACGTTGCGTCGCCCGCGTCGACCGTTGTGTCGACACGACCCGCGGCGTACTTCGCGAGGTCGAGTTCAGCGATTCGGCTGTAGCGCCAGATCTCTTCGTCGACCGTGGGCAGGGTGATTCCTGCGAACTGCGTGAGGGGGGCCAAGATATTTTCCTTCTACTTCTTGTTCCGGCGGAACTTCCACCAGCGGCGTTTGCCGCCGTTGCTGAATTCTTCGATCAGTGACAAACCGGCCGCGTTGACGATGTCTTCCGCGGCGTCGAGCACCGCAGCAGCCGAACCGTCGTCGAGGCCCGGAGGCTCTTCGGGCGTACGTGGTGCGATTGCCGAACCGTGGACCCACGCCGCATCGGCCAGACGCCGCTCGTACTTGGGGCAATTGTCGGGACAGCGCCAAGGAGCATCGGGCGCAAGGTCGAGGGTGCACTTGCGCACCGCGTCACCGTTTGCGTAGGTGCGCGTTTCGTAGTGCTTGCACTCG
>CAYFLC010000206.1:2401-2730 GCA_964343885.1 uncultured Bifidobacterium sp.
CCTATCTGCGCATCACGCTCGCCCACTTCCATGTAGGGCAACGTGCGCGACTCGCTGGTTTCGTCGAGGATGAGTGCGTCGCACTGCACGTGGCTCTTGCATCCGTATGCACCTTCTTCGACGCGAACGAGGCCGCGGTACGTGGTGATGCCACCGTCTTTCGAGATCGACTTCGAGACGATCTTCGAGGACGTTTCGGGTGCTGCGTGCACCATCTTCGCGCCGGCGTCTTGGTGCTGACCGGCACCCGCGTAGGCCACCGACAGCACTTCGCCCGTGGCCTTCGGGCCGACGAGGTAGACGCTGGGGTACTTCATCGTGAGCTTCGA
>CAYFLC010000207.1:0-2723 GCA_964343885.1 uncultured Bifidobacterium sp.
CTTTCGTTGCCTGCGCCGTCTTCACCTCGCTACACGGCATCGCGATCGGCCGCACATCGTCGATGGTCGCAACGCTTCAACTGCGGTGGCGGCGGCTCGTCATCGCGGGTTCCGCATCGGTGTTGACGTACTGGATGGTGCTCATCGCGGTGCAGTGCGCCTCGGTTGGCTACGTCACCGCACTGCGCGAATCGAGCGTCGTCATCGCAGCGATCGTCGGCGTGGTGTTCCTGAAAGAACCGAACGCAAGGCGCAGAATCACCGCGGCGTGCATCGCCCTTGTGGGGCTCGCGATTCTGGTTGCCGGTTAGCGAATCAGAAGTAGATGATCTTCTCGGCCGCAGCTTCCGCCTGATCAAGATCGTCGGTGTACGCACCGGTGGAGAGGTACTTCCAACCGCCGTCGCACACGACGAAAACGATGGTTCCCTCGTCGATTTCGTTGGCAACTTTGATGGCGCCGGCAAGCGATGCCCCCGACGAGAGACCCGCGAAGATGCCCGTTTGTGCGACGAGGCGACGCGTCCATTCGATGCTTTCGCGCGGGCGCACCACGCGCTTGCGATCGAGAAGTTCGAAGCCGTTCCAGTTCTCGAACACCGGCGGGATGTAGCCGTCTTCCAGGTTGCGCAGGCCTTCGACTCGCTCGCCGAGCGGCGGCTCGATTGCGATGATCTTGACTTCCGGCTTGTTCTCGCGCAGGAAGCGGCCCGTGCCCATGAGAGTTCCCGACGTTCCGAGGCCGGCAACGAAGTGCGTGATCTCGGGGCAGTCGCGCAAAATTTCCGGACCCGTGGTTTCGTAGTGGGCGCGCGGGTTGGCGTCGTTGCCGTATTGATAGAGGAAGCACCACTCGGGGTGCTTCTCGGCCATCTCTTGCGCGCGGCGTACCGCACCGTTCGAACCCTCTTCGCCGGGTGTCAACACAATGTCGGCACCGAAGATCTGCAGCATCTGGCGACGCTCGACCGACACGCTGGTGGGCATGAGAATGGTGATCGGGTAACCCTTGATCTGGGCGATGGCCGCGAGCGCGATGCCGGTGTTCCCCGACGACGGCTCGAGGATGCGCTGGCCCGGCTTCAGGATCCCGTCCTTCTCGGCGGCCTCGATCATCGCCTTGGAGATGCGGTCCTTCACCGAGCCGAAGGGGTTCTGGTTCTCGAGCTTTGCCACCAAGCGCACCGACGGCTTAGGCGAAAGAACGCTGACGTCGACCATGGGGGTGTTGCCGATGAGGTCGAGCACGCTGTTGTTGAACATGGCTGGCCTCCTGACAGTGTCGACGCTCGACCGAGCGAAAATTGACTAAACCTGTCGGAATTGTACTGATTGGCCGAGCGGCTTGCTCAGGCAAGCCAGTAAGACGTCGAGATCTCCTCTTCGGCGATCTGCCCCGGGCCGTCGGCCATCTGGTCGATGCGGAAGCTCCGCGATTCGGGAACCTCGCGGGCCAGCGTGACGATGAGGTAGTGCCACGACGGATCGGGGGCCTGGGCGACATCGGTGGGGCTGGGGTACGCCTCGCTGTGGGTATGGCTGTGCATCACACCGATGACTTCCAGACCGTCCGCCTCGGCCGCCAACTCGGCGCGCAGGTGTTCCTTCGGATCGATGGTGTACACGCGCGCGCTTTCGGCAACATTCGTGCACGGCACGAAGCGCACCACTTCGCCAGGTCCATCGCCGTTGGTATGACCGACCATCAAGCCGCACGCCTCGTACGGATACCCGGCCAGCGCATGGTCGTGCATCGCACGCAGTTCGGCTTCGGGCACCTTCAACATCGGAGACGAATCTACCGACAGCCTCGTAATTGAGGGATCCCCGTTTCGCGCGAGTCTTTGCCATCATTGACACATGGCAGCGGAGGCAGGTGGCGTTCAGTCGGTGGCACGTGCAGCGGCAATCCTGCGCACCCTCGCCGAACCCCATGCCGACGGATCCCAACCGGCCGACGGCCTCGCCCTCGCATCGATCGCCAAGACAACCGGGCTGTCCCCCAGCACCACGCACCGTCTCCTTCGTGCACTGACCGGCGAACGCCTCGTTGAACAAGATCCGGCGTCCGAGCGCTACCGCCTCGGCCCGCTCGCCGGCGTACTTGGCCAGGGCTACCTTGCATCAGCCGGGCTGGAACGCGCGGTTCCGATTCTGCGCAAGCTTTGCCGCGAGACCGACGAATCGGTGAGCCTCGCGACGCTGCACGGCACCACCGCACTTGTCGTATTGCAGGAACACTCGCCACAGCCGCTGCGCGTCGATCACCTCGCCGGCAAGGAACTGTTCCTCCACGCTTCGGCCATGGGCAAGGTGCTTCTCGCATTCGGCGGTTCAAACGCGAAAGATGCTGCTTCGAGCATCGGCGAATTGCAGAAGTTCACCGCGGTCACCATCGCTTCGCAGTCCGCGCTCGCCCGCGAACTCGACGCGATACGCGAACGAGGTTGGGCGACGAACGAAGGCGAAAGGTACGAAGGTGCGAACGGCGTCGCAGTGCCGGTCATGGCCTCCGGCACCGCAACAACTTCGTTCGCACTTGGTATCCAAGGCCCAGCCACGCGCCTCACGGGCGAGCGCATGACGGAACTCGTCGAGATTTGTCTGCGCGCCGCGAGCGATATTGCCGCATTGGGTATTCACTGATCGTCTCCCCCGGGAAATCACCATGAAACCGACAGGCACCACCGTTCTCGCGAGCAATCGCAAGGCACGCCACGACT
>CAYFLC010000208.1:0-2709 GCA_964343885.1 uncultured Bifidobacterium sp.
CGAAAGGTTCGATGACGATGGAGCCCTTTTCGATCTCGGCACGCAGGTCGCGGTCAGACAGAATCACGTTTGAAACCCTAGCGAAGGGCCACTGATAGCCTGAATTTCACTTCTGCGGGTGTAGTTCAGTGGCAGAACATCAGCTTCCCAAGCTGAGAATGCGGGTTCGATTCCCGTCACCCGCTCCACATGTCCGACGATGACGTCCGAACTACGCGGGGCATCGTGATCCCCGCCGAGGCGATGCGGTGGTCGTTTGCGCGTTCGGGCGGGGCCGGCGGCCAGAACGTCAACAAGGTGTCGACCAAAGTGACCCTCGAGGTCGACGTTTCGGCACTACACGGTCCGGCTGCGGCGTTGAACCGGGCGGTGATGGCGTTGCCCGATGTCCTTCGGGTGTCGTCGCAAACGGCGCGCAGTCAGTGGCGCAATCGGCAGTTGTGCATCGAGAAGTTGATCGAGCGCGTCGATGATGCCGCCGCTCCCCCGGCACCACCTCGACGGGCCACCAAGCCATCACGTGGGGCAGTCGAACGGCGTCTGCAAGAGAAGAAGCGTCGTAGCGACACGAAGTCTTCGAGGCGTAAAAACGATTGGTGAGCGAATTCGCGTTGCTGCCGCACACATTCGGTGGACGAACACCACCGAAAGGATTACCGTGACCGATACCGAAGCCCGCAGGTTTGCCATGTACCGCACACTGCGCAATGAACTGGGAGTAGCCGTGGCCGACACACTGATGGAACACCTACCGCCCGCGGGCTGGGGAGATTTCGCGCGTCAGTCCGACATCGTCGCCTTGAAGACCGATTTCGAAGGTCTTCGCGCGGACTTCGGACGTCTTCGCGGAGATTTTGACCGACTGCGGTCCGACATCGACGTGAAATTCGAGACGATGAACAAGAGCATCGTCAATGAAATCAATGCCACCGTGACCGACAAACTGAATTCCCAGATGCGTTGGATGATCGGGTTGTTTGCGACACAATTCCTCGTGCTAGCCGCGATCGCGTTTCGCTGAGTTTTCTCTTCAGTCTTTCGGCGGCACCCAAGTCGACAGGAAGCGACCGAGGCGACCGATCGCTTCAGTGAGATCCTTCGCCCACGGCAGCGTGACGATGCGCAAGTGGTCGGGCTTCGGCCAGTTGAAGCCGGTGCCCTGAACAACGAGCACGTGTTCGGCGCGCAGGAAGTCGAGCACGAAACGACGGTCGTCCTTGATGGGATACACGTCGGGGTCGAGCTTCGGAAAGATGTAAAGCGCGCCCTTCGGCTTCACGCACGACACCCCTGGAATCGCTTCAAGGGCCTTCACTGCAGCATCACGCTGCGCGAGCAAGCGGCCGCCGGGGAGGATGAGGTCCTTGATGCTCTGGCGCCCGCCGAGCGCGGTTTGGATTGCGTGTTGTGCGGGGACGTTTGCGCACAGACGCATGTTGGTGAGCATCGTGATGCCTTCGATATAGCTGGCGGCATGACGACGAGGCCCGGTCATCACCATCCAGCCTGAACGGAAACCAGCCAGGCGGTAGGCCTTGGACAGACCGTTGAAGGTGAGTGTGAATACGTCGGGTGCGATCGCCGCGAACGGAGTGTGCGTTGCGTCGTCGTAGAGAATCTTGTCGTAGATCTCGTCGGCCATCACGACGATGCCACGTTCGGCGGCGATGTCGGCAATCTGTCGGAGCGTTGCATTGCTATAGACGGCGCCCGTTGGGTTGTTCGGGTTGATGACAACGATCGCCTTGGTGCGTTCGGAGATTTTGCTGCGCAGGTCTTCGACATCGGGGTTCCAGCCGTTGTCTTCATCGCAGAGGTAGTGCACGGCCTTGCCGCCGGCGAGATTGGTGGCCGCGGTCCACAACGGATAATCGGGGGCCGGAATGAGGACTTCATCGCCGTTGTTCAAGAGCGCCTGGAGCGCAACCTGAATGAGTTCGCTGACGCCGTTGCCCAGCCACACGTCGTCGACATTGGTGATGTCGATTCCATGGGTTTGGTAGTACTGCACGACCGCCGTGCGCGCCGAGACGATTCCTTGCGAATCGGAGTAGCCCTGTGCGTTCGGCAGGTTGCGGATGACATCGACAAGGATTTCAGGCGGCGCCTCGAAACCGAACGGCGCCGGATTGCCGATGTTCAGCTTCATGATCTTGTGACCGAGGTCCTCGAGACGACGAGCTTCTTCGAGCACCGGGCCGCGGATGTCGTAGAGGACGTCGGAGAGTTTGTCCGACTGCTTGAGTTCTGGGCTCGTAGTCACCGCGTCAGCCTTGCAGAATCATCGGGCATTTCCACGTGATTTTCGAGGGTTCTCGGTGTGTCATGTAGCGAAAACCGTTACACCATGCACCGAGAACCCAATTGGCGTCAGAGGATTTGGGCGAGAGCAAGTGCCTGTTGGGTGGCAAAGGTCCAGCGGCGCGGCGCATAGGCATCGCCAAGCACGTGTACTTCAGGATGCTTGCCCTTCAAAGCATCGAACAACGTGGTCTCGGAGTAGCTGCCCGTTGCAAGAACGACCGAGTCGATCTTCTTCAGTTTCTCGTTGCGATTGCTGTACGAATGCGCAATCTTCACCCAGTTCTTGCCGATTTCGGTTGCTCGGTACATGGTCATCACGTTGACGCCGGCCTCGTCAACCATTGCCATCATCGACCCGATCGAGTACGAGCCGACGAGTTGCGACGGTGCGATCGTTGGGAACAT
>CAYFLC010000209.1:0-2630 GCA_964343885.1 uncultured Bifidobacterium sp.
GCGAGTGTTTCGACCGTGATCTCTTGGCCGACTTCGAAACCATCGACACTGTCGAGACGCAGTTCGACCACACGACGACCGGGCGTGACGCCGGCCTTTTCGAAGTGTCCAACTTCGGCCTTGTTCAGCTTCTTCGCTTCCTTGTGGCCGTAGGTGACCTGAACCGCGCTGTAGCCATCGCGCTCACCGGTTTTCACCTGGACAATGCGCGCTGGTTCAACGCGCAGCACGGTGACGGGGATGACGCGCTGGTCATCGCCCCACACCTGTGTCATGCCGACCTTCTCGCCGACGATCGCTTTTTGTGCCATGACGGCAACCCTTTTTCTCGAAGTGATGACTTGTCTTATTCACGCAAATGCTCCGTGCGGCACGGCCGACGGAGCACTGAGTTCGGTTGTGCCATGAGGTTCCCGTTGCCGGGCGCTCACGGACGTCGATTGGACGCTTCCCTCGGGGGCGAACCCCCTGTGGGCAGGGAGCGAACGCTATCGGCGCGGGACCTTCCTCCCACCCCCACCCCCCAAGGTTTTCTGGGGATTTCGGTGTGAATCGGCTCGCTTTTTGCGACGTGCTGCACCGAGAAAATGGGTCAGGCCGATAGGTCGACTGACGGAAACCGGACCTCGTCGGGCAGGTCGCCCGGCTGCAGCCCGGCATCAGGGAAGGGCGGCGAGGTGGTCCAGGGGCGGTGTGCCCATCTGGCGTCGTCGCCGAGGTACCGAAAACTGACGACCCGACGCCTTCCGGGGTGATTTTCCGTTCCCGGGGCGGCATGAAGGGTACGGAAATGGAAGGCCACGAGGTCACCTGGCCCGACTGGGCAGGCCACGACACCCGGATCGGCCCACCAGCGGCTGGGGTCACCCATGAGTTCGAAACCTTGTGCATTTGTGACGTAAGGAGAGTCGTCCTTGAAACGATTCGGGATGAACCGCCGCCCCGTGGCATGGCTCCCCCGAAGGCACCGCAGGGCAATGGCCTCGGGAACGGGGTCGAGGGGCACCCACAAGCTGACGTTGTCCATGCCGTCGATCCCGTAATACGGGTCGTCGTGGTGCCAAGGGGTGGGTGTCACGGTTCCGGGTTCCTTCACAAGAACATGTTCATGGAAGAACCGGGGTCGCTTCGTCGCCATGAGTGCTCCCGCGATTTCGGGAATCGCCCCTTCGAGGGCAGCGTTTCGGAACTCGGGTATCCGTTGCCAACTCACGTAGTCATCGAAGAACCGGCCGCCAGCACCCTTCGGTGTGTAGTCATTAGTCCAGTCGCTCGGCGACTCCATATTGGCGTCAACTCCGCGCGCAAGCTCGTCGAGTGCCGCCAACGGAACAACGCCTTTCAGGATGACGAAACCATCGCGGCGATACGCCTCGACATCGGACGCTTGTAGAACGCGACTCACGTCTTCAGGCTATGACGTTCTCGGTGCGCACCGTTTCAAAAACCGAGTCATTTCACGCCGAGAACCCGTGGGGTTAGTTCTTGGAGGGGTCACGCTCGACGAGTGTCGCCTTCACCGTGACGGTCTTACCGGCGCGTTCGAGCGTGATCGAGATGGTTTCGCCGGGCTCGGCATCGCGCACGCTTGCGATCATTCCGGTACG
This sequence comes from uncultured Bifidobacterium sp., assembly GCA_964343885.1. GTDB lineage: Bacteria > Actinomycetota > Acidimicrobiia > Acidimicrobiales > Ilumatobacteraceae > F1-20-MAGs119. The sequence continues at coordinate 1,608 of CAYFLC010000209.1, forward strand.
CCCGGCAATTGTCTCGTTGTTGATTGCCACGACGACGTCGCCTTCCTTCACGCCCGCAGTGTCGGCAGGCGATCCGGGCTCGACATTTGCGATGACGGCGCCCTGTCCACCATCGGTGCGGTCGGTGAGACCGACACCGAGATAACCCTGCTTGCGCTTCACACCGGTGGCCTGGTCGCGCAGCGTCTTCACAACGCGCAGAACTTCCTTCGTGGAAATGGAGAAACCGATGTTGTTCGCGGCCGTGCCTGTGTCGCTTCGCGCCACCGCAGTGTTGATGCCAATCACCTGCGCTTTGTCGTTCACCAACGGTCCTCCGGAGTTACCGGAAGAAATCGCAGCATCTGTTTGAATCAGGCCGTTCAACGCGCCGTTGTCGGTGGTGATCGTTCGACCGAGTGCCGAGACAATTCCCGACGTCACACTCGGCCCACCATCGAGGTTCAACGCATAACCGATCGCGACGACCGGATCACCGAGACGCACCTTCGTCGAATCTGCGAACACAGCAGCGGTGACACCCGTTGCGTTGATCTTCACGAGCGCAAGGTCGTTCGTCGCGTCGGAGGCAATGACGGTTCCCTTGCGTGGTTCGGTTTCATTCATCAACCGCACCTGAACGGTCTTTGCGCTCTCAACGACGTGGGCGTTCGTGAGGATCTCACCGTTCGAACTGACGATGACGCCGGTTCCGACCGATTCACCTTCGCCCATTTGCGACGACGTGAGTGCCGTGATGGTGACGACGCTCGGTGCGACAGCCGCGGCAATTTTTCCGATCTGCGTTCTCGCGGATGCGACCGAATCAGTGGACGGTGCGGTGACGATGGCGCCCGAGGATGGGCTCGGCCCATCGTTGCGCGTGGCGATCACTCCGATGGCGGCACCCGCCAGTGCAGAGACAGCCGACACGAGTGCGAGCGCAACGACTCCCAATCCACGCCTCGGCGCGGCGGGTGCCGGCACTGGTTGGACAACCGATGTAGCCGGTGCAGGCGGCGGCGGGGGCAGTGGGGTCTGGGC
>CAYFLC010000210.1:0-2627 GCA_964343885.1 uncultured Bifidobacterium sp.
CTTCGGCACCTCGCAGTTGTCGCAGTTCATGGACCAGGTGAACCCGCTGTCGGGCCTCACACACCGTCGTCGTCTCTCGGCTCTCGGACCCGGCGGTCTCAGCCGCGAACGCGCCGGCTTCGAAGTCCGCGACGTCCACTTCTCGCACTACGGACGCATGTGTCCGATCGAAACACCGGAAGGTCCGAACATCGGACTCATCGGTGCACTCAGCACGTTCGCTCGCGTCAACGAGTTCGGCTTCATTGAAAGCCCGTACCGCAAGGTCGTCAATGGTCGCGTCACGAACGAAATCGTGTACATGGCAGCCGACGAAGAAGAGAACTACGTCGTTGCGCAGGCGAACACTCCGTTGAACGCCGACGGCACTTTCAAGGACGAGCGCGTTCTCGTGCGCCGTTCGCCACAGGCTGCAAGCCTCGAAGACCTTCGCAAGATGCTCGAAGCAGAATCGTTCTTCGGTGCGACCACCGACATCGGGTTCGTTCCGGGTGCCGAAGTCGACTACATGGACGTCTCGCCGAAGCAGATCGTTTCGGTTGCAACAGCATTGATTCCGTTCCTCGAACACGACGACGCAAACCGCGCCCTCATGGGTGCGAACATGCAGCGTCAGGCCGTTCCGCTTCTTCGCGCCGAGGCTCCGTACATCGGAACCGGCATCGAAGCGCGTGCTGCGCGCGACGGCGCCGACCTTCTGCTTGCTCTCGACGACGGCACGGTCACCGAGGTCACCGGTCGCGGCCTCACCGTGCAGTACGACAAGCTCGGCAAGAAGAAGTACAACCTCGCCAAGTTCCGTCGTTCGAACCAGGACACCTGCATCAATCAGGTCATCCGTGTTCGCGAAGGCGAAAAGGTGAACAAGGGCGACCTGCTGGTCGATGGTCCCTCAACCGATCTCGGCGAGCTCGCACTCGGCAAGAACCTCCTCGTGGCTCTGATGCCATGGGAGGGTTACAACTTCGAAGACGCAATCATTCTCTCCGAGCGTCTCGTGAAGGACGACGTGCTCACGTCGATCCACATTCACGAGCACGAAGTCGATGCGCGCGACACCAAGTTGGGCGCGGAAGAAATCACCCGCGACATCCCGAACCTGTCGGACGACATCCTCCGCGACCTCGACGACCGCGGCATCATCCGCGTCGGTGCCGAAGTCGGCCCCGGCGACGTTCTCGTTGGCAAGGTCACGCCAAAGGGTGAAACCGAGCTCACGCCGGAAGAGCGCCTGTTGCGTGCGATCTTCGGTGAAAAGGCTCGTGAAGTCCGTGACACCAGCCTGAAGGTTCCGCACGGCGAGTCGGGCAAGGTCATCGACGTCAAGGTGTTCTCGCGTGAAAACGGCGATGAACTCCCGCCGGGCGTCAACCAGTTGGTGCGCGTGTACGTTGCGCAGAAGCGCAAGATCTCGGTGGGTGACAAGCTCGCCGGTCGTCACGGCAACAAGGGTGTTATCTCGAAGATCCTGCCCGTCGAAGATATGCCGTACCTCGAAGACGGCACACCGGTCGACATCATCCTGAACCCGCTCGGTGTTCCGTCGCGTATGAACGTCGGCCAGGTTCTCGAAGCCCACCTCGGATACTGCGCACGTTGGGGCTGGACCGACAACAAGTCGGGCAACAAGGTCGGCAACGCAATGCGCGGCACCGAAACCAAGACCCGTCCGTCGACCCCGCCGGCAACCTTCATCGCAACGCCGGTCTTCGACGGTGCGCACTGGGACGAGGAAGAGGCATCGGGCAAGCACCCGACCATTCAGAACATCCTCACGAACCTCAATCCCGACGGTGTCGACGGCCAGCGCCTCATTCAGCCCACCGGCAAGGCATGGCTGCGCAATGGTCGCACCGGCGAGCGTTATGACAACCCCATCACGGTTGGTTACATGTACATCCTCAAGTTGTCGCACCTTGTCGACGACAAGATCCACGCACGTTCGACCGGCCCATACTCGATGATCACCCAGCAGCCGCTCGGTGGAAAGGCCCAGTTCGGCGGCCAGCGCTTCGGTGAAATGGAAGTGTGGGCACTCGAGGCCTACGGCGCGGCGTACTGCTTGCAGGAACTTCTCACCATCAAGTCCGACGACGTGCTCGGTCGCGTGAAGGTGTACGAGGCAATCGTCAAGGGCGAGAACATCCCCGAGCCGGGCATCCCCGAGTCGTTCAAGGTTCTCATGAAGGAAATGCAGGCGCTGTGTCTCGATGTCGAGGTGCTGTCGTCCGACGGTTCCGAAATCGAAATGCAAGACATCGACGACGACGTCTTCCGTGCGACCGAAGCACTCGGTATCGACATCAGTCGCCCCGAGCGCGGTTCCGATGAAGACGACCGCGAGCGCCGCCGCGAGCGCGCCTTCTAATCCTTGAACCACGAGATCTAAAGAAACGGAAAACAAATGCTCGACGTGAACATGTTCGATCAGCTGAGAATCGGTCTCGCAACCGCCGATCAGATCCGCCTGTGGTCCAAGGGCGAGGTGAAGAAGCCCGAGACCATCAACTACCGCACGCTGCGTCCCGAGAAGGACGGTCTTTTCTGCGAAAAGATCTTCGGACCAACTCGTGACTGGGAGTGCTACTGCGGCAAGTACAAGCGCGTGCGCTTCAAGGGGATCATCT
>CAYFLC010000211.1:0-1327 GCA_964343885.1 uncultured Bifidobacterium sp.
ATCTCCGTCAAATAGGCGCCTGTACGAACGTCGGTTCTCGGAATAAACTTCCGTTCAATGTGGAAGAAAGCGATTCTCGTACTTGCTCTTGCGGTCTCCGGAATTGGTTGGTCCGGTTCTGCTCTCGCCGATCAATCAGACGGTCCCGCTGCCGACAGTGCTTTCACGTCGATCATCTCCGCAGGCGAATCGTTCTCTTGCTTTCTCGGATCAGATGGCGCGATCTATTGCTGGGGGCAGGCGCAGTTCGGTCAACTCGGAGACACGTCGTATTCGCTTCCGATTCAGAAGGTCCCTGGTCAAGTGTCCGGCTCCGGTTCCAATTTCATCGCGACTCAAATTTCCGCAGGCGAAGCCCACATTTGCGCGGTTATCGATGACGGCAAGGTGAAGTGCTGGGGCAAGAACGACTACGGCCAGACGGGAAATGACAAGACCCGTCAAACCGGATCAGGAAACCCGAACGAAGTCCACTGGCTGCACGGCACTCTCTACCCGGGGGGCGGACCAACACCGGTTACCGACGACAACTACGTCATTATCGATCCTTCGGCTGCGCCATTGACGAACATCGTTCAAGTCTCGGCCGGCATCTCCTCGACTTGTGCGGTCGACTCTTCGCAGCGCATTTGGTGTTGGGGTGCGAACAGTCAGGGCCAGTCGGGGTATGGCGATGCGACAACCGATATCTCAAAGAACTATGCGGTGCCGAGGGCCAGGTTGGTTCGAGACGGATCGTCTTCGCCGATTACCGGCTTCACTTCTGTCTCGGTCGGTGAGCGGTTTGCGTGCGCGATCAAGCAAGGTGGCACGGTTTGGTGTTGGGGCGACAACGATGATGGCCAACTCGGTAACGGCGGTGTTGCCGATTCCGCAACACCCATACAGGTTGCGGGGATTTCCGGAGCAACAGTGATTTCTGCCGGTGCACGTCATGCATGCGCCATCGCATCCGGTGGGGTCAAGTGCTGGGGTCAGGGCTCGGACGGTCGCCTCGGTTCTTCGCGCGCCTCGGGGCCGCTGGCGCCCGTAAGCGTCGACGTATCGAACGCGGTGCGACTGAGTTCGGGATACGCACACACGTGCGCTCTTGATTCGTCGGCAAAGCTCTGGTGCTGGGGGCGCTTCTACGACAACTACACAGCAGACATGAGCGGAGGCGCCGGAGGAGGAGCAGCGAGCGTCCGCAGTGGCGGAGTGTTCGGCACTTCCGGAACATCGAACACACCGCAGCAGGTTGTCGGTCTCGGTTCGGTTAAGGCATTCGCGTCGGGTAACAATCACGTCTGCGCGGTTGAAGTTGACGGACCGATGAAGTGTTGGGGTT
>CAYFLC010000211.1:1337-1879 GCA_964343885.1 uncultured Bifidobacterium sp.
CAGTGATCCGGGTGCCGTACGTATCGGGGATGGCACCGTGAGCTTGTCCTCAACCTCAACCTCCGGTGTCACTCCAGCCTTTACCTCTGGGACATCAGATGTCTGCACCGTCAGCGGTTCAATTGTCACATTGAAAAATGTCGGCACGTGCACGATCAACGGCTCTGCGGGTGTGCATTCCGTTTACGCCTCGACCACGTCATCACGAAGTTTCACTGTTGGCGCGTCTGTGCCGGCGACCGAAACGTCGGACGCAACTGCATTGGGCGCAACGTCTGCCACCTTGAACGCTTCAGTGAACGCTCGCGGGGCAGCATCGACGGTTTCATTCGAGATCGGGACATCCGAGACGCTCGTCGGCGCCACAACCGTGTCGGCAGACGGCGTCGACGGCGTCACATTGAAGTCGATCTCCAAATCGGTTACCGATCTCAAGCCGATCACGACCTATTACTTCCGAGTGAAAGCGACCAACGACCAGGGGACGGCGACCAGCTCCGTCAAGTCGTTCACCACCTCCGGCTCAAAGCCTTCCGCGACAA
>CAYFLC010000211.1:1889-2616 GCA_964343885.1 uncultured Bifidobacterium sp.
AACCAAGGCGACGTTGAACGGCTCTGTTGACCCGAAAGGGCTCAGCACGGCGGTTACTTTCGTCTATGGAACTGATCCGAAGTTAGTGGACGGGATATCGGTGGCAGCCGCAACTCAAACGGGCGATGGCTTGAAAGACGTATCGGTCCAAGTCAGTGGTTTGTCAGAGAAGTCGACGTACTACTACCGGATCGAAGCTACGAACGATGTCGGGAAAACGCAGGGGGACATCAAGTCCTTCAGCACAACCAAGCCTGAAGGTGTTTCGATCAATAACGGAGACGAGTTCACGTCGACTCAATCCGTGGTGGTGTCGGTGGTTGGTCCCTCGACTTCCGTCAAAGCGATCCTGTCGAACGATGGTGGATTTGGAACGTCGGAAACTTTCGACCTCGTCAATGGAGCGGCCGAAATCAAGTGGACCCTGCAGTCCAGCAAAGAAGGCACGTTCACAAAGATCGTGTACGTGAAATACGTGTCGCGATTCGGATCTACTTCGACGCCGTACACCGACGACATCATTCTCGACACCACGAAGCCGGCGATGTCCACGACAACAGCTGCGGCTGCCACGCCCGCCAATGATGCAGTTCAGGTAGCGGCGGTTCGTGCCGCGGCGAAAGGTGGCATCAAGCTGAGCGTTCGCGGAAGCGACACGATTTCGGGTATCGGCAGCGTCGAGGTTCGGTCGTCCGCGTCGAAGCCGTCGTCAGTTTTCACATTGACA
>CAYFLC010000212.1:0-2574 GCA_964343885.1 uncultured Bifidobacterium sp.
GTTGTAGCAGAAGATGCCGGGAGCCGACTTGGCCCACGGAACGCCGACGCGTCCGCCCTTGGCCTTCTTCAACGTGTCCTTCAGCAGGTACTGCGTCGCATAGGTAACCAATCCGAGGTGAACACCGAGGCATCCGCCGCCACCGCCGATGGCGAAGGTTGCGGGTGAGGTGAAGTCAGCCGGGAAGATCGGCGTACCGACGATGATCGGAATCTTCTTTGCTTGGTAGATCGCGAAGTGTGCGTCGCCGAAAGCAAGAGTTGCGAACACGAGCAGCGGGTTCTTCGCTGCGAGCGTGTTTGCACAACCGGGCAGTTCCGCAGGAACAAGCGCGTTGTACTTGCAAACTTCGAGCTTCAGCGGACGACCGGCCTTGCCAGCAGCAGGGTCGGCGCCAACGCCACCAAGTTCGTTGTTGATGTAGTCAACCGCAGCCTGGGCTGCAACGCGATACTCCGGGAAGTTGATGACCGGACCCTCGGGGTTCTGGAGACCGATGGTGATCGCATCGCCAGAGGCCACGAGAGGAGCCTTTTCACCACATGCAAGACGCTGAGCCATCCAGCCTGCGCCCTTGCCTTCCTTCGCATCGAGCGTCGCGTCGAGAGCGACGGTGCACTTCTTCGCGGCGCGCACGGCGCCGTTGTTGCTCTTTGCGGAGACTCCTGTTGCGCCCAACGCAAGTGCGGCCGCGACGGCTGCTGCGATGGGAACCAGGAATTTCCTCTTCTGGTTCTTCAAATGTTCCCCCTGTGAACACGGGCGGTGATGCCCGATTGATGTGACAACCGGCATGCCGGCTTCGCCACTATAACCACCGTCGGGGTGTTGTGTAAACGTAAAGATTCGACGAAAGCCTTGCGGCGCAAGGGTTCTTTGTAGGGTGCAGGCAGTTCGCTTGTGAAACCAATCAACGCAGTTGAGCGGGCAGATGGTTACCCGTCGGTACGTCTATACGGCGCTAGTTGATGAGCGCCGTGCCCGATACGACCACCTCGTTCGGTGTCGGGTTATCGCGCTTCAGCCAGACGTTGACTTTTCGTACATCGCGGCCGTCGAACGGCGTCGTGCCGATGATTTCGCCGCCCGCGACCACGCGATCACCGTCGAAAACGGGTCGGTGGAACGCGACGGTCAGGCGCCGCACGCAGCCCGGGCCGCCGTGCGCGTGCAACGCATTGACGATGTAGCTCAGGTTCAACGGGCCCTGGTTGATCACCTTGCCGTTCAAACCCATCTCTGTGGTTGCGCCGCGATCCCAGTGCACACGGTAGGGGTCGCGGAGAATCGCGGCCATCGTTTTCATTCGCTGCGCGTCGACCGATTCATTGACAAAGTCGGCGATGCGCTCGGTCTGCGTTGGTGTGTCGTTAGCGGTGTGTTCGGCGGGCTTTTTGTACGCGGCGGTTGCGTGCTGGCGACGGAAGCGCCACGAGTTCGTCACGCGCGCGACGAGTGTGTTCTTGTTTGCGACATCGCGCAGTTCGATCGAAAACTTCATCGCATCGTAGGGGTTGCCCTTGTCGTCGACCATGTGTTCCCAATGGACAATCGAACCCTGCACGTCGTATTCGGTGTCGATGCGCAACGAAGAGAAGTACTCCCAGTCGTAACCATCGAGGCCAACTGAACCAGGACCTTCGGCGCCGCACACTTCGAACAACTTCGTGATCGATATTCCCGATCCGAGAATCGGCACGTGGAACAGTGCGACCGGATGCACAAGGCCGTCGGGCAATTGGTCGGCGGTCGTGCAGTCGGTCAGGAGGAAGTTCTCCCAATGTTGGATGGTGTACTTTCCACCTGGGAATCGGTAACCGAGTACCTGGTCGTCAGGCAAGCCACCGCGCTGTGCGTTGAGATCATTCGAAGTCATCAGGGGGAGTCTTTCATGTCAGGCAAAGTGTCACGAACACACACACCGCTCGATCCGGCCGACGCAAACGTCATGGATCTGTTTCGCATGGACGGCATGGTTGCCGTTGTCACCGGGGCGGGGCGTGGTATCGGGCGGGGCATCTCGCTGGCCTTTGCAGATGCCGGCGCCACGGTTGTGCTCACCGCCCGTCGCGAACACGAACTCGACGAAGTGGCCGAGCGCATCGCGCAGCGTGGTGGCAAGTCGCTGAAGATCGTTGCCGACATCACAGCTCCGGAGACGATCCCCAACATCGTCGAACGCGCGATGAACGAACTCGGCTCGGTCGACACGTGGGTCAGCAACGCGGGAACGTCGGACTACCCCGGAAATTTCGCCTTCCAGGATTTCCCCGATTGGCACTGGGACAACCAGCTTGCACTGAACCTTCGTCCCCACTTCATTGCGGCACGCGAGTGTTCGAAGGTGATGAAGCCGGGCTCGACGTTGATCGGTATTTCGTCCATCGCCTCGTTGCGTCCGGCGGTGAACTTCGCGGCGTACGGCGCAGCGAAGTCGGGCATGAACTCGCTGTCGCTCACGCTTGCCACGGAACTCGGTGGCAAGGGCATCCGCTCGAACGTCATCTCTCCTGGCACCGTGCCCACCGAAGCGACGAAGACCGTTGGTCATGTCACCGACGCGATGCTCGAGGC
>CAYFLC010000213.1:0-2564 GCA_964343885.1 uncultured Bifidobacterium sp.
AAGGTCTTGTCGAATCGTCCCTCGTCGACCCCGAGCGTCTTGCCGAAGTACGGGTTCGTCGCTGCGTTGTTCACGAGAATGTCGATCGCACCGAAACGCTCGATTGTGGCATCGATGCACTTTTCTGCGGCTGCCACGTCGCCCGCGTTGGCTGCGAACACTTCGGTTTCACCCTTGATTTGCGATGCTGCTTCGCGCAACTGGTCTTCCTTGCGAGATGACATCATCACCGAGGCCCCGCTCTCGGCCAGCGACTTGGCGATTGCCCGACCGATTCCCTTCGATGCTCCGGTGACCAGCGCGACCTTGCCTTCGAGCGAAATTTGCATGAGGGAAAACTAGCCCGTCGGCGCAATGGCCGAGATTCGCACGATGCCAATGCGTCGACCGATCATCTGCTCTGCCGAAAAACGCCAGCCGTCGTGATCGACGAAATCTCCGGGAACCGGCACGTGTCCGAGAACGTTGAAGACGAATCCCGCAAGGGTGTCCCAGTCGTCGTCGGGAACACGGATGTCGAGCAGTTCGTTGACATCACCGACCGATGCTTTGCCAACGACCAAGTAGTCACCATTCGGTAGTCGCCGAATCTCTTGCTCTTCCTGGTCGAATTCGTCGACGATCTCGCCGACCAACTCTTCGAGACAATCCTCGAGCGAGACAATGCCGGCGATTGAACCGTGCTCGTCGGCCACGACCGCCATGTGGAATTTGTCGGTTTGCATTTCGCGCATCAACCGACTGACTGGTTTGTTCTCGGGAACCACACGAACTGGACGGATCAGCGAGGCGAGTGGCTCGTCGCCCTTGCCATCGCGCTCGGCACGCATGAGGTCTTTCGCGTAGGCAAGTCCCACAACGTCGAGGTCGTCGTCGGACTCTTGGACGACCGGAAGGCGGCTGTATCCCTCGTTGATGGCCACATCGAGGGCAGCCGTGACGGTGAGATCGTGATCGATTGTGACCATGTCGGGCCGGGGAACCATCACCTCGCGCACCACGGTGTCGCCGAATTCGATGATCGACTCGATCAGTTCGCGTTCTTCGTGCTCGATGACTTCGTCCTGCGCGGCAGCCTCGACAATGCCCAGCAACTCCTGCTCCGACACGAAAGGTCCTTGCTGAAGCCCTTTGCCCTTCACGATCACGTTTGTCAGCGAGATCAGCGCGCGTGAGATCATCTGAAGCGGCCAAAAACTTGCAAGCGCCCACACCGGTCGTGCGGCGAGAAGTGCGGCCTTCTCCGGATAGATGACCGCGTACGTCTTCGGCACTGCTTCCGCAAGGACGTAGAAGACCACGACGTTGAGAGCGACACCGACAATGACTCCACCGGCACCGAACAATCGACCCGACACGACACCGGTGAGAGTCGCCTGAACGGTTTGGCACACGTTGATGGTCAACAGAATCGGATTCACCCAGCGCGCCGGCTCTTCGACGAGGCGCATGAGGGCACGCCCCGACTTCACGCCTTGGTCGGCCATCGCGGCCGCCTTCGGTTTTGTCATCTTTGACAGACCCATCTCGGCCGCACCGAGGAATACCAACACCACCAGCAGCAATGCGATGCTGACGAGCATCAGCCAGTCGCCGCCGGTTGGTGCACTGGCAACCAAACTCGCGAGCATTTTCACGACTCGTCTCCGTGATCGATCCTGAAGTTCACAGGGGCGGGCCCAACCCAGTGATGCGCTTCGAGTAGCGCTCTCTCGCGCGCCTGCATTCGGGCCTTCTCGTCTTTTTCGGCATGGTCGTATCCGAGAACGTGCAGAACTCCATGGGTGACGAGAAGCGCCATTTCGTCGTCAAAAGTACCCGCATGGTCGGGAGCCTGGCGCTGCGCCACGGCGGGACACACGACGACGTCGCCGAGCAGAAGCGGATGGTCGTCACTGTCGGGCTGCGGGCGGTCGGGCCCACGTGAGACGTGTCCCGGGCCCGGCGAGTCGTCGACGAGAACCGCATCGATCGGGAACGACAGAACGTCGGTCGGGCCGTTCTTGCCCATGTGCACCCTGTTGAGTTCCGCGATCACATCTTCGTCGACCAGCAAGAGACTCAGCTCGGCCGCACCGCGAACACCTTCTGCCAGCAGCACGTCGGAGGCGAGACGTCGCCAACGCTCGATGTCGACTGCGCAGGCCGATTGTTCATCGGCACAGAACACCTGAACGGATCCGTCGCCGCCGACCTTTCGCGGGCCACGCCGCTTGGTGAAGAGCCCCATTATTGGGACCGGCGGCGTGACTGTTTCTCGCCCTGCCCTGTCGCATCGGAAGTTTCGTATGCCTCGACGATGTCGGCAACGATGCGGTGCCTCACGACGTCGCCCTTTCCGAGGTGCACAAAAGCCAGACCTTCGATTCCACCGAGAATCCGTTCGAGATCGAACAAGCCACTGCGTCCGTTCGGTACGTCGACCTGCGTCATGTCGCCGGTCACGACTACGCGCGAGTTGAAGCCGATACGCGTGAGGAACATCTTCATCTGTTCGGGGGTTGTGTTCTGCGCCTCGTCAAGAATGATGAACGAGTTGTTCAGCGTGCGACCGCGCATGAAGG
>CAYFLC010000214.1:0-2546 GCA_964343885.1 uncultured Bifidobacterium sp.
GTCGTTGTGCAGCGTGATGCCGTTGCCGCTGCCGATGACACCCGTGTTGCCGATCTCTTCGGTCATGATGGCCGCGAAACGGTAATCATCGGTTCCTCCGCCACCGAACAACTCGGGCACCGTGAGACCGAGGAAACCCTGCTTGCCGGCGTCGATCCACAGGTCGCGCGGGGTGATGCCGTCACGTTCCCATTCCTCGTGATTCGGAACCACGCGATCGTCGAGCCAACCGCGGAAGGCTGCGCGGAACTGGTCGTGGGTTTCGTCGAAGATCGTGCGGGGGAATGCGTCCATGAGGGACGAATTTAGACGTGCGCGAGCGTTGCGCGCGCAACGAGGTCGACACCAAAGGCCGTGAGGATGGCCAGATACAGCAGGCCGGTGGCCGCCATGACCGCCGAATAGCTGCGCTCTTTCAGGGCCGCCTTTGTGACGACCACCAGAATTCCGGTCATCACCACGCAGGCGATCCAGAACCAGCCGAGCGTGCCGTTCCAGCCGTCATCAATTGAACCGTTGATGACGCTGATCATGCCCGTGGGCAGCAGCATCGCGATGACCTCGAGCGGCAGCGCCCAGTACATGACGTCGACCAGGTCTTTCAGCAACTTGCGCTGCATGCCCGGCTGCACCAGGTACCAGTGGCCGAGAAGCATCGCGTCGGTGATTGCGCCGAGGAACATCGCACCAATGACGACGCGGTACGAGGCGAGCAGCGAATCACCCAGTCCCGACGACGCGTCGAGGGCCCCCGCCACGACACCAATGCCGCCGATCAACGGGGCGATCAGCAAACGGTGTGGCGGGGTCTTGCGCAAAGTGACGAGTGCGAGCACGGTGACGATTGCCGCCGCAACTTCGCGAACCGGAACCGCGCCGAATCCGATACCGCACGCCAGAGATCCTGCGGCCATCACCGCGTAAACGGAGTGGAGCAGCCACGTGTAGCCGCGGCCAACCTCGCTGTTGCGCACGGTGAGCCAGCAGAAGAGCAGACCGCCACTCGCCCACTGCAGCAGAACGGTCGAGGCGTCGAGACGGATCACGGCATGCAAACTAGGCGACGCGCGCCGCCAAAACCCGTTTCAGCGTGCGGTGACGGTGTCGGTATCGCGACCGGAGCGAATGAGGGTTCCCGGACGCGATGACAGGATCTTGCCCTTCTCAACGGCTGGGACGCCATTGACCAAGACGTGCTCGATACCAATGGCCTCGCCATAAACACGGCCCGCACCACCCGGCAGGTCGAACTTCATATACACGTCGCCGGGGCCGACCGTTTCGGGATCGAGCACCACGACGTCGGCGAAGTAGCCCTCGGCGAGTCGGCCACGGTCGCGAAGGCCGTACAAGCGTGCGGGGCGATCGGTGAGATGTGTGACCGCCTCTTCGAACGACATGAGATTCCGCTCGCGCACGGCGCGGGCAAGCATCGTTGTCGAGAAAGAGAAGCTGTCGATCATGTCGAGGTGCGCTCCAGCGTCACTCGCTCCGACGATCGCCCGGTCATCTCGCCACACCTCGACGCGACGTTCCCACGTGTCGTCGCCCTGGCCCTTGTCGGGCACGGTGATCACGGTGTTCAGATCATCGTCGACCACGATGTCGGCGAGCGCGTCCCACGGCTCTTTACCGAGCTCCTTCGCGATGTCGCCGATCAAACGCCCTTGGAACGGCTTCCACTTGTCACTGAATGTTTCGAGCAACAGGTATGCGCCCCAGTTGCCGATCGAACGCGTCGGGCCGACGGTTGCCTGCGCCTTGTCGTTCATCTCTTGACGACCCTTCGGGTCGCGCAACATCGCCAGCTTTTCTTCGGGCGGTAGGGCCATCAGTTCGTCCCAGCCATTGAGAATGTCGAGAATGAACCCGCTGCGCAGGTTGAGCCTCGTGCGGAACGTGTCGGGCAATGTCAACGCGAGCACCTTTCCGCCGCGCTGCTTCGCGATGTCTCCACCGGTCAATTGGTGCTTCACGATTTCCCAGTTCTGGGCGTACACCTGCAATAGGTTCCAATTCAACGGCCGATTGGCGGCTGCACTCATGTCGGCCATCAACTCGAACGTCTCTTGTTCGAAGCGACCGACGGCTGGAATGAACTCGAGTGTCGTGCCGGGGAATTCACTGACCACGGAACAAAGAGCGATGAGTTCCTCGCGTGAACCGTGTCGCGACGGAACGGGCACGCCGGTGTGGTCGTTGTGGCTGGTCGACCACGTCGACGAGAACCCGAGCCCGCCCGCGCGCAGACCCTGACGGAGAAGTTCCTTCATCTGTTCGATTTCATCTGCCGTTGCCTCACGACGCGTTGCGTCGTCGTGCATCACCACACGCCGCAATGCACTGTGGCCGACGAGGAACCCCGCATTCGGCATGAGTTTTCCGTCGATCGCGTCGAGGAACTCACCCGTCGTGCGCCAGTTCCACGGGACACCTTCCTGCAGGCTCTCGAGCGGCATGCCTTCGACGCGCGCGAGCATGCGCATCAGGTAGTCGCCGTCTTCGGGGGTCAACGGGGCGATGGTGAAGCCGCAGTTGCCCGCCAT
>CAYFLC010000215.1:0-2539 GCA_964343885.1 uncultured Bifidobacterium sp.
TGCTACGACCATTCCCGACTTCGAGGCTGACGCAACCTCACCGGCGGGTCGGCTGTTCGGTTACCCGGACAGCGGATCGTCTTTCCGACCAGTCAGCGCGCTTTCGTGCTGTCAGTGTTCTTTCACACCGTCATCCACCGCTTCTGTTGCCGGGCTGCGGTGAACTGGCCCCGTGCGGCCTCGCGGCTCACGAGTGCTCTCTGTCACCTGAAAATCAGGCGGCGAGAGCGAACTGCTCGTTGGCAGATATTTGTTTGCCCCGTTTTTCGAGTCTGAGCAACTCGGGTCGCACGCTCGGCCAGCGGACCTGCTGTCGAAACCTGTCAGCCCCGTTGATTGAACGTGATGTCAGTGTACGGCTCGGGTGTGCATTTCGTTTCGGGTTGGTCAGGCGAGGCCGATGAGAGTCAGTTCGCTGCGCAGGGTGGCGCGCTGGCGTGTCGGGGTCCACGACTTCGGGTCGAAGGTGGCCGAGCTCGAGATTCCGGGAATGAGCACCGACAGCCGATCGCTTGCCGCGGCGATGTCGACATCGGCCGGAATGTCGCCGCGCTGCTGTCGAATGGTGAGGCACTTGCGAATGCGCTCGCGGGTCGTGCGTGCGCGGTCGCTTTGTTCACTCGCGTACTGCGGTTGAGACAGAGCCTCGCTCCAGAAGGCGAACCAGATCTTCCAGTCTTCGCGGCGTTCTTCGTCGAGGGGGAGCACGGCTTCGATGAGACCCACAACGTTGCCGGGGTCCTTGGCCAGCGCTGCCTCGATACGGCGGCGTGACCGTTGGGTCGCCACCGAATACGTCTCGTGAAACAGCTCGGCCATGTCGTCGAAGTAGTGGGAGACGACGGTGGTCGACCATCCGGTGGCCTGGGCGACGTTGCGCACCGTCAGGGCGGAACGGCCCGATTCGATGATGATGCGGGCGGCCGCTTCGGTGACTTCGCGGCGGCGTTCTTCGTGGTCGACGATCTTGGGCATATGGGTCCCATTGAGTGTGACGTAGTTCCTGTGCTAAATTGTATAACAGTTGTTGCATAAAGATCCGTTCGCGGATCGCAGCGACAGGGTGGCGGCAACGCAAAGAGGGAAAACCTGGGGAAAGAGGGGGCGACCATGACCGGTCTTCCGAGTGAGGAATTCGACGTCGTCGTGTTGGGCACCGGTGCGGCGGGTTTCACCGCCGCGGTCGTTGCTCACGATTTCGGTGCGAAGGTTGCGATCTTCGAAAAGGCCGAACTCGTCGGTGGCACCACGGCGTGGTCCGGTGGTCAGGTGTGGATTCCGAACAATCCGCACATGCCCGAAGTCGGTGTGCATGACAGTCGCGAGAAGGCCAAGACGTACATCATGTCGCTGTCGCGCGACATGCTCGAAGAACGTCTCGTCGACGCGTACCTCGATCATGGCCCCGAGATGGTCGAGTACATGGAAGCGAAGACACCGGTGCAGTTCTACGCTGTGCCGGAAATGCCCGACTATCACCCCGAGTTTCCGGGTGGCAGCCCCGAGGGCGGTCGCACCATCGAATGCCCAATCTTTCCGTTCGAGGAACTGGGTGAGTGGGAAGACAAGGTCACGCCGTCGCCGTACTTCGCCGATCCGCACATCACCATGAGTGAGACGCCGCTCGGCAAAGCGGTTCCCCAGCCGCCTTCACCCGAAGAACACGAACGCCGCAAGAAGCACAACGAACGTGGTTGCGGCCAAGCGTTGGCGGGCCGACTGTTGAAGGCATGTCTCGATCGCGGTATTTACCCGCGCACGCTTTGTGCGGGAAAGGAACTGATCATCGAGAACGGTGAAGTCGTTGGCGTTCACATGGAAACGCCGAAAGGTCCGGTCGCGGTGCGCGCACGCAAGGGTGTGATTCTCGCGTCGGGTGGTTTCGAGCACGACAAGGATCTCGTTCGTGCATTCACTCGCGGTCCGCTGACGCACCCGGTGTCGATGGAAACGTCGACCGGCGATGGTTTGCGCATGGCGATGAAGGCCGGCGCAATGTTGTCGAACATGCGCGAGGCGTGGTGGATTCCGGCGGGCGTTGTGCCGCTCGAGGCCAACCCGATGGGCAAGGTGCTGGTCAACGGTCAGCGCACACTGCCGCACTCGATCATGATCAACAAGCGTGGTCGTCGCTTCACGAACGAAGCGGCCAACTACAACGCTTTTGGTGCATCGTTCCACGTCGAAAACGTGTCGAAATTCGAGTACGAAAACCTTCCATGCTGGTTGATCTTCGACCAGCAATATGTCGACTCGTACGGCTTCCGCATCAGCGCGGGTGGCAATGGTTCGGTCGTTCCTGATTGGATCCCGCGTGGCGACACACCTCAGGAACTCGCCGAGAAGCTCGGTGCCGACGGCGAAGAGTTGGTGCGCACCATCGCGCGCTGGAATCAACACGTCGAAGAGGGCCACGACCCCGATTACGGTCGCGGCGATAGCGCGTTCGATTGTTGGTGGGGTGACCCGTATCGCAAGGGACGTCGCGATGCGACCCTCGGCAAGCTCGAGCGTGGTCCGTACTACGCGTTCGAAATCA
>CAYFLC010000216.1:0-2525 GCA_964343885.1 uncultured Bifidobacterium sp.
GCGTCGGCCATCAGTTCATCTTCGATGTGACGGTCGGTGTAGATGATGAAGCAGTAGTCGCCAAGGCCCGTGTTCTTGGTGGGGCGCGACTGCAGGTTCTCCAAGTTGATGCGCCGCGCGGCGAACTCTTGGAGAATCGAAATCAAGCTTCCGGGTTCGTCGGCGCGCTGGAACACAACCAACGCCGTGCGGTCGTGGCCCGTTGCCGGGGGAATGGTGTCTTTGCCCACCAACACGAAACGTGTTTGGTTGTTGTCGTGGTCCGCGATATCGCTGGCGATGATGTCGAGGCCGTACATCGCGGCAACCGTTTCGGGTCCGATGGCGGCAACGCCCGCCAGCTTTTCGGCACCGATGCGACGCGCGGCTTCTGCTGTGCTGGTGGCCGGGTGCACCTGGGCGTTTGGCAATTCCTTGCGCAGAAACGCATGGCACTGCGCCGTGGCAACGGGCATCGAGTGCACTTCACGCACGTCGGCAAGCTTCGTGCCGGGCAGTGCACAGAGGAAGTGCTTGATGTCGAGAACGACTTCGCGCTGGATGTACAGCTCGTGGTCGAACACCAGCGCGTCTTGTGTTGAGTTCACCGTGCCTTCGATCGAGTTCTCGATCGGCACGAAACCAAGGTCGACTTCGCCCGCTTCCACCGCATCGAGAACATCGGGCACCGTGCGGAACGGCACCAGCTCGGCCACGGCAAGATCGGCCTGCGTACGGGCCGCCTGTTCGGTGAAAGTGCCCGCTGGGCCAAGGAAGCCGACGCGGCGGGGGGCTGATGTCGTCACAGTGGGAAGGCTAGGCGAGGAGATGCCAACATTGGGGCGTGTTTTCCGAAACCCTGCGACAACTGCTCGCCGATGTGCAGTCGGGTGCCGTCAGCGCCGACGCCGCCGTTGCCGAACTGCGCAGGCTTCCCTTCACGCAGGTTGGCGACGCACTGGTCGACCATCACCGCGCGCTGCGCACGGGAACACCCGAAGCCATTTACGGTCCGGGCAAGACGCCCGAACAATGCGCGCTCATCGTCGGCGAAATGTTGACCAACGGTGAAGGACCGGTCCTCCTCACCCGTGTCGACGATGCGCAGGCAAAGGCCGCACTCGCCGCGCACCCCGGTTCACTCCGCGCATCGAACACTCTTGCCTGGCGTCTTCCCGACGCACCGCACAACGACGCACACCGTGTGCTCGTTGTCAGCGCCGGCACCGCCGATGTGCCCGTCGTCGACGAAGCAGTACTGACTCTTCGCGCATACGGTTACGCACCCGAACGCATCGTCGATGTTGGTGTTGCCGGCATTCACCGTTTGCTTGACCGCGTCGATGTCATCCAATCCGCCGACGCGATCATCGTCGCCGCGGGAATGGAGGGCGCCCTCGCCAGCGTGATTGGCGGCCTCAGCGGTGCACCCATCGTCGCGGTTCCCACCAGCGTTGGTTACGGGGCATCGCTCGAAGGTGTCACCGCTCTCCTCGCGATGCACGCATCATGCGCCGCCGGTGTCACCGTGGTCGGCATCGACAACGGTTTCGGCGCAGCATCGGCCGTCGCGCGAATTCTCGGCCGCCGCCAATGAATTCAGTGTGGCTGAACTGTCAGGCGGGTGTCGCCGGCGACATGTTGTTGGGCGCACTCATCGACGCCGGTGCCGACCCCATTGCGGTTGCCGACATTCTCTACGGTCTCAACCTCGACGGTTGGGCGCTCACGTCCGACCGCGTCGACCGCGCGGGTATTTCTGCAACTCACGCCATCGTTGTCGAACATCACCACGACCACGATGACCACGGTGATCACGCACACCATCACCGCCCCTACCGCGACATCGTCACCCTCATCAATGCGGCCGACATTTCTGATCGCGTGAAGCAACGTGCGCTCGCGACGTTCCGCACGCTCGGCGAAGCAGAAGCACGTGTACACGGAACAACCATCGACGACGTCGAGTTCCACGAAGTCGGCAGCATCGATGCGATCATCGACATCGTCGGCACGTGCGCCGCGCTCGAAGTCTTGAACATCGACCGAGTCACCGCGTCACCAATCGCCGTCTCGCACGGCACCGTGCGTTCGTCGCACGGCAAAATCCCCAGCCCCGGCCCCGCCGTTGCGATGATGCTCGCGACACGCAACGCGCCCGTCAAGGGTGTCGACGTCGACTACGAAGTCTCCACACCAACCGGCATCGCCCTGGTCACCACACTCGCCACGTCATTCGGTGCCGCACCGAATATGAACGTCACCGCCGTCGGCCACGGCGCGGGCACCAAGAACCCGTCTGACCGCGCGAACGTCGTGCAGGTGCTCGTCGGCTCAACAAACCATGACACCAATGACCAAACCGACAGCGAAGTCGAAACTCTGATCGTTCTCGAAACCAATACCGATGACGTGACCCCCGAAGTTCTCGCCTACACCGTGTCGGCCCTGATGAACGCCGGCGCCAATGACGCATGGGTGACACCCATTCTCATGAAGAAAGACCGCCACGGTCACTGCCTGCAAGTGCTGTGCCGTCCCGAAGC
>CAYFLC010000217.1:0-2513 GCA_964343885.1 uncultured Bifidobacterium sp.
GCCCTCGAGAACGAACTCGACCGCCGACGCGACGATGGCCGGCGATTCGTCTCCGCCGGTGAACACGTTGACGATCGGCTTCAGTGCCGGAACGGAATCGAGCAACGCAACCAATTGGGCCGACGTGACGTCGTCACCGGCGTGAACCGTGACGCCGCCCTCGAATGCGGCAAGCACTTCGTTGACATTCTCGATGTTCACCGTTGCCGGAGTCGCGATGCGCTTGTACACCTGCAACACCGCGCTCTTCACGAGGTGATCGAGGATTGCGCCCTCGCGTCCGTCTTCGAGTGATTCCACTTCGACCTTGCCGGAAGTGGAAGCTGCGAGGGCCTCGAGGTCGCTGACGCGCGGTGCAACGACATTGTCGCCGGCACGCAGTGCGCGGCGCACTGCGTTGGCGGTCATGATTTCGTTGTTGCTGACCGACAGGCGCACCGAAACGCCGCTGCGCTGGCTGATGTTGCTGCTGGCGCGCGCGAGATGGCTGAACGTCGCGATGACTTCCTCCATGAACGCGGGTACGTGCACTTCGACGCCGCCGATGCCGGCCGGTCGTGATTCCTGACGCATGATGTCGACTTCAGTCGACACCTCGAGCGGATAGTGGGTGCGGATCTGGCTGCCGAAGCGGTCTTTCAACGGCGTGATGATGCGTCCGCGGTTGGTGTAGTCGTCGGGGTTTGCCGAAGCGACGAGCATCACGTCGAGTGGTAGACGAATCTTGTAACCGCGAATCTGGACATCGCGCTCTTCGAGAACGTTGAGCAAACCCACCTGGATGCGTTCGGCAAGGTCGGGAAGTTCGTTGATGGCGAAGATTCCGCGGTTCGTGCGGGGTACCAGGCCGTAGTGCAGGGTCAGTTCGTCCGACAGGTAACGGCCTTCGGCCACCTTGATGGGGTCGACCTCACCGATGAGGTCGGCGATCGACGTGTCGGGGGTCGCCAACTTTTCGCCGTAGCGGGCAGAACGGTGCACCCACGAAATCGGCGTGTCGTCGCCCATCTGCGCGACGAGATCGCGCGCGTGACGCGACACCGGGTTGTACGGGTCGTCATTGATTTCGCTTCCCGCGATGATCGGCATCCACTCGTCGAGAAGCCCGGTCAGCGAACGGATCATGCGGGTTTTCGCCTGACCGCGCTCACCCAGGAACACGATGTCGTGGCCTGCCAACAACGCGTTCTCGAGCTGTGGCATGACCGTGTGCTCGTAACCCATCACGCCGGCGAACAACGGCTCGCCCGCACGGATCTTCGTGATCGCATTGCGGCGCATTTCGTCTTTCACCGCAACCGATGTCCACCCTGACGCGCGCAATGCGCCGAGGGTGGCGGGAAGATTCTGTGGGGCCGTGACGTGGTCGGACATGGCCCGACGTTACCCGCAACAATGGACGGCGTTCACGCGGAGGTGGGAACGCCGATGAATGTCAGCTACGTGCGAGCTGTTTGCGGTTCTTGATCTTCGCCTTGCGATAGTCGGCATTGGCGAGCGCGATGACGTCGATCGAGATTTCCTTCGGGCAGGCCGCTTCGCATTCACCATGGTTGGTGCAGGAACCGAAGTGCTCGTCCATGGTTTCGATCATCGCCTCGACGCGCTTGAAGCGCTCGGCCTGACCCTGCGGAAGCAGGTTGAGGTGTGCGATCTTCGCCGAAGTGAAGAGGTTTGCCGCACCGTTCGGGCAAGCGGCCACGCACGCACCGCAACCGATGCACTCGGCCGAGTCCATGGCCGCGTCGGCGACGGGCTTCGGAATCGGGATGAGATTCGCGTCGGGGGCACCACCGGTTGGGGCGGTGATGAATCCACCGGATTCGATGATGCGGTCGAACGCCGAACGGTCGACCATGAGGTCCTTGATGATTGGGAATGCCCGCGCACGCCACGGCTCGATGGTGATGTTGTCACCGCTCTTGAACTTGCGCATGTGCAACTGGCACGTGGCCGTTGCGCGCTCGGGACCATGAGCCTGGCCATTGATCATGAGCGAGCACGTACCACAGATTCCTTCGCGGCAGTCGTGGTCGAAGACGACGGCTTCCTTGCCCTCGTTGATGAGGCGCTCGTTCAGGTAATCGAGCATCTCGAGGAACGAGGCTTCGTCGCTGATCTCGTCGACCTTGTACGACTCGAAATGACCCGAGTCGTTCGGGCCGGTCTGACGCCAGATCTTGAGGGTGATGTCCTTCAGGTGGTTGCTCACTTGTAGCTCCGGGTTGCGAGGTGGACGGTTTCGTAGTTGAGGTCTTCGACGTTGCGCTTGGCCGACATTGGGTCGCCGGTCCATTCCCACGCTGCGACGTGACAGAACTGGTCGTCGTCGCGCAGGGCTTCGCCTTCCTCGGTCTGATACTCGGCACGGAAGTGGCCGCCGCACGACTCGTTGCGGTCGAGTGCATCGCGGCACATGAGCATTCCGAGCTGGAAGAAGTCGTCGACACGACCCGCCTTTTCGAGGGTCTGGTTCAGACTCTCGCCGCTGCCGGTGACGCGCAGGTCCTTCT
>CAYFLC010000218.1:0-1764 GCA_964343885.1 uncultured Bifidobacterium sp.
GTGTGCAGACGACCAAGACGCGAATTGCGTAGAAGATTTCGGAATCGTCACCTCTGATGGCAGCAGAAAGTCCGCAACCTATGTGAAGTCTGTGCCGACAGTGGGACCCTCTGATTTTTCAAGCGACAAGTCACTCGACCTTCCCGCTGGAGCAACAGGAGAGTTGTGGTCCCTCCCCGATGCCGCGCACACGGCCGGTTCGCAATACTTCACGCGAATTCGTGTCTCTGGTTCTCGTACGTCGTCAGGCAAGTTCACGCAGTCTGCATTCGACGTCGGCCTGTTCGCCGTTCAGTCAAGTGATGTGTACTGCACGGAAAAGTGTATGAACGGTCTCTATTACAACGACGCGCTGGAGTCTTGGGAACTGCAGGGCCCGGGGAATGGTGCCCAATGGAAGAAGACCTGTGTTGCGGTTTCTGATACGAACACGACCACTCGAAAGTCGGTCTGTCTCGAGCGCAAGGCGATACCTCTCGGGTCAAAGTTCTTCGTAAAGGTACGACTATCGCAATCACCAGTTGGCTGGTTGCACGGGCGCCTCGTGGCACCTGAAATATCAATCGTCAAAGATGCGAACACCGACGTCACGAAAGTTGACATATCGGGAAGTGCAATGTCCGTGCCGACGGTTGTCAACGGTATGGATTGGGCAAAACTTCCTGACTCGTTGCAGAAGATTTACGAGAACGGACTTTGGCCCGGATCGCGCGAAGCGGGCGGTGAAAGTACTTCCCGACAATCTGTTCCAAACCTCACGCCGTCGAAGTACAACGTGCTCTATTTGCCGTCGCCGTCTGGTAAGGCGGGAATCGAGGAACTTGCCGCGTGGCTGCCTCTCGTCAACGACACCGCCTCGGCAAATGTCTCAACATGGGGAGTGAGAACGTTGGGCACTGCCGAGATGGCTGGTGCTGAGAAGTGCATCACGAACGAGAAGTCGATCGCTGGAATCGTTACTACCAACGCTACGGAGTACTCGGCAGGTCCCCCGCGCTTTTCATCCTCGGAAGGAACCCTTGACTATCAAGTTGCTGCACCGCACTTCACCTCTGGTGGCGCTGTATTTCTCGGGAGGTACGACCTCCTCATGCGCTCTGACGTCGCCCGGTGTATTTACGGTTTCACCGATGCTCCGGTCAACGTGTCGGTTTCGGTGTTCGACTCGGGTGGCACAACTGAAACCGCCACCACATCCGTGACCGAAAGCGATGGATGGTTGAAGCTTGCCGCCTATGGATTCACGCATTCGTCGCCGACAATCAAGGTCAAGATCACCCAGCCAGGTAGTAATGGCACCATCGCTGTCGGCAAAGCCAAGACGTTCAAAGCGCTTGCGAATTCTCTAGGCGTCCCAGGTGTCAAGGCGTCGAAGATCGTGGTTGTTGTCAAGCGCGCAAGCGTGAAGGTGTGTAGAGCCAAGAGTCAGACAATCGTTGGCCTCTCGGCCGGTACATGCCTACTCACCGTGACTAGCGAAACGAATGGAAAAAGAACGAAGAAGAGTGTCTCGCTGAAAGTGTCGTAGGTCAAAGAACCTTCACGGTTTTCACGACCTTTTTGCCGACGAGGCCGCGATTGGTTGGGTAGAGCGACACTGTCCAAGTGCCTTTCTTCAGGCCTCGCGCCGAACATGTGACGGTCGTCTTCTTCGTGATGCATTTCAGCGGCTTTGTCACCACCGGCGACTTTGCAAACGCGATGTATCGCGTCGACTTGCCGCAGGCTCTCGCCAACCGCCTCATCCGGCTGGCTGCCTTCCAG
>CAYFLC010000218.1:1774-2480 GCA_964343885.1 uncultured Bifidobacterium sp.
CGCGAACTTCGCCGGCGCGTTCGCCGGGGCCCCCTGCTTCATTCGAATCTTCGACGTCGAGTAGTGGAATCCGGTGGCGGTGACAATGAAGTTGTCTCCGTCGAAAGCGACGTTCGTTTGTGCGGCAGAGGTCGTTCCCGTATCGGAATCGACTACTTCGACGGTCATCGTCTTGCTGGCACTGAAATAGCCGAATGTCGTGACGCGGCTCCTCAGAGAAGCGCTCGTGACGTCCTCCTCCTCTTCGTCGATCATTGCATTATCGAGTTCGTCGGGCGGAAGCTCAGCATCAGCGAGGTCACTGTCGTTTGTGATTCCCCAGAGCAGCTGGGCGTCAGTGGCGGGAATGATCGCCCGGTAGAGGCCGAGGTTCTGGGTTGTTCCATCGGGCGCAAAGTGCGGGGCGGAGGCCGTGAACTCCATTTGCTTCGTCGTTGAATTCCACACCGGTGTGCTGAGCTTGCAGGGGCCGTTGCTGTTGATCAACATGCGACCAGAGAGACCGGGCACGCCGTAGGGGTCGCGGCCGTTCGCAAAGGCCATGAAGAAATACAGCTGGTTCGGCTTCGCGACGGCGACCGATGTCGCCGAATCGCAGTCCTTGCTCGACGTTGCCTGGGCAATCGCTATCGGGCTTCCCGTGAACGTGACGACGGGGGTTGAACCATCGGTTGTGATGCCGACTTCGGCATTATCGGCCATGGCC
>CAYFLC010000219.1:0-2478 GCA_964343885.1 uncultured Bifidobacterium sp.
GCGATTCGTCGTTTCTCGCGTGAAGCGTTCACGCTCAGTTCTTACGCCGATGCACGCACCGCGGACCTGATTGCATCTGCCGTCGAACGGCGAATGAACATTGTTGTCTCGGGTGGAACGTCAACCGGTAAGACAACTTTGATGGGCACGATCGCATCGCACGTTCCACACACCGAACGCATCATCGTGATGGAAGACACGAACGAACTGCACATTCGGCATCCACATGCCGTGTACCTCGAATCTCGGCCGCCAAGCGCCGAGGGCATCGGTGGAATCGACCTTGGCGATCTCGTGCGATGCTCGTTGCGACTCCGACCCGACCGGCTCGTTGTTGGCGAAGTACGCGGCCCTGAGGCCTTCGACATGCTGCAGGCGATGAACACGGGTCACTCGGGTTCGCTCTCCACTTGCCACGCCAATTCCGCGCGCGATGCCCTGCATCGCATCGAATCGATGGTTCTCAGGGCCGTCAACAACTGGCCATTGCACGCCGTGCGTTCGTACGTTGCGTCAGCCATCGACATGGTGGTGCATCTCGATCGCGATACGGCCGGAATTCGACGCATCATCGAGGTTGCGCGGGTCGATACAACTCTCGCGACCGACGGTTCCTACGTCCTCGCCTCGTTGCTCGCGGACTGACGTTGCAGCCATTGAAGCAATGGAGCCCGACGGCCAGGCCGTACGTCCGCTACCGCACCCGCCAGCGGTTGGGTTTGGGCCTCGAAACAACGCAACTGACACGGCTCGTCGATCCGCTTCGCCTACGCATCAATTCTTTCGTTGGTCGCGCCGATCATCACGGCTTGAAAGGTGCCGACTATCTCGAGGTCGTTGATCGGCATGTTCAGCTTGGGTCGTCGCTGCGTGGTGCCGTGATTCGCGCGACCGATGAAACAGGTGGTCTTCCTGCACTCGCGGTCTTGCTTCTTCACTGCAAGACGGGCGCACCACTCGATGCACCGGAAATCATCGCCGATGCCGCCAGCCACGCCTCCGACGATGCCTTTCTCATCAGGGCGATCGTCGCCGCCGGCGCGGGAGGACCTGCGGCATCCTTCGCCTTGCAGCGCGCAGCATGGGCACTTCGCGAACGTCACGCGATTCGCCTCGAACGCCGCACTCAAGCGGCACAGGCAGTGTTCTCGGCACGCATCCTGTCGTGGCTGCCCGGGGTGTTCGGCGCCATCATGGCCGTGACAAACCGATCGGTGCGCGGCGCCTACTTCGGCGGCGTGGCGGGATTGATCTGTCTGGTTGTTGGCATTCTGTTGAACGTCGCGGGTCGACGCTGGATGACAAGGGTGACATGTTCGTTCGCGTGAGCAATCGCCGTAGTGTGGCTTCGTCGACGGCATTTGTTGAGTTCGTCGATCTTCTCGTCGTCCTCTTGAAAAGCGGTCGAACCACCCATCAGTCGCTCGAAACGATGACTCGCCTCGGCGACAGTGAGGTTCGTTCTGTCGCCGCGAAAATCGTCGCTCGCTGCGACTCAGGCGAGCGCCTCTGCGATGCGGTCGGTGAACTGATCGATCTCTTCGGCTCGCCCGCCGTTGGAATTGCAAACTGCTTGTCGTCGGCCGAACGTGACGGTCTGCCAATTGCCCCCGTCCTCGATCGTCTGATCAGTGAGTCACACGCGGAACGGCGTCGCCAGGCACACACCGAAGCCGCGAAGCTTCCGGTGAAACTGGCATTCCCACTCGTTCTGTGCGTGCTCCCGTCGTTCGTTGCACTCACCGTCGTGCCGATCCTCATCGGCGCCTTGTCATCCCTCAACTTGGGATCCATCCCCCATTGACACGGGCGTCGTTGCTGCGCGCCACGGAAAGGACCACACATGCGAATTCTTCGACTCCATCAACGGCTCAAGCGCACGATGCGCCGCGACGACCCGGGGCAGGCAACCACCGAATATGCCCTCATACTGCTGGCCGCGGCAGTGATTGCTGTGCTCGTCATCACATGGGCCACGGCCGGTGGCGGTGCGGGTCGCATCGGTGATCTCTTTGATTCGGTGTTCGACGGTGTACTCGACAAGACGACCGTCACCACGCTCAAGCCGTAGACACGACGCGGGTCAAGCGGCCGTCGAACTCGCACTCGTTTTGCCCTTGCTGGCCGTCTTCACGGTCGTCATCGCGCAGTTCGCCGTAGTTGCACGAGACCAAATGGCGATGTGGCAGTTGGCTCGGGAAACTGCGCGCGACATCGCAGTTGCGACCGACCCAATCGAGCGGTGCTCAGAGATTCTGCTGACACTTCCCGAAGGAAGCACGGCTTCGATTATCGATTCAACCGTCACGGTTCAGGTGAGGCGGGATGTTCACCTGTCGATCGCCGGATTCGGATTCGTTCACCCCCGAACGACGCTCGATGCACGGGTAACCATGGCTCTCGAACCACAGGTATCGTTCGGAGCGAATGATCGAAGTCAAATGCGATAGTCACGAACGCCACAGGGTCATTCGGCTG
>CAYFLC010000220.1:0-1946 GCA_964343885.1 uncultured Bifidobacterium sp.
TTGCGTAGCCGATGCGCGCGAGGCGCACCTTTGCTTCAAGCTCGGTGCCTGCCTCTGTGACAACGACAATTTCTTCGTCGGGGTTGATCACGGCTCCCGCGTATTCGGCGTAGCGACCTTGCAGGCCGACGTTCACCGAACCACGCAGGTGACCCAACGCGAAGTACTGCGGGTCGCGCGTGTCGATGATGCGTGCACCGTAACGCTGGCGCCACACGGCCTCGCCGATGGTCAAACGCTTGGGCGGCGTGTGCTCATCGAGCACATCACGCTGTTGGGCGTTCAGCTTCGCGTCGAAGATGAAGTAGCCGGGGGCGGGTGGCTGGCCTTCGGTGACGATCTCGACGAACTTCTGCGCATCGCGAATCTGCAACGCGTAGTTGTCGCGACGCTGGTCGCCGATGGTCGACATGGTTTCGGTCGACAGGTTCTTGCCGCATGCCGAACCCGCACCGTGTGCTGGCAGAACACGCGTCGAGTCGGGGAGTGTCAGCAACTTGTCGTGCAACGAACGGAACAGCATCGAGCCCAGTTCTTCCGACGACTTGCCAACAGACACCAGCAGGTCGGGGCGACCAACGTCGCCGATGAACAACGTGTCACCCGTGAGCACCGAATATGGAGCCTGATCATCGGGGTGTTCCCACACGACGATCGACATCGATTCGGGCGTGTGCCCCGGCGTGAGACGCATTTCCAGTTCGACGCGACCCAGCGAATAACGCTCGCCGTCTTCAAACAAACGCGCTGCGAATTCGGGCTTAGCCGCCGCGCCGTAACCAATCACCGCACCCGTGGCGGCGGCCAGTTCCAGGTGGCCCGACAGGAAGTCGGCGTGGAAGTGCGTTTCGAGAACCAGTTCGATCTTCGCGCCGTGAGTGGCGGCCGAGTCGATGTACTGCTGCACGTCGCGCGTGGGGTCGACCACCACGGCGCGCTTCGACGTTTTGTCGATGATCAGGTACGACGCCTGCGACAAACAATCCAAATAGAACTGCTGGCACAGCAATGTGTCGGAACGCAGTGCTTCGGCCCAGGCCAACATTCCGCCACGCAGGTTCACCGCCTTGAAGCCGGCCTCGCGATACAACTCGGCGGCCTTGCCACTGCGGTTGCCGCTGCGACACAGAAAGGCGATCGGCACGTTCTTGTCGAAGAACACCATTCGCTCTTCGACCTCGCCCAGCGGAACGTTCACTGCGCCGTCGATGGTGCCTTCGGCAAACTCTTCTGGCTCGCGTACGTCGACCAACACGGCACCCGCAGCGACGACGGAATGCACGTTGGCCACATCGGTGTCTGCGTTGAGATCGATCATGAAATCACTATACCCCCTGGGGTATATCAAGGCAATCCCAGAGCACCCCTTCGACAACTACGATCGCACCATGTCGGACCTCACGTTCAGTCACCTCGACCCCCTCGGCCGCGCTCGCATGGTTGACGTGACGCAGAAGGACCCCACCGCCCGCCGCGCCGTTGCCCGGGCCAAGGTGTTCATGCGACCCGAAACCACCGCCGCCATAGCGAACCGCGAAGTGAAGAAGGGCGACGTTTTGGCCGTTGCCCGTGTCGCCGGCATCCAGGCCGCCAAGCGCACCAGCGACATGATTCCTCTTTGCCACCCGCTCCTCATCGGCTCGGTGTACATCAACTTCGAAATCGGCGACGAACACGTGGCGGTCGAGGCCCAGGTCGACACCATCGACCGCACCGGCGTCGAGATGGAAGCGCTCACGGCGGCATCGATTGCGGCCCTGACCGTCTACGACATGTGTAAGTCGGCCGACAAGGGAATGGTCATTGGCGAAGTGGCCCTGTGGGAAAAGAGCGGCGGCCGCGACGGCACCTACCGCCGCGAGGGAATCTAAGGTTCCAGAACCCTCCAAAACGCGATTTTTCAAGGAATGGGGCACTTGCGCCCTTGTGACGGACGCCCAAATGAC
>CAYFLC010000220.1:1956-2454 GCA_964343885.1 uncultured Bifidobacterium sp.
GTCCGCGGCTGAGAAGGTGGTCGATCGTTCGATTTCTGTCGATCGGGCTGGTCATTTGTCCGGCACCCTATGAAGGGGGTGTGACCCCTGCGAACGCCCAAATATGCGATTTCAGGGGGAATTGGCTCTTGCGCCCTTGTGACGGACGCCCAAATGACACCGAGGTTGTTTCCTTCGCGGAAATGCCCTTTTAGACTTGCCGAGGCTGTTCGGACCACCGAACTGCCAGGTCGGACCCCCGACAAAGTGACAGGACCGTTACACGTGAGCAAAGTCATTCTTCTGCTAGTCGGAGCAATGTGGGCAGCTGTGCTGCTTCCGCCGTTGCTGCGCACGAAGTTCGACCGCCCGCAGTCGTCGGTAGATGTCTTCCGCCGCCAGCTCAACACGTTGCAGTACGGCGCCTACCCGCCGCAGCGCCCGGCCCCCGGCCAGCGCCCCGTTGCCGGTTATCCGATGCGCCAGATGGCTCGCCCGTTCGCACCCACCCAGCAGCCC
>CAYFLC010000221.1:0-2442 GCA_964343885.1 uncultured Bifidobacterium sp.
TCACGCTTTTTGATTGTTTCAACGTGCACAGTTTCGGACAGGTGTTCTCTCCCACGACCACGGGCCGGTTGTCGGCAATGCAGTTCAGCATGACGTGCGTCGTGCCGTGGGGTGCCAACTCTCTCAACCTCTACGCCGTTCTCTACGAACTGACACCCGACGCCACATCACTCGCCGGAACCGGGCCAATCGCCGTCGCCAAACTCGACCTCTCGACGTGTCCGTCCGCTCTCACCTGGGACAACAAGACGTTCTCACCTGCCGATTTTGGCTGGGTCGACATGCCGTTCAAGGGCGTGCGCCTGAATGCAAACAACTTCTACGGCGTCTACTTCGCAGGCAATGGTGTTCCGGGCACGCCGCCGATCGGAGCAGCTGCCGCAATCGCAGGCGCAAAAACCCCATCCACAACGACCACCGTCGCAGCCAAGACTCCGAAGACGACCACCACAACGGTTCCCGCGACAACCACGACCGTGAAGAAGAAGACGCCAAAAACCACAACCACGACGTCAACCACGACGACAACTGTCGCGAAGAAGAAGACACCGAAAACAACCACGACATCAACCACCTCAACGACCACAACAACGATCAAGAAGAAGACCCCGAAGACCACAACGACATCGACGACAATTTCTGCAACGACGACAACCGTCAAGAAGAAGACACCGAGGACAACCTCCACAACGGCCCCGGCAACGACAACGACAGTGAAGAAGTCGCCGAAGTCCACCACTTCATCAACAACATCGACGACCATCGCTGTTTCGGGCGACACCTACACGTCGCTTCCCACGTCGGTGAAGGCCCTGAACGCATTGCGCGTCGTCACGCCGACCGAATACGACCAAACGGTCCTCGTTTCCGGCTCAGGCAGTGTGTGTCTGCCCGCCGGCCCGTACCTCGTCTTCCTGCGTCCCGGTTTCTGCAAGGCCTACATCGTCAGCCGCAAGACCAAGGGGAACCTGCGGGTCATCTCGACGCACGTGCTCAAGTCGACGGCCAAAGGTGGCGAGTCGGGCTACTCGGTCGAGTCGCTCGATCCGCTCTACTTCCTCGGTGGCACCGCGAAACTCAAGCCCGAAGCCGAAAGGCTGATTCGCAGCCAAGCAAAGACCGCCCTCACGGCACGGGCCGTGTTGATCGTCGGATACTCGGGCAACTTGACGAACGATCGTGAACTTCAGACTGAACTTGCCCGTCGCCGCGCGGCCGTCACCCAGTTGGCGCTGCAGGCTGCCGGGGTAAAGGGGCCGTTCTCGATCTACACAGCCGGAGCCGATGGTGCGGTCTCCAGCGGCACCGCTGTTGCCGACCAAGACAAGAACCGGCGCACCATCATCATTCTCGTGTCCTGAATTCCCTAAGTTCTGGGCATGGACGCAGTACTTCTCATCGCAAGAATTCTCTTCTCGATCATGTTCGTCATGTCGGGACTCAACCACCTCACCAAGGCCGACCACATGGTGCCCTACGCCCAAATGAAGGGCGTGCCGATGCCGAAACTTTCGGTGCAGCTGTCGGGTCTGCTTCTTCTTCTCGGCGGCCTATCGGTCATCCTCGGCGTGTGGACCGACCTCGGGGCTCTCTTGCTGTGCGTTCTCCTCGTCGTGATGGCGTTGAAGATGCACGACTTCTGGACACAGAGCGACCCGCACGCAAAGCAGGTCGAGATGATCAGCTTCATGAAGAACATCGGCCTTGCCGGCGGCGCGCTCTTCATCTTCGCGATTGCTGCGATGGAGGGTTCGAACTACGGCCCGGCAATCACCGACAGCCTGTTCGCAATCAAGCCCTGATCACCGCTGATCGCGGTCGACGATCTTGGGAATCTTCGCGGGTTCCCATGCATGAAGTGCCGCGAGCATTGACTCACCGTCGTTCGCGCAGATCACTGCGTCTCGGTGTGGTTGCTTCACGAACCCGCTCGTCGTCGCCTTGTCGATGAATGAAATCAGTTCGTCAAAAAATCCGGCATGGTTCAGGATGCCGCACGGCTTTTCGTGGATTCCCAATTGTGTCCAGGTGATCACCTCGAACAATTCGTCATAGGTACCGAAACCGCCCGGTAGGGCCACGAACGCATCGGCGCGGTCGGCCATTGCGGCTTTCCGTTCGTGCATCGTGTCGACCACGATCAACGAAGTCAGCCCGTGATGTGCAAGTTCTTTCACCTCAAGGGCTTTCGTGATGACGCCGTGCACTTCGCCACCATTGGACAGCGCGCCGTCTGCAACCGCCCCCATCAACCCGACGTTGCCACCGCCGTACACAACGGCGATTCCGCGCTTCGCGAGAAGAGTGCCAAATTCATGTGCGCACTCCAGAAAGCCCGGGTCATTCCCGTCGCTTGATCCGCAGTAAACGGCAATTGCCGAGAGCTGTTTCATCGCGAGCGCCTCAAACGAACCTGGCCCACATGTCGAGTGGCATCCGTTC
>CAYFLC010000222.1:0-2420 GCA_964343885.1 uncultured Bifidobacterium sp.
CGCCAAGCGACGCACAGCCACGTGCGCCAGCAACAACAGGGCAACCACCGACCCCAGGAACGGGCCGATCTTCGCCGGCAATGTGGCGTTCTTCCCCAACGCGGCCAACACGTACGCCGCACCGGTGATCGCGGCGGCAAGCAACACCAAACCCAGTTCGCTGCGCCGACGCAGCACCACATGCGGGCTCTTTGTTGTCACTGTCCCATCGTTGTCGACGGCGCCACTGCAACGGTTGATTCCGGCACCGTCGACGTGGTCGAGGTTGAACTCGTTGTCGTAGTAACCGGCAAAGGCAGTGTGGTTGTGGGGTTGGGCTGCACTTCGTCGCGAATGCCGTTCACGTACCGCTGCGCCGACACCGCATCACCGAAGGTGGGATTCCCCAGAATCTCCTTCGCCATGTCCTCGGTCAGATCCTTCTCCGTCAACGGTGTGCGCGCCTCGACCGTCGGCCCGAACCACAGCACACCACCCGGCCGCCCCTTGTAGATGACCACGTCGCTGCCCTCGAACCCCACGAAGTACCCCGTGCGCCCATACGCCGCGAACACAATCAGCACCGACAGCACGATCGCCAACAGTGCCGTCCAGAACAGGATGAACCCCAGCGAAAAGCCGACCTTCGCCTTCGGCAACGACGAACTCGCCACAACATTGTCCACCGGCAGCCCACCAGACGGCGTCGGGCTTTCGGAGAGCTCTTCTTCCTCACTCCGCTGCGCGGAACGTTCGTCAGAAGACTCTCCTCCACCTGACACTGGTGTGTCGCTGAGGTCGACGACGATGACCGTCACATTGTCTCTACCGCCCGCCGAGTTCGCTGCCGTAACAAGTGCGTCTGCCGCGGCCTGGGCCGATTCGTGCCTGCCAAGAATTGCGGCGATTTCGCTGTCGGTGACTTCGTCGACCAGTCCGTCGCTGCACAACACGTATCGAGAGCCAACAGATGCAGGAAGTGTGGCGGTGGAGATTTCGACGCTGGCGTCGATGCCCAATGCACGAGTCACGATGTTGCGGCGGGGGTGAATACGCGCCTCTTCCAGCGTGATCACACCTTCATCTACCAATTCCTGCACATAGCTGTGGTCTTTGGTGACTCGCGACAAGGTGCCTTCATGCCAGCGATAAATGCGCGCATCGCCAACGTGTGCAACGACGATTGAGTCGTTGCCGGCAACCACCAGCGCAGCAATCGTTGTGCCCATGCCGTGTCGTACATGGTTCACCATCGACTCGGTGTGGATCTCTTCGTTGGCGGTCGCGAGAGCCGTAGCAAGCGTTGCTTCGTCGACGATGTTCGCAGCAGCTCGCTTCAGGCTGTCAACCGCCATCGCACTGGCCACCTCGCCGGCGTTGTGGCCACCCATTCCGTCAGCGACGACGAACAGACGATCTTCAACCACGAACGCGTCTTCGTTGTTCGTACGAACCTGACCCGAGTGGGTGAGTGCTCCGTGGCTGACGTGCATCTGCGACATCAGTGCACCTCGAATACTGCGGTGCCGGTTTGCACTCGATCATCAACACGCAGCATCACAGCAGCCGTAATGCGCTGGGCGTTCACCAAGGTGCCGTTGGTGCTACCGAGATCTTCCACGTACCAATTGTTGTCTTTGCGAAAGAATCGCGCGTGCTTCGTGCTGACAAACGCATCGTCGGTCAGAATCACGACACAGTCGGGGCTGCGGCCAACTGTTACCTCGTCTTCAAGCGACAGCGTGCTGCCACGCATCGTCGCCGGCTCAACCATCAGCAACTTCGTCGGAACTCCAGGTGCGGCCTTCGACACTTTCGTCGTCGATGACTTCTTCAACCGGTTCGCCGTCAGCCCCGGCGCCGCCGGTACACGCACCTCGGTCCATACGGCCCACAGCACACGTGCAAAGAAGAGGTAAAGAAGCCCAAGGAGGGCAATTTTCAGCGTGCTGAGAAGCTGATCGCTCATGGCAGCCGACCCCAACGGGTCATGCCACCTCGAAGCGTGCCGCGGTGCTACCGAACATCAGGGCATCGCCGTTCTTCAGTTTCTTTTCCCCGCTGATCTTCACTCCGTTCAACATGGTGCCGTTGGTGCTACCCAGATCGATGACGTACCACTCGAGGTGATCACCTTCGCCGCGCGAGCGGATCTCGGAATGCTTGCGGCTGACATTCGTGTCGTTCAGCGGCAAGGTTGATTCTGCGGAGCGGCCGACCGACATCACACCTGTCTTCACCGCCACCCGAGTTCCATCGGCCAACACCAAGGTGGCCTTCTTCGGGGGAACCGCAGCCGGCGTTGCACTTGGCACCGGCACTGATGGGATGGAAGGAGTCGCAACGGTCGGCGGCGTAACGCCAACCGCAGGAGGAGCGGGCGCAGGGGAGACGTCCGACGAGCGTTCCGCTTCGCGGAGCGAGGAGGGTGTGCTCCCCGA
>CAYFLC010000223.1:0-984 GCA_964343885.1 uncultured Bifidobacterium sp.
TCGAGATCCTTCAAATCACGAACGAAGACGAGGCCCGTCAGCTGAAGCGCCTCGACGTCGTGAAGGGCAAGCGCAGCCAAGCTGATGTCGATGCCGTGCTGGCGAAACTTGCAACCGAAGCCGCCGACCCGGCTATCAACCTCATGCCCACGCTCATCGAGGCCGTTGGCAAGTACGCAACGCTCGGCGAAATCATGAACACCATGGCGGGCGTCTTCGGCCGTCACGTCGAGGTGCCGACGATCTGACGCACGCTCGTCGTCCGACGGGTCGCAACAACCGAACACGATTGGGGGAATCGTGCACAACGTGGAAGAGATGCCTTCGCGCATCGTCACATACCTATCCAAGGTCGAGCCATCGTGGAAGAACGTCGAGGTCACGTCGTACCAAGTGATGACCGGCGGCTACAGCCGCCTTCTCGCACGGGCCGAGGTGCGGCACGCCGACGGAACCGAGATTCTTGTTTTTCGTGGTGACCCGCCGAAGGACCGGCAACTCATCGAAACGAGCCGTCGGCAGGAATACGAGCTCTTGAGAGTCGTCGGTGACCATGGCGTGCGTACTCCGCGTGCGCTGCACTTCGACGAATCAGGTGAACACCTCGGTACGCCGACGATCATCCTCGAGTTCTCGAAGTGTCAGTCGTTCATGCCGTACGTTGCCGCGGGCGGATCGCTCGACGGGCTGAATATTCGCTTGGCCGAAGCGATCGCGTCGTACCAGGCGATTCCACTCGACAAGCTGCCCGCGTCGATCGAACGTCCAGCGAGTTGGGATGCGTACATGACGAAGCGCATCGATGGTTGGCGGCAGGCGAGCCATCGGCACGTCGAGTCGCTGCCCATTTTCCACTATGTCGCCGAGTGGCTCGATGCGCACCGTCCGCCCGAGGCGCCGCTCGTTCTCATGCACGGCGACTTCCAGGGCGCGAACGTGATGATCTCCACCGACGGTCACTTCGAGATGATCGACTGGGAGCTC
>CAYFLC010000223.1:994-2376 GCA_964343885.1 uncultured Bifidobacterium sp.
CTGAAGACATGGGCTATTTCAAGGCCGTCGCACAGGCGATGCCGCCCGACCTGCTCGACGACGCGGGTGTCGAGGCGTTCTGCGCCCGTTACCGCGAGCTCACCGGGCTGAACGAACTGCAGGTGAATCCCGCAACCATCGCGTACTTCTTGGTTCTCGGCGTGGTCGGCACAGTCGAGCAGTTGATGCAGGGTGGCACGAAATGGGCGACGGGGGAGAACCACCTCTTCTCGTCGGTGTTCAACATGTCGTCGGTGCTGTTCGGACAAAGCATGTGGATGTCGGCCCTCTCGCAATTGTCCGAACCGATGAAGCAACTGGCAGCCGCGGCGAAAGGCGGAAACTGATGTTCTCGAAACCGACCACCGAGCAACTTCTCGCGGGGATTGCCGAACAGCTTCGTACGACCGTGATGGCCGAGATTCAAACCGAGCCGACGAAGATTCTGCTCCAGCAAATCGACCAGATCTTGATGGGCTGTTCGCGCCGGGCAGCGCACGAGATTGCGTTCGTTCACGAAGAGGCGGCGCGTGTGGCGGCACTCACCGGCAATGACCAAGGCTCGCCAACGAGCCTGCATCTCGACGACGTGATTGCTTGGTACCACCAGGTCAGTACCGCGCTGTCGAAAGAAGTCGAAACTGCCTTCGCATCAGGTGACAAAGCCCGCATCGAAGCCGTGCGGCAAGTTCTCGCCGAACGTTCCGCGGTTGAGATGCAGATTCTCGGTGCGCTCGACCTTGTTGGTCGGGGCTAGTTACATTCCGAGCGGCGTTCCGGTGCCACGGTCGGTGGCACCCTGCCGGAACTTGGCGGCGTCGATCGCCATGTGGTTGGTCACTTCGTCGGCGCGGGTGTATTCGTGCACGCACACGCGCGCCTTGATGCGCCATTCGCCGTCTCGTCGTTCATAAGTGTCGAGATAACGACCCCACCACGTCTCGAGCAGTTTGCGTCCGCTTTCCTCGCGGAACACATACGTCACGTTGTAGACCTCGCCGTGGCCCGTGCCGGCATCTTCGTCGACTTCGATTGCGTGGTTCATGATGCAGTGCATCGTGGCGATGAAACGCTCGTGCGACCGAATCACGACGTCACAAAACTCCATAGCGTTGCCGACGAAGACCCCGTGGTCGTCGGTGCCATCGGGCCAGTAAGCCGACTTCATGAGATCGCCATCGAGTCGGTCGACGCCACGTGAATAACGCGTTGCTACCTGCCGAATCTGGTCGTGTGCGGACAGTTCCGTCACTTTCTGTGTGGCCATCGTTCCCCCTGATTGCTGTTCGCAGTGTAAATCGTCGGGTTAGCGTGAGCGCCATGGAAAAGTCCGTGCGCAGGGTGTGGGCAGCCCTCGGCCGCGAGTCAGCCCGCCTGTCGGG
>CAYFLC010000224.1:0-321 GCA_964343885.1 uncultured Bifidobacterium sp.
GAACAACGCCAAGGGCATCGACCCGCGTCAGTTCACCGCCATGACCCGCCTCGACCACAACCGCGCGGTCACGCAACTCGCACAGAAGGTCGGCAAGCCCATCACCGCGGTGAAGAAGATGACCATCTGGGGCAACCACTCGACCACGCAGTACCCCGACCTCTTCCATTGTGAAGTCGACGGCAAGAACGCTGCGGCACTCGTGAACGACCAGAAGTGGCTCGACGAGACCTTCATCCCCACCGTCGCCAAGCGTGGCGCCGCGATCATCAAGGCTCGTGGCCTCTCGTCGGCGGCCTCGGCGGCCAACGCGGCAATCGA
>CAYFLC010000224.1:331-612 GCA_964343885.1 uncultured Bifidobacterium sp.
CGCAAAGACGGCATGGAGCGCGCCGACCTGTTGCAGGCCAATGGCGGAATCTTCAAGCCGCAAGGTCAAGCCATCGCCGCGAACGCGAAGAAAGACGTGAAGGTCCTCGTCGTCGGCAACCCGGCCAACACCAACGCGCTGATCGCGATGCACAACGCGCCCAGCCTCAAGCCCACGCAGTTCACGGCGATGATGCGGCTCGACCACAACCGCGCGCTCACCCAGATCGCCCAGAAGGTCGGTCGTCCGGTCTCCTCGGTGACTCGCATGACCATCTGGGG
>CAYFLC010000224.1:622-2374 GCA_964343885.1 uncultured Bifidobacterium sp.
CAGAAGTGGCTCGACGAGACCTTCATCCCCACCGTTGCCAAGCGTGGCGCAGCGATCATCAAGGCACGTGGTCTGTCATCGGCGGCTTCGGCAGCCAATGCGGCAATCGACCACGTGCGTTCGTGGGTGAAGGGCACTGATGAAGGCGACTGGGTGTCGATGGCGGTTCCGTCCGACGGTTCCTACGGTGTTCCCGAGGGTCTCATCTCGTCGTTCCCCTGTGTTTGCAAGAACGGTAAGTACGAAATCGTCCAGGGCCTCGAGATCGACGCCTACAGCCGCGGCAAGATCGACGCCTCGGTTGCGGAACTCGCCGAAGAGCGCGACGCCGTCAAGCAACTCGGCTTGATCTAAACCAAATACACCACTTCTACTGAACGGCCCCGGGCGCAAGCTCGGGGCCGTTTTGTTTGTTACGACGAGTAGTCGGTGCGGTCGGCGACTGCCGAGAAGATGGGGTCGAGGCCCGCGAATACGGCCTGGCATTCGAGCAGCAGGGGAGCATTGCCCGACAGGCGAATGCAGCCGGTGATGAATGCGTCTTCTGCGGTCATTTCGCCGGTGGCGACATCGACCGCGGTGAACCACTCTTGTTCGAGGCGCACGTCTTCGGGCTCGGCTGGCCCGGCGCCGAACGACACGGTTCCGTTGCCAGCTTGCAGGTGGTAGATCACGGTGCCTTCGGGTGCTTCGGTGATCACCTGCGTGATGCCGATCGAGTGCTGCGCGCCAACCTTCTGCAGTTCGGCGTCGGCCGCAACGAGACGTGCGATTTCTTCGATCCAGTCGAGGCTGAGGTAGCGCATCACTCAGCTGCGTTGGCCTGGCGGCGGTGCTTCACGAATTCGAGAACGACGGGAAGGATTGATACAACGACGATTGCGACGCTCGCGATTTCGATGTTGTTCTTCACCGCGTCGACTTCACCGAGGAAGTAGCCAAGGGTGGTGATGCCGGCTCCCCACACCAGGCCACCGACGACGTTGTAAGCGACGAAGGTGCGGTACTTCATGTTGCCAACACCCGCGACGATCGGGGCAAAGGTGCGCACGACGGGAACGAAGCGGGCCAGAACGATGGTCTTCGGTCCGTGCTTCTCGAGAAAGACGTTTGCTTTGGTGACATTCGCGGGGTTGAACACGCGCGACTTCGGCTTGTCGAAAATGGCGGGGCCGACGCGGCGGCCGAAGAGGTAACCCACCTGGTCACCAGCGATGGCGCACAACACGGTGACGAGGGCGACCAAGGGGAGTGGCGGCAGAACGTTGCTGCCCGCGCTTGAAGCGAGGAATCCCGAGATGAAGAGAAGCGAGTCACCCGGAAGAAAGAATCCGACGAGCAGGCCGGACTCGGCAAAAACGATTGCTCCGAGCAGAGCCAGCCCGCCGCTCTCCAACCAACTTTCGACGTTGAAGAGGGCGAGCATGGCTTGCGTTCGAAGGTGTTACTTCGCGGCTGCCGTGATGCCCGACGGCTTGCGGCCGGAGAACACGATCGACCCGACGAGCACCACGAGGGCCGCGCCTGCGATTGCGAAGCGAGCACCGTCGTTGTCGGCACTCTTGATGATGGCCGGAAGGATCAACAGCGACACGAGGTTCATCACCTTGATGAGCGGGTTGAGAGCCGGACCGGCGGTGTCCTTGAAGGGGTCGCCGACGGTGTCGCCGATGACGGCTGCCTTGTGGGCATCACTGCCCTTGCCGCCGTGGTGGCCGTCTTCGATGTACTTCTTCGAGTTGTCCCACGCGC
>CAYFLC010000225.1:0-2353 GCA_964343885.1 uncultured Bifidobacterium sp.
CCCGTCTGCATGATGTCGTCGAGAATTTCCGCATTCGGAAGTGCGGTGTCGCCCAGTGCGAGCGCACCGGGAGGAATGGGCGTGTTGAAGTGCGCCTGGCGACGGATCTCGTGTGCCGCGGCTGCGGCAACGGCCCCGGCGATCTGCGCCATGGGGTACGCCGTGCCGGCCACTTCGACGGCGCGCTCTCCCCCACGCGTTCCGCGCACCTCGACGCGCAGCGCACCCATGTCGCCTTCGGCGCGCGGCGGGGTGAGCATCGGCAGTCGCGCGGTCAAACGATCGCGGCGCGTGGCCGACGTGCGCGCGCTGATGCGGTGCAGGTGCGGAAAGGCGTGCTTCACCAACAGCGGGTCGGCAAGGTCGGCTCGGTAACAGTCGCGTGAACCGATGGGTTCGGGGAACCAGCACAATTCGCGTCCGCTGCCCGCTGGCCTGCGGAGCCAATCGTCTTCGTGCCAACCGAGTGCGGTGCCCGAGAGAACATCGTGGTGCTGACGCGCGCATTCGGGGCCGCCGGTTCCGTGCACCGCAATGTGCACTTCGTCGGTGGATTCAAGTTTGTTCGAGAGATACGAAACGAGCAGTCCCGAGAGGCCGGGTGAACACGCCGCGCCGATGACGAGCGAGCGGCCCGCGGCCATGGCGTCGCCGTTCAGGTCGAGCAGCGCGAGGACGTCTTTCGTGTCGTCGCTGACCGACACGACGTGGCAGCCGGCCGTGAGGAAGCGTCGCGCGTGGCGGGCATGGTCGCCACCGTGGGCAAGAAGCACGACATCAGCCGACGCGGGGTCGACTTCGTTCACCGTCTTGTGCGACACCGAACGCACGTCGTGACCACGACGGCGCAACTGTTCAGCGGCGTGGGTGCCGACCAGCCCGGTACCGGCGACGATGATCATCGGGGCCTACTTGGCCGACGTGATGTCGCGCCAGCCACCCTGCTGTGGCGGAACCGCACCCTTGCCCTTCACGCGCAGGGCCGCGGCGATTGCCCCGGCGACGCTGAGCGCGAGAAAAGCCCGACGGATGAACTTCATAGTGCGGCGAAGCCTAACTGGCTCGTTTCCGCACCCATTCGGGATGACATCCGGCTGGGGTCTGACGTGGACAAGATATTGGTCAATATCTTGACACCCTCTGGCTATCGTTGGGTTCGGAGGAATTTCATGTCCGACACCACCATTTACACGGCATCCGAATTGCGCGACCGCAGAACCGAAATTCTGCAGGTCGCGTGTCGCGGTCGGGCCGTCGTTCGTGCCGTCGATGGCACTGCTCTTGTGTTCACACCCCTCGACACTTTTCAGCGCAATGAATCGGTGGCCCAGTGGGCAATTGCTCTCCACCATGTCGTGCAGGGCGAGACTCCCGGTGCGTTGCGGTGGCTGCGTCATCTCGATTCCGACGATCGTGCCGAGTTCGTTACCGAAGCGGTGTCCGCGCTCGACGACGTGGTTGCCGGGGCGAACCTACAGGTGTTCGACAACGTGGTCGACGCATGGCGAAAGTCAGCGCTCAGCCTCGCCGACGAATCGCGGCGCTCGGTGCTTCTCGGCGACGTGCGCGCCGACGACTTCGTCGAGGTGCAACGACCGGAATCGAACGACTAGTTGCCCGGGGCGTATTCACCTTTCGAGCCCGCTCCACGACCCGGTGGTCAACCACAAGAGAAACCCCGCTACCGAGTTCTCGTTCATCGTCACTTTTCATCACTGTGGTTCGAGTTACCGCGCCGCGTCGGCGTAACGAGCGCACAACAGTTCTACGACCATGTCGCCAACACACCGGGCAGCCCGCCGTTGGTGAATTCTGCGACTGTTCTGAAGGGTGCAGCTGGCAAGCCGAAGTTCACTGGTGGTTCGCGCACAATCCACTACGAAATCTCAGGTGCCGGACGAATCAACTACCAGTACGTCAATGACTTCGATGGTGGTCGGCTCGGTGACGAACACCCCGTCGTCTTCATCCTCACGATTGAACTCGGTAGTCACTGAACGGGGTGACCAGCGGTGGTGGGGCTACCAAGAATCGAACTTGGGACCTCATCCTTATCAGGGATGCGCTCTAACCGACTGAGCTATAGCCCCGCAGTGTGACTGCAGTGGTCGAAGCCTAACGGTGGTTTTCGCCACCCTCAACCGTGGGATTGGTGGGTTCTTGGACCCGGAGGATGACTTCTTCCTCGAGAACGGTCACCCGCACACCGCCCACAAGGTCGGCGATGAGGTTGAACACCGTCGCCCCGAGCACGGCGAGGCCGGTGAAGAGGAAGACGAGTAGCAGGCCGATGACCCAAAGGTTGTGGAACAACTGGCCGCAATTGAAGGTGAAGGTCTCCAAGCCGAACGAC
>CAYFLC010000226.1:0-211 GCA_964343885.1 uncultured Bifidobacterium sp.
CGGCGCCCACCTGCTGCTGGCTTGGCCATTACTTCCTCACTGCCTTCTTCTTGTTCGCGACGGTCTTCTTCGGGCCCTTACGTGTGCGCGCATTGGTGTGCGTGCGCTGACCACGCACCGGCAGACCTTTGCGGTGACGTACACCCTGGTACGAACCGATTTCGATCTTGCGCTTGATGTCCTGCTGCACATCGCGGCGCAGGTCACCCTC
>CAYFLC010000226.1:285-2331 GCA_964343885.1 uncultured Bifidobacterium sp.
ACATATGCACGGATGCGGTTGGTCTCTTCTTCGGTGAGGTTGCGCACACGCTGGTTGTGATCGAGGCCGAGATCGGCGCACATCTTCAACGCGGTCGAACGACCGATGCCATAGATATAGGTGAGCGCGACTTCGAGACGCTTCTCGCGCGGAATGTCGACACCTGAAATACGAGCCATTCTGTTTCCTTCTGTTTGCCCGGGTTCAGCCCTGGCGCTGCTTGTGTCGCGGGTTTTCGCAAATGACCATCACGTGTCCATGACGACGGATGATCTTGCACTTCTCACAAATCTTCTTCACGCTGGGGCGGACCTTCATGGCCTTCTCACTTGAATCGGTAGGTGATACGACCACGGGTGAGGTCGTAAGGGGTGAGTTCAACTTGGACCTTGTCGCCGGGGAGAATACGGATGTAATGCATGCGCATCTTTCCGCTGATGTGCGCGAGGACCTGATGACCGTTTTCGAGCTCGACGCGGAACATCGCGTTCGGCAACGACTCGGTGATGGTGCCCTCGAGCACGATCGCATCTTCCTTTGGTTTGGCCAGAAGAAACTCCTTGATTGATACGGACAAAAAACTTGAAACTGTCGTGGGGTGGGTTGGTCCCCAGCGAGCGAACCCGCCGACAGGGCGTGGGACAGGCTATCGGTGGCCGGGGACAACGCCACAGGGTCGGGAAGGGGTTCGCCGAAGCCCCGCCGGCCGTGTGCTATGGGCTGGCCTGGTGCCTGCCCCGCGGCTAGCGGGCATCGATGACGGCGGTGATGCGGTCGAAGACCTGGTCGGGTCCGCCCACTCCATCGACCGGGAAGAGCCGGCCCGAGGCGCCGTAGAACTCGATCAATGGTGCGGTCTGCGTTTCGTACAGGTCGAGTCGACGGTTGATCGCATCGGGAGTGTCGTCTTCACGCTGCACGACGTCTCCCCCACAGGTCTCGCAGACCCACGGAGAAGGTTCGACCACACCAGCCTGGTAATTGGCTCCACAGTCACGGCAGACACGGCGGGTGGACAGACGGCTGAGAACCAGATCGCGCGGCACAACCAGATCGATGACCGCGTCGAGTGGACGTTCGCGGGAGATGTCGTCGAGGGCTTCAGCTTGGGCAACGGTGCGCGGAAAACCATCGAGAAGGTATCCGCGGCGCTTTGCGTCGGGCTTGGCGAGGCGCTCGCGCACGATGTCGACGATGAGATCGTCGCCGACGAGTCCACCTGAACCGATGATTTCGCCGACACTACGACCGAGGGGCGAGTCTTCACGCACCGCGGCGCGCAACATGTCACCGGTCGAGATGTGCGGGACGACGTAGTGACGCGACAAACGAACGCATTGGGTCCCCTTGCCCGCGCCCTGTCGGCCGAGCAACACGATTCGTGCGCCGTTCGTCATCGTTCAATTCTTGCTGAAAATTCAAGCCGTCGGGAGAGTCGAAGACCGGTTGTCACCGTTACTTCAAGAATCCCTCATAGTTGCGCAGCATCAGCTGACTGTCGATCTGACGCATGAGCTCGAGTGCCACGCCGACCGCGATGAGCACGGTGGTTCCTGCGAACGGGAACGATTTCACGTCACCAATCCAGAGAATGATGTACGGCAGGATCGCGATGAATGCGACGAACAGCGCGCCGGGAAGCGTGATGCGGTTGACCGTTTTGGCGAAGAACCGCTCGGTTTGCGGGCCGGGACGAATGCCGGGGATGAATCCGCCCTGCTTGCGAAGCTGATCGGCTTGACGCACGGGGTCGAATGCAATCGAGTTGTAGAAATATGCAAACGCCACGATCAACATGAAGAACACCGAGATGTACAGCATGTTCTGGCTGTTGATGAGGTAGTCGTTCACGAAACCAGCAATTGATCCGCGCCAACCTTGCGCACTTCCCAGCATGTTCGATGCGAGTACCGGCAACAACAGGATTGACGACGCGAAGATGATCGGAACAACACCGGCCTGGTTGACCTTCAGCGGGATGTACGTACTTTGGCCGCCATACATACGGCGACCGACGACACGTTTGGCAAACTGCACAGGGATACG
>CAYFLC010000227.1:0-2327 GCA_964343885.1 uncultured Bifidobacterium sp.
GGTTGTCGCTCACCCGCGAGACGCTACTAGCCGACGACGAGAGTGGGCGAAGTCGTTTGGGCCGCTGACGGCAGTGTTGTTTGCGGAGTCGGAGCGGCCGTGGATGTGGGACCGGGGGCGACCGTTGATGTCGTTGACGTGACGGGGGCAACCGGCGGTGCGGTCGCCGGCGTCGATGGTGTGGGGACGGTGGATGGGCTCGTGACTCCCGGCGGCAGCGACGACGTTGTGGTGGTTGCCGCTGGATCGGTGAGAGTGAACGTGGTCGACAGCGGGTCGAGATCACCCGTGGTGGTGGTGCCCGAGATCTCGACCGTCCATTCACCCGGCGCGGCCATGCTGAATCCGCCGGTGTCGCCGAGCAGTGCAGCTCCTCGACGTGTGAGAGGCACGTTGATGAGGTAACCGTCGTAGCCGGCCGCCTTGGGTGTCATGCGAACGGTGAACTCCTGGATGCGGCGCGGTTCGAAGAGCTCGATGAGCACTTGGTTTGCACCGGTCGTTGCCGGGCTGACGGAGAAGCGCACGTGGAAGCGGTCGTTCGAAAGGTCGGCGCTGAACGCGTAACGCGGACCACCATCGCGCGGCGCTTCGTAGTAATGAATAGGTGTCGTTGCGAGCATCCACGACGTGAGACCGAGAATCACGACGCCTGCGGCCGCTTCGGTCCCGATTGCGCGGCGTAAGTGTGCTGCGGCGCGTATGTCGAGACCGCGAACGCGCGACATGCGTTGCAACACGAATTGACGCGTGACCCAGGTTGCATATGCCATGAACCCGACGACGAGAATCTTCACGGTGAGCAAGCGTCCGTGCTGGCTGGTGAAGAGGCTGAAGCCGTCGAAGCGGTAGGTCGCGAAGACGCCGGTCACGATTGCGAGCGGCATCGCGCGCATGGCGATACGACCGAAACCCCGCACGGCCTGCACGAGGTCGATTTCACCTGGGCCGATGAGAACCACGCGTGAGAGCAACACGAGTCCGCCGAACCATGCTGCGACGGCGACCATGTGCAGAATCGACGACACGTAGCCGATTGCGGGAAGCCGTCCGCCGGTGCGGTCGAATCCATACGTC
The DNA here is from genome assembly GCA_964343885.1 of uncultured Bifidobacterium sp. Taxonomy (GTDB): domain Bacteria; phylum Actinomycetota; class Acidimicrobiia; order Acidimicrobiales; family Ilumatobacteraceae; genus F1-20-MAGs119. The sequence goes on from CAYFLC010000227.1 coordinate 1,078, forward strand.
GCGAGCAACGCGAACAGAGGAACGACGCTTGCGACCTGAGTTCCCGGGTCGAGAACTTTCTGCGGTTCCCACACCGCCCACACGGCTGCCGCGGCGAGAAGCACACGCAGCAGAAGCGCCTGACCCGGGAGCGCGTCCCACAACACACGCCACGTGTTCGGACTGATCGACGAGGTGACGCCCTTGCCCGAGTATTGCGCCGTCGTGTACACCGCGACGAACAAGACGGAGACGAATCCCGCAACTGAAACGATGCGGATGAAGCGTTTGCACACCGGGTACTCGACCCCTTCGGGCCATGCAAAGAGAATGAGGATGATTCCCCCGACGAGTGTTGCCGAGAGGATGTACGACAGCGTGCGGAACAGACCGAGCGGTCCACCGACGCGTGGTGACTTGTCGACGACCGGGTTTTTCGGACCAGGGGTGACCGCTGGTGGCACCGTCGTTCCGCCGGGAGGAAGCGACGTGGACGTGGTTGGTGCGGCGATGGCCGATGTGAAGCTGAACGCTCCGCTGCTGCCGTCGGGCAGGGCCCAACTGACCACGCATGGTCCTGCATTCGGAACCTGCGTGAGTGGCGCACTGACGGTTTTCATGTCGCTGCCCAATTGTGCGGTACCGAGGCTGACGATGTTGCCCCCGCACACGAGAGAGAGCCCCATTTGGTTCACGTCGTTCGGGTTGGTGAGCGGAGTGGTGAAGACAAGCTGCAATTGAGTCGGCGCAACCGTGACGTTTTCGCTCGGCGCAGGGTTCGATGACGACAAGGTGTTCTCGCCCGCTGCCCGAGCAACGCCGATACCGAGAAATCCGAACGGCACCCCGAACGCGACGTACAAGAACGCGAACACACCGACGAACCTGTGGACAGGTTGACTGGGACGTCGGAGGGTTCGTCTCATGGCGTTATGACCGTAGCGAATGGGAATCCACATCAGATGAGAATTCGCGGTCGCACCCAATCGGTAGGCTCGTGACGTGGCCGTGCAATCGCTCTACCGTCGTTACCGGCCCCGTCGTTTCGGTGAACTCCGCGGACAAGACCACATCGTTCGCGCCCTGCGTAATTCGGTCATCAACAACCGCGAGGGTCAGGCCTATCTGTTCTCGGGCCCGCGCGGAACCGGCAAAACCTCGACGGCACGCATTCTCGCCAAGGTGCTGAATTGTGAGTCGCCGGTCGACGGCGAGCCATGCTGCGAATGCTCGTCGTGCAAGGCCGTCGAGTCGGGTACCAGCTACGACGT
>CAYFLC010000228.1:0-2321 GCA_964343885.1 uncultured Bifidobacterium sp.
TTTCGAATCCGGCGTCGCGCAGGGCGAAACTTGCGTGAACGCAGCAATAGTCGAATTCGATTCCCTGACCAATGCGGTTCGGACCACTACCGAGAATGATCACGCGCGGCCTGGACGAGTCACGCACCTCGGTTTCGTCTTCGTAGGTCGAGTAGTGGTACGGCGTGTTGGCCTCGAACTCGGCGCTGCACGTGTCGACCGTCTTGAACACCGCCCGAACGCCGGCCCCGATGCGCGCGGCACGGATGTCGCGCTCGGTTGAGCCGAGCAAGTAAGCCAGTTGCCCGTCGGAGAACCCGAATCTCTTTGCGCGGCGCCAGATGGCCTTTGCGAGCGAGCATGGATCATTGCCCTTCAGGGATTCGATCGCGTGACGTTCTTCGACGATGGCGAGCATCTGGTCGAGGAACCACGGATCATAGAGGCACTTCGCGCGGACCACGTCGAGAGCGATGCCACGCCGGATGGCTTCGCCCACTTGGAAGATTCGTTCGGGGGTCGGCACGGCGCAACGCGCAAGCAGTTCGTCGTCGGATAGCTGCAACAAGTGTTTCTCTGCCGGATCGGCATTGAGACCGAGGCGACCCTGCTCGAGCGAGCGAAGACCTTTCTGCAGGCTCTCGGTGAACGTACGGCCGATGGACATCGCCTCGCCGACGCTCTGCATCTGGGTACCGAGCACGCCAGACGTTCCCGGAAGCTTTTCGAACGCCCACCGCGGAATCTTCGTGACGACGTAGTCGATCGTCGGCTCGAAGCTGGCGGGTGTTTTCTTGGTGATGTCGTTCGGTATTTCGTCGAGGGTGTATCCGACCGCGAGCTTCGCGGCGATCTTTGCGATCGGGAAACCCGTTGCCTTCGAGGCGAGTGCCGACGAACGCGACACACGCGGGTTCATTTCGATGACGACTTGCTCGCCCGTTTGCGGATTGACCGCGAATTGGACGTTGCTGCCGCCGGTCTCGACGCCCACGCGGCGAATGCACGCAAACGCTGCATCGCGCATCTTCTGGTATTCGACGTCGGAGAGGGTTTGCGCCGGGGCGATGGTGATCGAGTCCCCCGTGTGCACACCCATTGCATCGAGGTTCTCGATCGAACAAATGATCACACAATTGTCAGCGCGGTCGCGCATGACTTCGAGTTCGTATTCTTTCCAACCGACGATCGAGGTTTCGATGAGAATTTCACTGATCGGGCTCGCGGCCAGACCATTCGCTGCGACGTGTTCGAATTCTTCTTTCGTGTTTGCAATGCCGGTTCCGCGACCACCGAGGATGTATGCCGGCCGAATGATGACCGGAAGTCCGATTTCGTCGAGCACCTTGTGCGCTTCGTCCATGTTGTGGGCGACACCGCTTCGCGGCACGGACAGCCCGATTTCGATCATCGCCTGCTTGAATCGATCACGATCTTCCGCAGTTTCAATGGCTTCGGCATTTGCGCCGATGAGCTCGGGAGTGCCCGGCACGCCGACTTTGCCGCGACGGAATAGTTCCATCGCAAGATTGAGACCGGTCTGGCCACCCAGAGTGGGAAGCACCGCATCGGGTTTCTCTCGTTCGATGATTCGTTCGAGTACTTCCGGCGTGAGCGGTTCGATGTAGGTGCGGTCGGCAAAGTCGGGGTCGGTCATGATCGTCGCCGGATTCGAGTTTGCAAGGATGACCCTGTAACCCTCGTCCTTCAGCACACGACAGGCCTGCGTACCCGAATAGTCGAACTCACACGCTTGACCGATGACGATCGGACCCGACCCGATGATCAGGATGCTGCGAATATCGTCACGGCGCGGCATCACTTGCCTCCCTTTCGATCCATCAAGTCTGCGAACTGCGCGAACAAATACCTGCTGTCGTGCGGGCCAGGGCCGGCCTCGGGGTGGTACTGCACACTGAACGCGCGAGCGCCGCGAACACGCATGCCCTCGTTCGTGCCGTCGTTCAGGTTGACGTGCGTGACATCGACCAGCGACGCAATCGAGTCGGCATCGACGCAGAAATTGTAGGTGCGCGCGCCGAGAGCCCGGCTGAGCAATTGGTGTCCGAGACAGATCCCGAAGATCGGAGTTCCGGAGTCGAGCAAGCTGCGTATGGCATCGGCTGCACCAGTGACCATTTCAGGATCACCAGGACCATTGCTGAGGAACACGCCATCGGGTTTCATGGCGCGCACCTCGTCGGCCGAGGTTGCAGCAGGTACGACCCTCACAGTCGCAATTTCCGAGAGACACGAAAGAATCGTGGACTTGATTCCGAAGTCGTACGCAACGACGTCGAAGCGACCCGAACTGACTTGATAGGGCTTGTCGATCGTGACCT
>CAYFLC010000229.1:0-2276 GCA_964343885.1 uncultured Bifidobacterium sp.
CAAGAACGTCGGCGACGACGAGGTGCTGATCGAGGCGGCGATGCGCGCCGGAATCCCGCGCGGCGAGGCCGAAGCATGGCTGGCAACGACCGAAGGCGACGGCGAAGTACGTCGAGAAATCATGGAAGCCGGCGAGCTCGGCATCACGGCAGTCCCCACCTTCGTCATCGATGGCAAGTGGGCTATTCCCGGGGCACAAGACGTCGAAGTCTTCCAGCGCGCGCTCGTGCGCATGAGCCAACGGGCTACCGACGCCGAATGAGACCCTCGCGCCTTGTTTTGCTGCATGGCTTCACACAGGGCGGCGGAATCTGGCTTCCCGTCTTCGAACGATTGACGACTCGCTGCGCCATCGACGCCCCCGACCTTCCCGGCCACGGCGCCGCATCCAAGACAAAGCTGTCACTTCCCGAGACGGCCGACGATCTTGTATCGACCTTCGGTGCGGGCGCCTGGGTCGGTTATTCAATGGGTGGACGCGTCGCATTGCACGTTGCCCTTCAGCATCCCGATCTGGTGTCGCACCTGGTGCTCTGCAGCGCTACCGCCGGAATCCGTGACGACAACGAGCGAACCATACGACGTCGAGCCGATAACGATCTCGCAGCGCGGATTCGCTCGATCGGTGTCGACCGATTTCTCGACGAGTGGTTGGCACAGCCAATGTTCGCCAGCCTTGCGAACGCGCGCGAGTCGGCACCACGTGACGGCGAGGTGCGGCGAGCAAACACCGCCGACGGGTTGGCTTCCAGCCTTGAACTTTCGGGGACCGGAACCCAGGCATCTCTGTGGGATGAATTGCCGCGACTCGAGATGCCCGTTCTGGTGGTCACGGGCGAACTCGACGCCAAGTTCACCGCCATCGGATCAGAGATGACTCGCGCGATCGGCTCCAATGCGCATCATGTCGTCGTCAAGGGAAGCGGACACTCGGTTCCCTTCGAAACTCCCGATGAATTCGCCACGCTTGTCGACAACTTCATCGCCTGACGCGCACCCGCGACCTACGAACCCACAACGAGACCGACCGCGAAGAGCAGGCCGAAAATCATCTGTGCACGCCCGGTTACACCGAGTGCGGCGATGAGATCACGACCCGTCGCACCCGACCGGATGATCCGCACTGCCGGCATGACGGCGAACAAACCCAACAGCCCCAGGATCGCCGCTGGTCGCTGGACGGCCGCACCGACGACACACAGGCCCGCGCCCCAGCAGAGCACCACGTAGAAGGTACGCGTGCGGCCGTCACCAAGTCGGACCGCCAACGTCTTCTTCCCCGAAACGGCATCGGTCGGAATGTCGCGGAGGTTGTTGATCACAAGAAGCGCACAAGCGAGCGCCCCGACCGGCAGACTCGCAACCCAAGCAAGGCTCGGCAAGCGTCCGGTCACTGCGTATGTGGTTCCCACGGTTGCGACAACACCGAAAAAAACGAAAACGAAAACTTCACCAAGGCCCATGTACCCGTAGGGATTCTTTCCTCCGGTGTAGAACCAGGCGGCTGCGATGGCCGCGACGCCGACAAGCAACAACCAGAGGCTTGTCGTGACCGCAATGACGAGTCCCGCCAAAGCTGCGACGCCAAAGGCCGTGAAGGCTGCTGCTTTGACGCGACTTGCCGGCACCGCGCCCGACCCTACGAGTCGCATCGGACCCACCCGCACCTCGTCCGTTCCGCGAATACCGTCGCTGTACTCGTTCGCATAATTGACCCCGACCTGCAGTGCGAGGCTGACGACCAACGCAGGGGCGGCACGCCACCACGCGACGTTGGCACCGCCGCTGGCGACTCCGAGACCAACCAGTACGGGGACTACGGCCGCGGGGAGCGTCCGCGGTCGTGCTCCGGCAATCCACAACTTCATCGCACCAACCCTACGCTGTTGGTATGCGTGAACTCGTTGCGATCGACGTGCCGCACGCAAGCGATGCGATCAGCATCGTGCGACGCGTCTGGGACGAAGGCAATGCAGCGTTGATCGTTGACCAACGCCTCCCCCAAGTTGCCAAGAAATCGCTTCTGCACTCCTTGAACGCTCACAGCGTCGACGACGGACACGACCTCATGCGCCTTGCCGGGCGTGTCGAACCCATGCTCGACGACGATGCGCTCGTTATCGCCACGTCGGGTACTTCGGGAACCGTCAAGGGCGTCGTGCACACGCACAACTCGCTGCGCGCCGCCTCACTCGCATCGTGCGCGGCGCTGGGTGCCGGCGCGCCGTCACATTGGCTCGCATGCCTGCCGCTCGCCCACATCGGCGGCTTCGGGG
>CAYFLC010000230.1:0-1527 GCA_964343885.1 uncultured Bifidobacterium sp.
CCCCTTAACTACCGCTCAGCGTGACGTCGCGAATCACCAACGTCATGCCGTTGGCGGCCATGGGCAACCAATCGACATCACCACCCACGGCAACGACGTCGAGCAACATCTTCTGCAGCGTTGACGCGATGGTGAATTCGCGCACGGGTGCGCCAACCTGACCGTTGTTGATGAGCAAGCCCGAAGCACCGGTGGAGAAATCGCCCGAGATGGGGTTCACGCCGCTATGCAGGCCCTGCACCATCTGAATCAGAACACCGTCGTCGACCGACTTGATGAGTTCGTCTTGCGTGGCGGTGCCGGGCGCGAGCTGCATGGCAAGACATCCGACGCCGGGTGTTCCGCCCGTGCGCACGGCGTTGCCGGTGCTCTTCGTCTTTCCGCGGCGCGCGCTGTACGAGGAATGGAGGAACTGCTTCAGCACACCGTTCTCGATGAGAACGTTGCGACGCGCGGCAAGACCCTCGCCGTCGAGTTCGGTTGCGCTGTAAGCAAGCGGGTTCGTGGGGTCGTCGATCAACGTGATGATGGGGTTGGCAACGGCCTCACCCATGCGTTCGGCGAAGAAGCTGCGCCCCTTCTGCACGTTTTCACCGCTGAAGCTGCTTGACAGCACGCGCAGGAACTGGGCCGTGACGTACGGGTCGAGAACAACGGTGGTGCGCTTCGACTGCGGCTTGATGGCGCCGAGCAAACGCGTGGCCCGGTCGGCGGCTTCGCGTGCGGCGCGATCGAGGTTGAAGTCGGCTGGTGAACGACCCACCGAGAAGCCGAAGCCTGTTTGCGTTTCGTCGCCGTCGTCGGCAAGCGTGCCGACGCTGACGTAACAACCGTTCTCGCGACCGTACGCAGCGACACCCGTAGTGGTGGCGAATGCTGTTTCGCCCCAGGCGTCGTCGTAGTTCGAGTCGTCGCAACGCACGCGCTGGTCGGCGGCGAGTGTGCGGCGTTCGAGTTCTTTTGCGAGTTCGATCTTGCGCTCGGTGGCGTAAGCGGCGAGCTCGTCGTTCCACAGTTCCTGCTTCACCACGGGAACACCGTCTGGTTCCGCGAGGCCTGCGAATTCGTCGGGCGTGCCGAACTGCACGTTGTCGCGCGCCTCGGCGAGAACCTCGTGCAGAACGCTTTCGTCGAGCGTTCCCGCGTAGGCGTAACCGGTGCGGCCGTCGCGCACGACGCGGATACCGACGCTTTCCGATTGCGCGGAAACGAAGTGTTCGACCTCGCCCTCGTACACGCGCACCGATGTTTCGCCACCGCGCGACACGTAGGCCTCGATCTGTTCGCCCGGCTTGGCCTGGGCGACGATGCGTGCGGCGAGTTGTTCGAGTGCGTTTGGTGTGCTCATGCTGCGGTGCCGCCGATGGTCATGGCAGTGACGCGCAAAGTGGGTTGGCCATCGCCAACGGGAACACCCTGGCCGTCTTTTCCGCACGTGCCGGGGTTGCCCATGGCGAAGTCGTTGCCCAACAGGTCGATGTCGCGCAGCACCTGCGGGCCGTTGCCGATGAGATTGCCCTCGCGCAG
>CAYFLC010000230.1:1537-2210 GCA_964343885.1 uncultured Bifidobacterium sp.
CGCGCAGTGGCTCGGTGATTTCGCCGTTCTCGATGAGGTATGCCTCGGTCATGCCGAACACGAAGTCGCCCGAAGCGGTGTTGACACTGCCGCCGCCGAGCTTGGCGATGTACACGCCGTTCTTCGTGTCGCGAATGATGTCGTCGGGGTTGGTGGTGCCGTTGGTGACGAACGTGTTGGTCATGCGCACCATCGGAAGGTGCATGTAGCTCTGGCGACGACCGTTGCCGCTTTGCGGACGGCCTTCCTTGCGCGCGCGCAGGTAATCCCACATGTAGTCGGTGAGGACGCCGTCTTTGATGAGGACGTTCGACTGGCTGAGGTGACCTTCGTCGTCGATGCCGATGGCGCCCCACTCGGCGCTCATCGTGCCGTCATCGATGAGCGTGACCAACGGTGACGCAACGAGTTCACCCACCTTGCCGCGGTACACGCTGGCACCCTTGCCCACGAGGTCGGCTTCGAGGCCGTGACCACACGCTTCGTGGAACAACACGCCACCACTGCCGCGCTTGATGACAACGGGCAACGAACCCGACGGCGCGGGTCGCGCGCGAAGCTTCGTGACGGCCTGTCGTGCCGCGCCCTGGGCGAGCGATTCGACGTCTTCCATTTCGAACAGTTCGAATCCGATGGTGCGACCCATCGAGTCGTAGCCGGTTTGCATGCCGGC
>CAYFLC010000231.1:0-2167 GCA_964343885.1 uncultured Bifidobacterium sp.
GTACGACAACGTCCACCTTGCCGATGTTCTCGACCTACCCGGCTTCGTGGCCGCGCAACGCTTCATCACGACCGACATCAACTTGGCAGACGAACCGTGGGTTACCGAGAATCCGTACCTCACCATCTACGAACACATGCACACCACCGCCGAGGCATACGCGGCCGCATTCAAGGTCTTCGGCGAGCGCATCGGCGCGGGCAAAGTGAAGATGACCGATGCTCTCGCCCCAAATTCGCTGATGGCTGTCTACCGCCGCATCAGCAACCCCACCCGGAGCCAAGGGGGGTTAATTCTCGGCGCCCCCTGAAGGAACGGATCCGGATTCAACCTGTAAAGTCGCCGACGGATCAAGAGGGGGCACAATGAAATTCCGCAAGTCCGCCGTCATCTTTGTTGTTGGAGCCGCGCTCCTTGTCAGTTGTGCTGAAGACCGTCCCGACGTGGCTGGTTCAGACTCACGCACCAAGAATGGCACGCTGTCGCTCGACATAACGGCACTCAAGAAGAAGATTGCGGATGGCCTCGCTGCCTTTTTCGGACCCGCGTCGACCACAACCACGAGTCCGACGACAACGACACCAAAGACGACCACAACCGCACCGAAAACACCGACGACGACCGCGGCCACTACCACGACTGCTGCAAAGACGACGACAACTGTCGGTGCAACAACCACGACGGTCGCTCCACCCGGTCCATGTACGACGTCGCGTTGTCGCATCGGGGACACCGGGCCGAATGGCGGAACGGTCTTCATCACACCATCGACACCAGGTAATTCATCCGGATGGTATTTCGAAACCGTGGCTGGATCTTTCGGTCGCGAATATTCATTCGGATGTGGCTCAACTCCCATTGCCGCCACGGGAGATGCAATCGGCGATGGCCCAGCCAACACCGCAAAGATCCTTTTCCTCTGTGGAACTTCGACTCCATTCGGCAAACTTTCGCGTACTGCCGTCGACGATCCGTCCAAGCCTTGGTTCTTGCCCTCCTCGGGGGAATTGCTTCAATTGTTGAAGAATGCGTCGATTCTGCAAGGTAGTGCAGGAAGCCGATATGGCCAGTTCTGGTCTTCGACCGTCGCAAGCGAGAGTTCTGTGTATGTGGCAACCGTAGACCGCACATCTGTTGGCCTGCGTTCACGCAGTGATTCATACGACTTCGGTCTGGTAGCGGCATTCAAGCCTGATCTCACCAACGTTGTCATCACCAACAAGCCACGCACCTACGCAATCGGCGACAGAGGACCGGCTGGTGGTCGCGTCTTCATCACACCGGAAACCAAGGGGAATGCGACGGGCAAATACTTCGAAGTCGCCCCGAATGACTGGAGCGGAACCCCAATCTCACCGAGCAACTTGGTCTTTGACCCGCAAGTTGGCTGGGCGTGCAATGAGTACCAAGAGAAATCAGTATCCGGAACACAAACAGAGATCGGCACCGGAAGAGCAAATACCAAGCTGATCAACGACGCTTGTGCGAGTACGGCATTTCCCTACCGATACGCAACGGCCGAAGCCGTGAAGTACCGCGGTGGTGGGCGAACTGATTGGTTCGTCCCATCGAAAGAAGAACTGAAACAGATGTACCTCAATATCGACAAAGCTGCGCCCGGCCTTACCACCACAAGTGACCGCGGAAGTGGGTGGGTGAAGTGCGCGTGGTCCTCGAGCGAGATCAATGAGACGGTTGGCTGGGGCGGAAATCAGAATCTTCCTCCTTGGGGAAGCGAAATGTTCGCATCGAAGAAGCAACTCACGACGAACTGCGTGATGCCGGTTCGCATGTTCGATGCAACAGAAGTCTTCGGCACGAAGGCTCAATAGCCTCGGCGTCCGAAGTGCACAACCTGACCACATAGTGTTGGGCCCATGGGGGCACCAACAACCACACAGGAAGCAGTCGCGCTGATCACGCCAGAAGTGCGTGAAACCTACGCGCGCGACGGAGTCACGATTCTGCGGCAGGCACTGCATCCCGAATGGTTGCTCTTGCTGCAACTCGGCCTCGATCGCGTCATGGGTGACAGTGGCCAGAAGAAGCACCTCTTCTACGACGGCACCGAGAACGAGTTCATCGAACTCGTTCGTAACACCGAAGTGTCACCCGAACTCCAGCGCTTCATGTACGACTCGCCCGTCGCCGACATGATGGCCGTGCT
>CAYFLC010000232.1:0-2122 GCA_964343885.1 uncultured Bifidobacterium sp.
CCTTTGATGGCTCGGAGCCAACCAGCAAAGAAGAAGCCGACGCGCCGCAGCCCCCTCAGTAGGCAAGAGGGTGAGCGTCGGCTGATCGCCGCGGCCACGTCACTTCTTCAAAATCAGCCCTTTTCATCGGTCAGCGTGCGTGATCTTGCGGCCGCAGCCGACGTGCACCAGAGCTACATCCACACCTGGTTCGGTTCACAAAGCGGTTTGTACGTCCGCGTGTTGAAGGAGATCAGCGCGCAACTCGTCGCCAACCTCGGCACCGGGACAGCCGACGTGATTCCGATCGACCCGAGCGACCCCACCGCTCGCTTCGCGGTTCGCCTGTTGTTCTGGCTCGACCTGGAAGGTGCCGATCTGTCCGAGATGAATCCCGTTCTCGATGCATTGGCCACGGCTCATGCCGAACGGTTGACGAGCCTTGTTGGACTCGATCCCGCACGTGCAAGCAGCGTGGCTCCCCAAGGCCTCGCCACGTTCCTCGGGCTCTCCGCCTTTGGACATCTCTTGGGCGCCGACCCTGACCAGATCCACAAGGTCGCTATGTCGTGGCTGAAACAAGTCAGTTCGCTTTCCGAGAATCGTTCCGACAAAGGCAGCTGAAATCACGGATCGAAAAATCCGCTTAGAGTCTTTGCGATGTTCGAAGTCGTGCGTGACTGCATCGACGAAGTAGCCGAGTGTCTCGACGCGCACGGACATCAGGCGGGCGGCTACCACGTGCTGGGTCCCGATCCGTGGCGTGTCGTTTGGAACGACGAGCGCACTTCGTTCGCTGCGTTTCTCGAAGCGCAGTACGCAATTCTTGGTTGGCGCTCACCGATTGGTCCGGCAGAGGCTCGTGACAAAACGCTGCTGACATTGGCCACACACGCTGAGGCAGTGCGCAAACCGCTCTTCATCGTTCTCGTGGACGAAGAAACGTGCCTATCGGGAATTCGGCACGGTCTCGTCCCCACATGGATCGGCACCGAGTCATTCATCGACCTGCCGACGTGGTCGATAAGAGGTGGACGCCGACAAAAAGTTCGATGGGCCCGCAACCATGCGGCGGGTCTCGGTCTTCAGTGGCGCGAGTTGCGCCCGACAGTGGATACAAACGATCACGCCTCAATGATGGAAGTCGAACAATCATGGAAAGCCGAGCGACGCGAACGCCGCACCGACTCTTTTCAACGAACGTCCTTCACCGAGCTCATGGAAATTCGCCGGTACTTCGGATGCGTCGATGGTGACCGCGTGTTGGCTTTCTGCGCATGCACACCGGCAAGTTCGACCGGTTGGTATCTGCAAGACATCGTTCGTGTTCCCGAGGCGCCTCGTGGTGCGCTCGAGGGAGCAATGTCCCTCGCCCTCGACGTGTTGCGGGACGAAGGTTTTGAAACGGCATCGAACGGCCCGATTCCTTTCTGGCTGCCCGATGGTGCACAGCCCGACACGCACGCGCTCGGCCCCATCGGTAACCGCGTCGTCCGGTTCTTCGACCACCAGTACCGATTCGGCGGCATCAGCCAGTTCCGTAACAAGTTCGTCGCCGACCGAACCGAACCCCTGTACGTGTTGCGAAATCGGCGGGCAATTGGTCCTTTCGCCGCGACATCTCTGGTGCGTTTGCTCACCAAGCCTGCTTCGCCGGTCGATTGACCTGATCTCGGGTGAGCACCCACCCCGCGGGCGTTGTAGGTTGCCTCGCATGTCAAACGTGCAGAACATCCCGGTGAACACCATCGACGGCAAGCCCTCCTCGCTGAAGGACTTCGCCGGCAACGTCCTCCTCGTCGTCAACGTCGCATCGAAGTGCGGCCTCACTCCGCAGTACGAGGCACTCGAGAAGATCTACGAAGAGAAGAAGGACAAGGGTTTCGCCGTTCTCGGATTTCCCGCGAACAACTTCGGCGCACAAGAGCCCGGCTCGAACGCCGAGATCGCCGAGTTCTGCTCGCTCACCTATTCGGTGAAGTTTCCGATGTTCGAAAAGATCAGCGTCGTCGGCGACGACCAGCACCCGCTGTACAAGGAACTCACTTCTTCGGCACCACGCGCTCAGGGCGACCCCGATGCATTCCGTGATCGCCTGAAGGGTTTCGGCATGACGCCGAACCAGGACCCCGATGTGCTGTGG
>CAYFLC010000233.1:0-2101 GCA_964343885.1 uncultured Bifidobacterium sp.
TCATCATCGGTTTGTACCCATCAGGTGGCAGTAAGACGCTCAAGTGGTTGCAGGTCTGGACATCGTCTGCGGTCGTGGGCGCAGTCTGGTTCGCCGTGCTATCGACCCAGAACCTCACCACCTCGAACTCGGCAATCAGTGCTCCCATCAAGGCGTTCCTCGCGCGCTACAAGTAGACGGTCACGGGCCAACTGATGCGGTGCTAATTTCGCCGCATGGCTTTAACCGGACGTTGTCTTTGTGGCCGAGTGACCTTCGAGTTCTCGGGTGATCCAATCGCTACCGCAGTGTGTCACTGCAGTCATTGCCAGCGACAGGGAGGCAGTGCCTTTTCGGTGAACTTGGTTGGCCACGAGTCGCAGTTGGCCGTTTCGGGCGAGCTCTCGGTGTACAACGAGATGGGCGAACTCGGCGACAAGGTGTACGTGCGCCGCAAGTTCTGCTCGAACTGTGGGTCGCCCATCGTGTCCGAACTCGCGCTCAGCGAGGGCATCATCGCGGTGAAGGCCGGCACCCTCGATGACAAGTCGTCGGTCAATCCAACCGTCGAAGCATGGTGTGTCGACCGCCAGCCCTGGGTGAATCTTCCCGGCATGGCCATGTCGATGGAGCGCGAGACGCCCTAGTCCCGCGCTATCTCCAGCGCGAAGTCAGATACGCACCGATTCGGGCGACTGCTTCCGTGGCCTCGGGCATTTGGCCGACGAACGCTTGGAAGACGTGCTGCATTTCGGGAAAGACGTCCAAGCGAACCTCAACTCCGGCGCGCGCAGCGTTTGCGGCGAGTCGGGTGCTGTCGTCGAGCAGCGTCTCGTGGCCGCCAACCTGGATGTACAGGGGTGCAATGTCATGAAGCTTCGCGTACAGCGGCGCGGCGAGCGGGTCACGCTTATTGCCGGACGCGATGAAGAGATCCGCCATGATGGCGAGCGCCCCGCGACCAACCATGAAGTCATTCGCCGCGTTCGAGTCCATTGACTCACCCGTACCTTCGAGGTCGACCCACGGCGACAACGGAATGCCTGCCAAGGGTTGGGGGAGTCCTGCGTCGCGCGCTGCGAGGAGCGTGGCGATGGTCAGACCGCCACCGGCCGAGTCACCTGAAATTGCGATTCGGTTCGCCGCAAAGCCCGAGTCGAGAAGGTGGCGATACGCGGCAAGCGCGTCGGTGACTGCGGCGGGATGCGGATGTTCCGGAGCGAGTCGGTAGTCGATCGACAACACGCGACAGTTCGACTGTACGGCAATGTGTGATGCGAGTTTCAGGTGCGACTTGGCCGACTGCACGACGTATCCACCACCGTGCAGATACAAAACGACATGGTCGGTCGATCCGGCCTTCGGAGTGATCCACAACCCGGGTACCCCGTTTGCGTTTGCATCTTGTACGTCGACGCCGTCGGGCATCGTCCCGACCGCTTCCATCGTTGCGTCAGCGCCCGCACGCTGCTGCTCGACTGTCGGTGGCGGGCCATCGGGCACCACGTTGTCGCGGTACGCCTTGATGATTTCGTTGATTGCCAGTGCTTCCGGACTTGCCACTGTGTTTCCCCCAGAACTCGTGTGCTGAAAGAGAACCTAGTCGGGTTACTCGGGTCGCGGTTACGACGAGGTACGAATGCGAGACTTTTCCCGTGACGGCGACATCGGTAGTGTTCCTGGCTCTTGCCGGCATTGCGTGCGTGGCCGACTGGGTGGCGGTTCATCGCGAAGTGAAGTCGCTCGAGTACATGGCGAAGCCACTGGCCACCGTGTTTTTCGTTCTCGCAGCCGTGTTCATTGATGCAGACAGTGGTGCACCACAGGCATGGCGTGTAGCGGCGTTCGCGTTCTGTTTTGCCGGCGACGTGTTCCTCATGCTTCCGCGCGACGCATTCGTTCCCGGTCTGGCTTCATTCGCAATCGCTCAGGTGCTGTTCGCGGGAAGCTTCATCACACAGGACCCGACGATGCCACGGCTGTTGATCGGTGTGCTGATCGCGGTGCCGATTACGGCTTTCCTTGCGCGTCGATTCGTCAGCGCCCTGACGAGTGCGGGTCACAAGGATCTGATTCCGCCGGTCGTCGTATACATGGCGGTCATCACAGCGATGGTGGTCAG
>CAYFLC010000234.1:0-2061 GCA_964343885.1 uncultured Bifidobacterium sp.
CGTGCACGAGGTGACGAGTCCGCAGGCCTTCGAAGGCCTGCGCTTGTCGGGCCGTACCGTGCGTCGCCCCGACCTCACCGTTGCGACCGCCGACCACAACGTGCCAACTGCCGACATTCATCTTCCCGTTGCCGACCCCATCTCGAAGCGACAACTCGAAGTGCTCGATGAAAACGCTGCACACTTCGGCGTCACGGTGTTCCCCATGGGCCACAAAGACCAGGGCATCGTTCACGTCATCGCACCGGAACAGGGTCGCACGCTTCCCGGCATGACCGTGGTGTGCGGCGACAGCCACACGGCAACGCATGGCGCTTTTGGTGCACTGGCCTTTGGTATCGGTACGTCGGAAGTCGAACACGTTCTTGCAACACAGACGCTCCCCCAGTCGCGCCCGAAGTGGATGCGAGTGTCGGTGCGAAAGACATCGTTCTCGCGATCATCGGCGAGATAGGCACCGGTGGCGGCATCGGCCATGTCATCGAATACAGCGGTTCCGCCATTCGTGCGCTGTCGATGGAAGGCCGCATGACGGTGTGCAACATGAGCATCGAAGCCGGTGCGCGCGCGGGCCTCATTGCACCCGACGACACCACGTTCACCTACCTGAAAGGCCGCGACAACGCACCGACGGGTGTCGACTGGGACGCTGCAGTTGCCGACTGGAAGACCCTCGTCACCGATGACGGCGCGAAGTGGGACAAGGAAGTCGTCATCGACGCATCGAAGCTCACGCCCCAGGTCACCTGGGGCACCAACCCCGGCCAGGTGTTGGGCATCGATGCCACCATCCCCTCGCCGAACGACTACGCCGATGCAACACAGAAAGACACTGTCGCGCGAGCGCTCGAGTACATGGGTCTCACCCCCGGCCAAAAGATCCGCGACATCGCGGTCGATACCGTGTTCATCGGTTCGTGCACCAACTCGCGCATCGAAGACCTGCGCGCAGCAGCAGCAGTGATGAAGGGGCGCAAGGTCACGGCGAAGCGCGTGATGGTGGTTCCCGGTTCACACCGCGTGAAGGCACAGGCAATCGCCGAAGGCCTCGACAAAGTGTTCACCGAGGCTGGTGCCGATTGGCGTGAACCCGGCTGCTCGATGTGCCTTGCCATGAACCCCGACAAGTTGGCCGTTGGTGAACGCTCGGCGTCAACTTCGAACCGCAACTTCGAAGGCCGCCAAGGCCGCGGTGGACGTACACACCTTGTTTCGCCCGAGGTTGCAGCAGCAACTGCAATCGTCGGCAAGTTCGCAACCCCATCTGATCTCAAGTAACTGGAGCGCACCATGAAAGCAGTACGAGTCATTTCCGGAACCGCGCTTCCCTTGAAGCGCTCCGACGTCGACACCGACCAAATCATTCCGGCCGAGTGGCTGAAGCGCGTCGAACGCACGGGCTTCGAAGCGGGACTGTTCTCCACGTGGCGCGACGATCGCAACTTCGTGATGAACGACGAGCGCTACGCAGGCGCAACCGTTTTGGTTGCCGGGCCGTCGTTCGGCGTCGGCTCGTCACGCGAGCACGCCGTGTGGGCGTTGCAGCAGTACGGGTTCGACGCGGTGATCGCACCGTCGTTTTCTGACATCTTCCGCAACAACTGCACGAAAAACGGCCTCGTGCCGGTGGTTGTTGACGAATCGATCGTCGCGAAGCTTTGGGAGGCCATCGAGGCCGACCCGAAGACCGAGATCACAGTCGACATGGAGAACCTGAAAATCGAAGTTCCCGCACAGGGAATCGTCGCCTCGTTCCCCATGGACGCACCGACCCAGCACCGCTTCCTGAACGGCCTCGACGACATCGGCATCACGCTTTCGCACGCCGACGAAATCAGTGCCTTCGAATCGAAGCGCCCCTCTTACCTGCGCTGAATTACATGTCGATTCGTCCAATTTCCGCTTTCGCACTCGCCATGGGCGGGGTCTTGCTTTTCGCGTCGTGCGGCGGAAATGAACAAACTGCTTCTCCAACCGATACAGCGGTCGTGGTCACCACTTCGACAACCGTTCCGGTAACCACGCTTCCCGCCGTGCCGCAGACCACTGCCGTGCCCCTGA
>CAYFLC010000235.1:0-2060 GCA_964343885.1 uncultured Bifidobacterium sp.
GTTCAGCTCGGCGCGCAGTCGCTGGGTCTCGACATCAATGCACAGCTCACACGTACCGGTGGTCTTCCGTTCGCCGGCGGGCCGTGGAACAACTACGTAATGCACGCAGTCGCCACGGTGATGAACGAACTGCGCGAGCGCCCGGGAACAAAGGGACTGGTGTGGGCGAACGGCGGCTACACCACCAAGCACGCGTTCGGTGTCTATTCAACCGAGCCACCAAAGGTTCCTTTCCGCCACGCGTATCCGCAGGACGAAATCGACGCGATGCCGCGACGTGAAGTTGCCAAGCCGACCGAGGCCGCCGGGCAACGCGCAACCCTCGAGGCATATTCGGTGATGCACGACCGCGACGGTGCGCCCGAAATGATCCACGCTGCGTGCATCCTCGCCGACGGTCGTCGTGCCTGGGGAGAAAGCACCGACGCTTCGCTCGGGCGTGCCATGTGTGCGAGCGAATTCGTCGGCAAGGCGGTTGACCTCGACGCTTCCGGCGTCTTCCACGTCGTCTGAGGCCGACAAACCGACAACGACGATGAGCGCCGACACCTTTCCCCGCCAGTACGCACGCACACAGCGACTGACACTGGGCGAACCGCGGAACGTCACCGTCTCTCCCGACGGAACTCGCGTCGTGTTCGCACGTTCGGCTTCCGGAAGCGACCCCGTCAACCTTCTCTGGACCATCGAAGTTGCAACCGGCCGCGAAACTTGCGTGTTCGATCCTCGGGCTTCCGTCGATGGCGGTAAGGAATTGACGGCGGAAGAGCGCCGTCGCCGTGAACGAGCGCGCGAAGGCGCCGGCGGTGTCGTCTCTTATGCGTGTGATTCCACCGTCTCCTCTGCAGCAACCGTTCTCGGTGGCCAGCTGTTTCTCGTCGACCTCGTGAACGGCGGCGCTTCGGCGGTTGCGGTCGATCCGGGCGTGTTCGACGCGCGGCTCTCGCCCGACGGCAGCACCGTCGCCTACACCCGCGCCGGGAAGTTGTACGTGTGTGATCGTTCGGGAAACGAGCGACTACTCGCCGGCGACGACGACCCGAACGTCACGTGGGGACTCGCCGAGTTCATCGCTGCCGAAGAGATGGGTCGCATGCGCGGCTATTGGTGGTCGCCCGACGGTCTGCGCATCGCGGCCACGCGCGTCGACGTGAGCATGGTCAACGTGTGGCACATCGCCGACCCGGCACACCCCGAAGTCGCAGCGTCTGAACACCGCTACCCCGCCGCCGGCACAACCAACGCCGCCGTCGAGTTGTTCATCATCGACGTTGCGTCCGGCCAGCAGGTTCGGGTCGAACTGCCCGCACACGAATATCTCAATTCGGTGGCATGGAACGCCGCGGGTCTGAGCGCCCAGGTGCAGAGCCGCGACCAACGCAGTGTCGAGATCGTGCGCATCGATCCAATCACTGGCGCGACGACTTCCATTGGCTCAGACTCCGACAACGCGTGGGTGGAGCTGGTTCCGGGCACACCGGCCCTCACAACCTCTGGCAGTCTTGTCACGTGCGTCGATCGCGGCGTGCGTCGCTTGGCGATCGATGGATCACCCGTCACACCCGACAACATGCAGGTGCGTTCCATTGCATCGGTGGGCGACGACATCGTGTTCGTTGCAAACGACGTGGCAACCCCGTGGTACCAGTCGATCCACCGCTGGACCCCTTCTGGTGTCGAGACCATCGCTGCCGGCGACTCGGTGAACGTGCCCCTCGCGGCCGGATCCCGCATCGTTGTACGTGAAACTTCGTTCGCTTCTCCGCGCGCTTCGTTCCGTGTCGTTGGCGGGCCCACCCTCAGTTCGTTCGCCGAGGAAATGCTCGTACAACCAAACGTACGCCTCGTGGAAGTTTCTGGTTGTGCCGTGGCGATTCTGCATCCGAACGACGGCAACAACTCGAAGCTTCCCGTTCTGTTCGATCCGTATGGTGGCCCCCACGCACAGCGTGTGGTTGGCAGCCAGTTCGCGTTCGCGACTTCGCAGTGGTTCGCAGACCAAGGATTCGTCGTGGTCGTGGCCGATGGTCGCGGAACTCCGGGTCGTGGCTCGGCATACG
>CAYFLC010000236.1:0-1048 GCA_964343885.1 uncultured Bifidobacterium sp.
ATCGACGACCCAACGCACGGCAAGAGTGCTGGCGCGGCGCGGGCGAACTTCGACCGGCACCTGGTAGGTGGCACCACCGACGCGGCGGCTGCGCACTTCGAGTGGCGGCTTTACGTTGTCGATTGCGCGCTTGACGGTTGACAGCGGCTCGGAGCCGGTCTTGGTTTCGATCATCTTCATCGCGTCGTACACGATGTTTTCTGCGATGCTCTTCTTGCCGTGCAACATGATCTTGTTGACGAGCTGGGTGACAAGCAACGAACGGTAGACCGGGTCGGGAGTCATCTCGCGACGTTGGGCTGGTCCTTTGCGGGGCATGTGTTACCTGTTTCTTTCTTGCTGTCCGTCGAGAATTACTTTTCGCGCTTCGCGCCGTAACGGCTGCGAGCCTGCTTGCGATTCTTCACGCCGGCTGCGTCAAGCGCGCACGCGGCCACCGCGCACGAGAACGATCGAGTGTTCCTGAAGGTTGTGTCCTTCACCGGGGATGTAGGCGGTGACTTCGACGCCGCTGGTGAGGCGCACACGTGCAACCTTGCGCAGTGCCGAGTTCGGCTTCTTCGGTGTGGTGGTGAACACGCGGGTGCACACGCCACGACGCTGGGGCGAACCCTTGAGCGCTGGGGTCTTCGTCTTCGATGTCTTGACGCTGCGACCCTGGCGGATCAACTGCTGAATTGTGGGCACGCGTGAACCTCTTTTGATTGCGAATTGTGATTGCGAATTTCTTGGATGCGATTGCTCCGCCGCGGACGACGGGAAGAGGACGAAAATCCGCCCTCTAGGACCCGTGAAACGCTATAAGCGACCCCGCGCCGGCAACAACCTGCCGATAGCGGGGCCACAAAGCGAAAATCAGGCGTTTTCGGCGTCGGCCTCGGGATGGACGTAGGAGCCCTGGATGCCCGCCAGGAAGGCGGCCGGGTCTTCTTCGTCGCTCGAGTAGAACGCCATCGGCTCGTAATCGGGGGCTTCGATACCGAAGTTCCGGTACAGCTGCATGCCGGTTCCGGCCGGGATGAGCTTGCCGATGATGATGTTCTCCTTG
>CAYFLC010000236.1:1058-2058 GCA_964343885.1 uncultured Bifidobacterium sp.
CAGCCACGACTCGGTGGCAAGCGATGCCTTGGTGATGCCCATCAATTCGGGGCGACCTTCGGCGGGGCGCTTGCCCTCTTCGACCATGCGACGGTTGGTGTCGCGGAACACCTTTGCATCGGTGCGCTCGCCCGGAAGGAACCCGGTGTCGCCCGGCTCTTGCACGCCGATGCGACGCGTCATCTGACGAACGATCAGTTCGATGTGCTTGTCGTGGATCGACACGCCCTGGTCGCGGTACACCTTCTGCACTTCCTCGACGAGGTACACCTGCGTTTCGCGGATGCCCTTGATCTCGAGAAGCTCCTTCGGGTCGTACGGACCGTCGGTGAGCGGTTCGCCGGCATGTGCCTCGGCGCCATCACGGATGTTCGGCATGAGACGGCTACCGGTGGGCAGCAACGTGAGGTGCTCTTCGCCCTTGTCATCGACGACGGTCACGGGGATGCCCTTGCCTTCGTCTTCACCGATTCGAATGACACCGGATGCGCGTGCAAGACGTGCCGAACCACGCGGTGTGCGGGCCTCGAAGAGTTCGACGACGCGCGGCAAACCGCCTGCGATGTCTTTTCCGGCGACACCACCGGTGTGGAACGTACGCATGGTGAGCTGCGTTCCTGGTTCACCGATCGACTGTGCAGCGATGACGCCGACGGCTTCACCGAGTTCGATGGACTTGCCGGTTGCGAGTGAACGTCCGTAGCACAGCGCACAAATGCCGAGTTCGGCGTCGCACGTGAGCACCGAGCGAACGCGCACGCGGTTGACCGATGCGTCGTCGCGCAGGTTCGCAACGTCGTCGTCGGAGAGAATGCGGTTCTTCTCGAGCACGGTTCCGTCGGCCAATGTGACATCGCTGAGCAACGCACGACCGAAGAGCTTCGTCTCGAGGTACGCACGTGTGTTGGCCGTGTCCTTCTGGACGTTCTCGACCCAAATACCGAGCGTGGTTCCACAGTCGTTTTCGCGGACGATGAGCTCTTGAGCAACGTCGACCAGA
>CAYFLC010000237.1:0-2057 GCA_964343885.1 uncultured Bifidobacterium sp.
TGACGACACCGCTCTTCACCGTGGCCACATAGCCGCGCGCATCCTGCACCAAGCGCCGGCCGCCCGCAGGCAAGTCGTTCACGAGTCGCGGCGGAGCTGCGGAGAGGTGATCGATGTCGATGACATTGAGGTCGGCGATCAGGCCGGGGGCAACGACACCGCGATCATTCCAACCGACGTGCTGAGCCGTGCGCTGGGTGACGTGGTGCACCATGAATTCGAGCGGCAGTTTCTCGCCACGCGAACGGTTGTGCGACCAGTGCGACAGTGCCGTCGTGGTGAATGACGCGTCACAAATCGCGCCGCAATGTGCACCCGCGTCGGAAAGACCGATGATCGATCGTGGTGAAAGGAGCATCTCGCGCACAGCATCGAGATTGCCCGAGACGTAGTTGAACAGGGGCATGTACAGCAGTTGCTTGCCGTTGTCACGAAGAAGAAAGTCGTAAGCCGCTTCGGTAGGAGTACGACCCTCACGAGCCGCGATCGCCGCGATCGACGATTCCGGACTCGGTTCGTAATCAACCGGATCGGACATCGGGAACAGCGATCCGAACTCGGCACAAAGGTTGTGCAGTACTCCTGATGCGCGTCCCAGTTGCTCGGGATGTTCGCGCAGGATCTTCTCGCGCACCTCTGGCTTCGACAGCTCGGCGATTCGCTCGTTGCGGGGGAGACGCATCACGAGACCAAAGGTCGGGCACAACACGAATGGTGTGATCGACGCGTCGAGACCGTGCAAAACACCAATGGGGCGTGGGGCAATTTGCGTCTTGAGGTCGATGCCACGTGACGCAGCGTCGATGGTCCAGTCGACCATACGCTTCCAGCGCGACGGTGCATCGAGGGGCTGCTGAACCGTCATCGACATCGGTCGACCGCACGCGCGGGCGAGTTCTTCCATCAATGCCATCTCGCGCGTCGCAAGATCTTCGTCTTCGCTGAGGTAGGCGTCGGAGATCAACTGAATGACGCCCATGTTCTCGTCGGTCAGTGCAGAAGTGAGGGCAGCGAGTTCGTCGATTCCGGCGAAACGTGTTCCGAGCGGTGCGCCATCTTTCGTGCGGTGAATGTACGTACGACTCGTGGTGAAGCCGAGCGCACCCGCGCGCAAACCGTCGCGTACAGCGCGCGTCATCGTCGTGAGTTCGTCGGCGGTGGGAACTTCGTTCGGATCAGCACCGCGTTCGCCCATGACGTAGGCACGCAACGGTGCATGTGCGACTTGCGTGCCGACGTCCATCGTCCACTCACGACGTTGCAGGGCCGCGATGTAATCGGGGAACGTTTCCCAGTCCCACGACAAGCCTTCGGCCAGAGCCGTGCCGGGAATGTCTTCGACTCCTTCGAGAAGTCCGATCAGCCAATCGTGTGCCGAGTCCGATGGTTTCGCCGGCGCGAAACCGACGCCGCAGTTGCCCATGACGATCGAGGTGACCCCGTGCTGTGAACTGGGTGCGAGGATCGGATCCCACGTGGCTTGGCCGTCGAAGTGGGTGTGAATGTCGACGAACCCCGGCGTGACGACCATGCCCTGCGCATCGATGGTGCGCTGTGCGTTTCCGGTGATGTCGGGAGCCACCTCGGTGATAACGCCATCGGACACGGCGATCGATGCCGGGCGGCCCGGGGCACCCGTTCCGTCGACCAAATGGGCGTTGCGAATGACGAGGTCGTGCATCTCGCCATTGTTGTCGCTTTTGGGCCGCGAGGGGAGAGGCGATAGGACTTGAGTCACATACACTCAAGATTTCTGTCGCACGAGTTGTCTTCAGCTCGGACGATGTCTAAAGTTGAGTCAGATCCACTCAGGATCCTTCATCCTCCTCTCAAACCCCCAGTAATTAAGGAGCAAGACATGGCAAAGGCAGTCGGAATCGACCTCGGTACGACCAACTCCGTTGTGGCAGTACTCGAAGCAGGCGACCCTGTCGTCATTCCCAACTCCGAGGGCGCCCGCACCACCCCGTCGGTCGTTGCGTTCTCGAAGGCCGGCGAAGTGCTCGTCGGCGAGGTGGCCAAGCGTCAGGCCATCACCAACCCCGACCGCACCTTCC
>CAYFLC010000238.1:0-930 GCA_964343885.1 uncultured Bifidobacterium sp.
CGACTGGATCGACAATCTCGGTCGCCGCAGCGCACGCGAGAACAAACCCGAGTGGCAGAACGTCGTGTCAGGCGACGTTATTCCCGGTGGGCTTGTCGGCTTCGAGGCCGTTGTGGTTGGCCCGCCTCGTTCGCTCGTGCTGCGAGTGTCGGGCAAGGGGGCATTGGCCAAACGAGTCGGTTTCACCCTGGCCTACGAACTGCGCGACTGCGCTGAGGGCACGCGCCTCGTCACGCGGATGCGCGGGCGTCTCGACTTCCCCGGCGGGCGGTTGATCGAACGGTTTTTCCTGGTTCCCGGTGACGGCATCATGCTGCGCCGACAACTGCTCAACATCGCCGCCCGCTGTGACACCCCGGGCGTAGAACGTTCTCATGGATGACGGCGACTACAACCCCGAGTATCTGATTCAGACCGACTTCACGTCGGGTGAACTGTGCCCGTACTGCGGTCAGGTTCCGTTGTTCGATGACGGCGGTTACGCCGTCGTGTGTCCGGCGTGCGGCGAGATCGTTTACTTCCCGCAGTAAGCGTCAGCCGCCGATTTGGCTCATCGTGCGCACGGGGCGCACGAAGGTGACCTGGCCGATTTGGTGACCTGCCCATTTGGTACCGACGGCGGCGCGAATTTCGTTCGCGATCTCGTCGTCGCTTGAACCGTTGCGCAACAGGGTGCGCATGTCGAATTCGCGAGTTGCGAACAGGCATGTGCGGAACTGTCCTTCGGCCGTCAGTCGCACGCGGTCGCAGTCACCGCAAAATGGCTTGGTGACACTGGGAATCACGCCGACGGTCGAGCCATTGGTGTTGGGTTGCATGTCGAGGTAACGCCAGCGGTCGGCGGGTGCTGCGCCGCGCTGTGCGAGTTGTTCGAGCGGGAACACTTCGGCGATGCGGGCGATAATTTCGTCTTGGCTGACGACCTTGTTG
>CAYFLC010000238.1:940-2045 GCA_964343885.1 uncultured Bifidobacterium sp.
TGAACTCGATGAAGCGCATCTCGACGCCGTTGTCGCGACCGAAACGGGCGAGGTCGACAATCTCGTCATCGTTGGTACCACGTTCGACGACTGCATTGATCTTCACGGGGTTGAAGCCGGCGCGCTTGGCCGCTTCGATTCCTTCGAGAACATTGTCGAGCTCGTCTCGACGGGTCATGGCGAGGAAGCGGTCGCGCTTCAGCGTGTCGAGGCTGATGTTGATGCGCTTCACACCGGCTGCGAACAGTTCATCGGCGACATTGCGCAGCGTCGAACCGTTGGTAGTGAGGGCAATGTCGGGTGTTTCGCCGTTGGCGCGCTTCAGTGTTGCAAGCTTCTCGACAAGAACCGGAAGGTGTGCCCTGACCGTTGGCTCTCCCCCGGTGAGGCGAATGCCGTCGACATCGAAACGTTCGACACAAATGCGCACGAAACGCTGGATCTCTTCGAAGGTGAGAACCTCGGAACGGTCGAGCCACTTCATGCCTTCTTCGGGCATGCAATAGGTGCAGCGGAAGTTGCAGCGGTCGGTGACCGAAATGCGCAGGTCGCGCACGGTGCGACCGAACGGGTCGATCAGCGGCGCCGGTGCGGACATGTCAGAAGGATAGGAGGAGCGCCAGCAAGGTGTCACCGGCCGCGACGGTGTTTCCGTCGGGAAGGATGACCAGAGCGTTGGCGAGCGCGGTTGCGGCCAATTGGTGGCTTCCCTGCGCGCTGACTGGCGTTGCGCTGAGCCTTCCTTGTGCATCGGTAGTGACCACTGCGCGGGCGAAGTGTTCCTTGCCGTCGGGGTTGCGCTTGAAGTCGGTTCCGGCGGTGACGGCGACGGTGGGTCGGTGCGGGTTGCGGTGGCCGGCCATTTTGCGCAGTGCGGGGCGTGCAAAGAGTTCGAAACTGACGAACGACGACACGGGGTTGCCGGGCAGGCCGAAGATGGGAGTGCCGTTGAGCGTTCCGAAAGCGAAGGGCTTGGCGGGCTTGATGGCGATCTGCATCCACTGCATGTCGGCGATGCGACCGAGCACCGCTTTGACCACGTCGTAGTCACCCATGCTGACCCCGCCGCTGGTGACGACGGCGTCGCAGTTCTGCGCGGCGTGGC
>CAYFLC010000239.1:0-2035 GCA_964343885.1 uncultured Bifidobacterium sp.
ACCAGCCGTGGCTCACCACCGAGGGCTTCCTCGAAGCACTCGACGTGCGCCTGCAGAAGAAGATGGCGTAAGCCGTGCGCGCAGTCGTGCTCACCGAATTCGGGGGGCCCGAAGTTCTGCGCATCGCCGAAGTTCCCGCACCGACTCCCGGGCCCGAAGAGGTTCTGGTGTCGGTGCGGGCAACGGCACTCAACCGCGCCGACCTGCTCGAGCGCATGGGGATGTACCCCAACCCTTTTCCCGCCGCGAACCACATTCCGGGGCTCGAATTTTCGGGTGTCGTTGAAGCCATCGGCGAACGCGTTCGCGATTGGAAGCTCGGCGATGCCGTGATGGGAATCGTCAACGGCTGTGCCTATGCCGAGAAACTCGTCATCCACGAACGCCAAGCGGTTCGTGTGCCCCATGGCATGAACGTGAACGACGCTGCAGCGATTCCCGAAGTGTTCATCACCGCGTGGGACGCACTGGTCGTGCAGGGTGGTCTCACGTCGGGTCGTGTCGCCTTGGTGCACGCCGGTGCGTCCGGTGTCGGAACCGCTGCGATTCAGATCTGTCGAGCAATCGGTGCGCGCGTGATCGTCACGTGTTCAACTTCGAAGATGGCCGCGTGTCGTCATCTCGGGGCTGACCTCATCATCGACTACACCCAAACCGACTTCGTCGACGCGGTGAAGACCTTCACGAAGGGTCGGGGAGTCGACACGATTCTCGATGTCATCGGCGGCGATTACGTCGATCGAAACATCGCATGTCTTGCAGTGAAGGGCAGCATCGTTCAGGTGGGCACCATGGCCGGAGCCCCACAGGCGGTCAACGTGGGTGCACTGATGTTCAAGCGTGCCCGCATCATCGGTACCGTGTTGCGCGCGCGGCCGATCGACGAGAAGATCGCCATCAGCCAACGATTTGCGGCCGAGATGTTGCCGTTGTTCGATTCCGGTGCGTTGAAGCCCGTCATCGATTCGCGTTATCCGTTCGACGACATTGCCAAGGCCCACGAGCACATGGGTGCCAACGCCAACGCCGGCAAGATCGTCGTCGACATTTCCTGACGAGCATTCACCCCTCAGGCTGGGGCAATGAACGTGTCGTCGTCCGTAAGGGTGTAGAGCCCTCCCGAACCTGTTGTTTCCGACACGGCGATCAGTGCGCGGGCAACGTCGCCCGCGGGTCGGAACGTGGAAGCCGGCATCGATGCGCGCAGTGGATCGGGAACGATGTTGGTATCGATGCCACCGGGGCACAGTGCGTTGACGCGCTGGCCGCGCGCTGCGAAGACCGGGCCGACACTTCGCACGAAGCCGGCAACCGCGTGTTTCGTGGCGGCGTAGTACGGGTCGAAGGGAAGGGGGCCGAGTGCCGCAGTTGATGCGGTGACGGTGATGGCGGCGCCATCGGCCAGAAGTGGTGCGACTGCGTGAGTGCCGAAGATGACGCCGTCGACATTGACGCCGAACACCCGTCGGTAGCCATCGGTGGCGGTGAGGGCGATGGGGTCGTCGTCGATGGCTTGATTGGGCAATCGGGTCATCACGCCGGCGTTGAGGAAAACGAGGTCGAGTTTGCCGAGCGTGTCGTGCGCAGCATTCGCTGCCGTATTCCACTGATCAAGATTGGTGACGTCGCAGGCAACGAAAGTTGCACCGACGGATTCGACCTTCGCACGCCTATCGCCACCGTCGAGGTCGACGCCGACCACACGGTCTCCCCGTTCAACGAGGAGCGCTGCAAGAGCGTTACCGAGTCCCGATGCCGCCCCGGTGACGATTGCGGTGCGGGTCATGTTGGATGCCAGCGAATCTCAGCGGGCTGCGATCGGCACGTAGTTGCGCTCTTCGGGGCCCTTGTACCACTGGCGTGGACGGCTGATCTTCTGCTCTTTGTCGCCCAACAGTTCGGCGAAGTGCGTCAACCAGCCGGCCGTACGCGGAATCGCGAAGAGCACCGTGAACATGTCGACGGGGAAACCGAGTGCCTGATAGATGAGACCCGAGTAGAAGTCGACGTTCGGATACAGCTTGCGCTGGATGAA
>CAYFLC010000240.1:0-1135 GCA_964343885.1 uncultured Bifidobacterium sp.
TGTGCGCCATGTCGTTACCCACGTAGGCAGGGGCTGCGACGCAGATCTTCACCGATTTCGGGTCGCGCCCGGCCGCTGCGGCCGCATCACGCACGGCCTTGATGGTCCACGCGGTGATGCTGGGGTCGGCGAGCTGAAGAATGAATCCGTCACCCACCTCGCCGGTCAACTGCAGCGCCTTCGGGCCGTACGCCGCAACCCATACTTCCGCACGGCTCTTTGATGCCCATGGGAAGCGGATCTCGGAACCGTTGTATTCGACGCCGCGGCCGTTCGCCAGTTCGCGAATCACGTGAATGCTCTCGCGCAACGTTGCGAGCGTCGTGGGCTTGCCGTTGGTAACGCGCACCGCCGAGTCGCCGCGGCCGATACCGATGACTGTGCGGTTGCCGTACATCTCGTTCAGCGTGGCGAAGAGGCTCGCCGTGACGGTCCAGTCACGCGTTGCTGGGTTGGTGACCATCGGGCCGACGATCACGTTGTTCGTGGTGTCGAGGATCTTCGAGTAGATCGGGTACGGCTCTTCCCACAGGATGTGGCTGTCGAAAGTCCACACGTACGTGAACCCGAACGCTTCTGCCCGCTTGGCGAGTTCGATGACCCGTGCCGCGGGCGGTGTTGTCTGCAGGACGACGCCGAGTTCCATGATCTGTCGTTGCTCCGTTCGTCAGCGGTTCTGCGGAAAGCCGAGGTCGATGGTCGATGTGCGCGGGTCGGGCCAACGCGACGTCACAACTTTGCTGCGGCTGAAGAAGTTGATTCCCTCGGGCCCGTACATGTGCTGGTCACCGAAGAGCGAGGCCTTCCAGCCGCCGAACGAGTAGTACGACACGGGAACCGGAATTGGCACGTTGATGCCGACCATGCCGACGTTGATGTCGAACTGGAACTGACGGGCAACGCCGCCGTCGCGGGTGAAGATCGCCGTTCCATTGCCGTACTGGTTGTCGTTGATCAGCTTGACGCCCTCGTCGTAGCTCGAGACGCGAACCACCGTGAGCACGGGTCCGAAGATCTCGTCGTCGTAACACGCCATACCGGGCTTCGCGTTGTCGATGAGGCTCGGCTTCAGGAAGAAGCCACCCGATGGTGCGCCGTTGCGGCCGTCGACCACCACGGTTGCGCCCTGCTTGGC
>CAYFLC010000240.1:1145-2031 GCA_964343885.1 uncultured Bifidobacterium sp.
AAATGGCCATGCAGCGCTCGCCGGCCGAGCCGTAGGCCGCGCTGACGACAGCATCGGCTGCCATGTCGAGGTCGGCATCGGGAAGAACCAACATGTGGTTCTTGGCTCCGCCGAGTGCCTGTACGCGCTTGCCGTTGCGTGTGCCGGTTTCGTAGATGTACTTCGCGATCGGGGTCGAACCCACGAACGAAACTGCCGCGATGTCGGGGTGTTCGAGCAGACGATCGACGGCGAGTTTGTCGCCATGGACGACGTTGTACACGCCGTCGGGCAGGCCGGCCTGCTTCAGCAGTTCGGCCACGAACATCGTGACCGACGGATCCTTTTCGCTGGGCTTCAACACGAATGTGTTGCCGCACGCGAGCGCCGTTGCGAACATCCACATCGGAACCATGGCGGGGAAGTTGAACGGCGTGATGCCGGCAACGACGCCAAGTGGCTGGCGGATGTTGTAGACGTCGACACCCGACGATGCCTGTTCGCTGTACGAGCCCTTCAACAGGTGCGGAATGCCACAGGCGAACTCGATGTTCTCGAGACCGCGCGCAACTTCACCGAGGGCGTCGGACAGCACCTTGCCGTGTTCGAGCGAGAGCAGCGACGCGATTTCCTTGCGATTCGCGTCGACGAGCTCGCGCATGTTGAACATGATTTCGGCGCGGCGCGAAAGGTTGGTGGCTCGCCATGCGGGCAACGCAGCTTTGGCCGTGGCAACGGCGCGGTCGACTTCGGCCAGGTCGGCAAAGTCGACTTCGGCCTGAACTTCACCCGTCGCCGGGTTGAAGACCTTGCCGCTGCGGCCCGACTTGCCTTCCAGAACCTTGCCGTCGATCCAGTGGGAAATTCGCTTCATTGTGTATCCGTTTCTCTCAGTGCAGGTACTGGC
>CAYFLC010000241.1:0-2026 GCA_964343885.1 uncultured Bifidobacterium sp.
CTCTCAAGGAATTCGGCAACGACCCCGTGAGCGGCAAGCCCGTTGTCGCAAAAGACGGTCGCTTCGGCGAATACGTCACCGATGGCGAAACAAACGCGGGCCTCAAGCGTGGCGACATCCTTGCCGACATGACTCCCGAACGCGCCTACGAGCTTCTCGAACTGCGCCGTCAGTACCTCGCCGAAAACGGTGGTGCACCGAAGAAGCGCGCCGCCAAGAAGGCCGTCGCAAAGAAGGCCCCCGCCAAGAAAGCGGCAGCCAAAAAGGCACCGGCGAAGAAGGCGGCTGCAAAGAAGTCAGCACCGAAGAAGAGCGTCGACAAGACTGTCGACTGATGGCACGCGGCAAGTACATCGCATTCGAAGGTCTCGAGGGCTGCGGCAAGAGCACGCACGTCAAACGACTCGCCGAAACGCTCGATGCCGTTGCAACACGCGAACCGGGTGGCACCCGCGTCGGCGCCATGTTGCGTGCGATTCTCGCCGACCCCGACAACACCGACATCAACCCGCGCACCGAGCTTCTTCTCATGACCGCCGACCGTGCACAGTTGATGAGCGAGCTCATCGAACCGACTCTCACCAGCGGTCGCCATGTCGTCAGCGACCGCAGCGTTTACTCAACACTCGCCTACCAGGGTTACGGCCGTGGTCTCGGCGTCGACGAAATCAAACGCATCAACGAATGGGCGCTCAATCAGGTACTTCCCGACATCGTCGTGTGGATCCGCATCCCGCGCGAGGAAGCCGAACGCCGCCTCGCCAAACGCAATCTCGACCGGTTCGAACGCGAAGGAGCCGACTTCTTCGCCCGCATCGCCGACGGTTTCGCCGAAATGGCTGCCGCCGACCCCAACCGTTGGATCCTCATTGACGGCACGCTTCCCAAAGACGACGTGCAGGCCGCGATCCACGCCGCGGTCGCCCCGCGCCTACTCGCCTGACAATTCGTCGAGGCGATCACGGATGATCTGCTGAAGCAACCTCGCGTCGACTTTCCAGCCGAGCGGAACACGGATCGTCTTCTTGTTCGCCTCGAGACCCCCCAACAGTGACTCGACCTTGGCGACTCCGTTCTTGGCCATCGGGGCGAGCAACACGTGTTTCGAAGCTACCGACAGACCGAACACGTAATCCTTGCCCTGCTTAAACATCGGTTGATTCCACGCGATGACGATTTCCAACTTCGGAAATTTCTTGTGAGCGGCATCAAGAATCGCGGTGACAGTTGCTTGCTGTTCCTTGTTGAGTGACTTCAGGTAGTCGTCGACCGTCGCAAACCGTCGTGCACTGGTTGACCCCCTCGAATACATCACCAACGCATTCGCGTGCGCCTGGCTGAACCCGTGGTTCTCGCGCAGAAAAGCAATCTGTTCCGGGTACTTCAGGTCGGCGATGGTCTCCATCACCCGGTGCCAGTGGGCCATCGGTTGGCCGTGCTTCTTTTCGATCGCCGGAAAGTGTGCTTCGCGGCTCTTGTCGACGGGCGCCATCGATTCGAGCCTACGGAACGGACGTAGGCTCGCACCCATGCGTTACATCATCTTCGTGATCGACAGCCAGACCAACACCGCATCGGGCGACGAGATGGCAGCCATCGATGCTTTCAATGACGACCTCGAACGCAACGGCAACTGGGTGATGGCCGCCGGCATTGGGGCTCCGAAGACGGCAACGTTCATCGACAACCGCGGTGGAGCAAACCTCGAACAATCGGGATCGCTGTTCTCAACCGACGATTTCTACAGCGGCTTCTGGATCATCGAATGTGCAAGTGACGACGAGGCGCGACTGCTGGCACTGCGTGGTTCACAGGCCTGCAACCGTCGAGTGGAACTGCGCCCCTTCCTCAGGTGAGAAGCGCTCGGCAAGTCAACCAGCGCGCTCGAAGGGACTCGAACCCCTAACCTTTTGATCCGTAGTCAAATGCTCTATCCATTGAGCTACGAGCGCAGCGCACCTATGTAAATGGTGCGGGGGAAAGTGTAAGGGCAAAAGCCCGAAGTGCCTACTTGGCCCTATTCCCA
>CAYFLC010000242.1:0-346 GCA_964343885.1 uncultured Bifidobacterium sp.
GCGTCGAGTGGACTTGCCTTCGCACGTCAACCCGTCGTCGTATTGATCGATCGCTTCGGAAACTCGGTCAAGAAGTCAGGTGTCGACGTAACGGCGAAGATCGTCGAGAGCCCCGACTCGACCGTCAAGCCGGTGCTGTCCGACACGATCGAATCCTCCGATGACAACGGCCGGGTGACATTCGGTGCAATGTCGGTCGCTGGCGCAGTGGGAAGTTATGTCATCGAATTCAGTACGGGCGGGAAAACGTTCGCAGATTCCATTCGCATCGAGCTGGGTGTCGGACTGCCGGCTTCCGTCGACATCTTGTCCATTCCGGAGATGGTTCACGATGGAACGGTGGTTA
>CAYFLC010000242.1:356-2025 GCA_964343885.1 uncultured Bifidobacterium sp.
GGGATTGGTTCCGGTTGAAACGGGGTTAGCGATCCGCTGATGGCTCGCGTTCTCGATTCAATGGGCAATGTCATTCCCGATGAAGGTCGCAAGATCGAGATCACTTCGACAGCCGGTATCACGCTGACGGGTGCAGTTGCGCAGACTGGATCCGGGGGCACGGCGTGGTTCGACAGATTCGTCGTCGAGGGAACTCCAATCGAAAAATTGCCGCTCGATTTCGTGTCGAGCGGCCTTCCTCCGACGCGAGCGAACGTCAGGCTTGTATCGGGTTACATCTCCGAACTTGTCTTCCTTGCGGAACAGAAGTACGTGGTTGAAAACGTTGAATTCGATGTTCCAACCCAAGTTCGGGCGGTCGACAAATTCGGAAACCCCATCGTCGATCGCCAGGTGTCCGTTTCCGGCCGCTGCGGCGGCATGCAGTCGTACGCGATGGTAAAGACCAATGACCAGGGTGTCGCAATTTTCCCACCGTTCAGAGCAGCAGGATTGAGCCCGACGTTCTGTTACTACTTTGCCCAAGACTCGAACAACTCTGGACTGATGTACACGCGATATCTCGTGATATCGAAAGCCGACGGGCGTATTGCGACCGTTTTGTCAAAGCCATCGTCTTCTGCTCAGAGCGGTGTGCCATTCCCCGAACAGCCCAGTGTGGTGGTCCTTGATTCATCCGGTGCCCCTGTGCCCGCCGGAGTAATGGTTGTTGCCGAAGTCCTGCAGGCTCCGGGGAAGGTTGTGTCGTTGGAGAACACGATCGCGCGAACCGATGCGAGTGGCATCGCGAAGTTTTCGAATCTGAAACTCACAGGCGCTGTCGGTCGCTACGCCCTGCAGTTCGCGCCACAACAGGGCCTTCCCATGGCGTCGGTACCTGTGACACTCGGAGCCGGAGCACCGGCCGGTTTTGCCTTCGTGCGTCAAGCGACAAGTCTCGGTGGCGGTCAGGGTCTGAAGGTCGGATCAATCCTC
Organism: uncultured Bifidobacterium sp.; assembly: GCA_964343885.1. GTDB lineage: Bacteria > Actinomycetota > Acidimicrobiia > Acidimicrobiales > Ilumatobacteraceae > F1-20-MAGs119. Next base: position 1,332 of record CAYFLC010000242.1, read on the forward strand.
AAGGTCACCGACAGCGCGGGGAACGCCGTGACGGGTGACTTCACGGGAACGATGACGATTCCCGGTGTCGGGTCGGTCGGTTCGACAACGCAGGCCGACGGCACGCTGGCATTCGCCGATGGCACCTTGCACGGCAAGGTTGGCACCGTGAAGCCGACCTACTCGTTGTCAGTGGTCGGTTCTGACCGGCCGTTTGCAACCGGAACCGGAGCCGACCTGGCGGTTCGGCCGGGTCCTTGTGTGACGACCAACTTGAAGGTGCCGACGTCGCTTGCATCCGGCTCGACACTTCCCTCGTTCGACCTTCTCGACCGGGACGGCAACGTCATCGATCAACCTGAAACGATTTCGGTCGAGTACGGGTATCGGCCCGCCGACGGAAAATTCGGCTGGTTCTCGAACAGCCGGCGATTGAACATCATGAATGGGCATGTGGAATTCGGTGACACGAACGTCTTCCACGGTCTGAAGGGTGCCGCCATGAGCGCGCGTATCGAGCGCTACTCGAGCGACGGTTTGTCACGCGTGTACATCGCTTCGAGTGACTTCACAATCTCTTCGGATCCAACGGTGGGCGAAGTTGGACCCACCGGGGGAACGATCGTCTACAAGTCGACAACTCTGATTGATGCAGCCGATGGCATCAGCCGCGGTGGCCACTTCCTCGAGCTCGCACCGCCGGACTGGGAAAAAC
>CAYFLC010000243.1:0-263 GCA_964343885.1 uncultured Bifidobacterium sp.
GTTGTGGTCGTATGCGAAGACCGAACACGTTGCGCCGATTTCGGCACCCATGTTGCACACGGTTGCCTTGCCAGTTGCCGAGATGCTGTCGGCGCCGGGGCCGAAGTATTCGACAATTGCGCCCGTACCGCCTTCGACGGTGAGCAAGCGCGCGACTTCGAGGATGACGTCTTTAGGGCTCGACCAACCCGACAGTTCACCGGTCAGCTTCACGCCGATGACCTTCGGCCAGCGGACGTTGAAGGGGAAACCCGTCATCACGT
>CAYFLC010000243.1:273-2005 GCA_964343885.1 uncultured Bifidobacterium sp.
TCATTCCGCCGGGGAATGCGTAGTGCTCGAGCACGACCTGGTGGATGATGCCACTGCCGGGGCCCCAGAAGCCGATGCCGTACTTCGCCGAAACCGAACGCAGGAAGTCGTAGACCTCTTTGTTGGTGTCGACGGCAACACCCATGTCGATCTTTGCGCCGACCTTTGCTGTGATGAGGTGGTCGCAGTGAACGGTCGACGGAACCGCTGCTTCGGGAAGACCTGCCGTCATGAACTGCAGCAGCGCCATCTGCGCAGTTGCGTCCTGCATCGCGACGCGGTCGGGGTTGAAGTCGGCGTAGCTGCGTCCACGTTCCATCTCTTGGTTCGCTGGATCAACCAAGTGATTGATGAGGATCTTCTCGGCGAGCGAAAGCGGCCGACCGAGTCGCTTGCGACCGAGGGCTGCGCGCTCGGGCAGCGTGCCGTAGACCTTGTTGACGAGTTCGATCGGGGTTCCTGCGGAAACGGCCACGGCGGCTCCTTTTGTTGGCGTGCCCTTTGGGGGTTGCTTTTTGTCAGCTTGTAGACAACTCTAATACAAGTGCGCTCCATCCGCTATCAGCAAATCGCCGACGCCCTTCGCGATCGTGTGCTCGCCGGCGAGTTTGCTGCGGGGCGAATGTTGCCCAGTGAGTCGGAATTATCGGGCGAATTCGATGCGAGCCGTGTCACCGTGCGACGTGCGTTGGAGTTGTTGCGTGACGAAGGACTCGTCGACGCGCGTCAGGGTTTCGGCTGGTTCGTGGCCGGCGACCCGTTGCGTCAGCCGCTCGGTCGGTTGGCAACCATCGAAGAGCAAATGGCCGAGAGCGGGGTCGTGTCGGAACGTCGCATTCTCGAATTCGCGTTCGAACGAGCACCGAAGTTCGTGTCGAAGGTGTTGAACACGCAACAGGTTCTGCGCGTGAAGCGATTGAACATGGCCGACGGTGAACCGTTCGCAATTGTCACCGTGTGGTGTCCAGCCGACCTTGGTCAGCACCTCTCGCGCAAAGATGTCGAGCAGTCACCGTTTTACGAACTGCTCGACGTTCCGCTGCAGGGTGCGACGCAAACAATTGGCGCCGACGCTGCATCGGTCGACGATGCGAAGTTGTTGCACGTTCCGGTCGGTTCGCCCGTCTTGCGATGCGAGCGAGTCACATCGAACGTGAAAGGTCAGCCAGTGTTGTTGTCGCGCCACGTGTTCCCGGCGCACCGCACCGAGTTCGTGGTCGACCTACCGCAGGCCGCACCGTCGATCGCTCCGTCGGGCCTCCGCCTCGTCGACTGATCTTTAAGGGATTTCGGTGTGAAATGACTCGGTTTCCGAGCACTTACACACCGAGAACCCTTCGAAGTTGGGGGTTAGCGGGAGCCCCAGGTGTCCCAGTGCATCACCGTGTCGAGTGGCAGGCGCTTGGCGAGCTTGAAGTCGGTGCCCACGGTGTACGCGATGGGGAAGAGTCCACCTTGCGACACCTGGTCGTAGGGAATGCCAAGAACTTCAGCGGCCTGCTTCTCGCCTTCGCCGATGAGGTGAATCGTGGTCCACGCTGAACCCATGCCGCGCTCGCGCAGCGCCATCATGAACGACCACACCGCGGGAAGCAGCGAACCCCACGCCGAAGCACCTTGGAAGACCGACGCGTTGTCGAGACGTCCCATGATGCACGGCACCAACAACAGCGGTGCACGGTGGAAGTTCTCGGTGAGGAACGTTGCCGACTCGGTGATCTTGTCGCGCTGC
>CAYFLC010000244.1:0-2002 GCA_964343885.1 uncultured Bifidobacterium sp.
CGGCAGGAGAGCGAGGAACGCGATGAACGCGAGAACATGCGCACCCCACCAGATCTGATGCCACGTGTTCAAGGTGTTGACGGCGTAACCATCGAACAACTGCGAGAGCGGATAGCCGACGAAGCTCCACTTTTCGAACGACATGTCGGTTCCCGACGCAGTTTGCTGAGCAATGCGGAACGCTTCGGCGCCGAAACCGGTGACGCCGATTGCCAGCAACACGCCGAGGATGGCCGCATGCTCGGGCTTCGTCTTGATGCGGATGCGGTACGGCTTCTGCACGTAGCGGCGGAGAATCGCCCAAATAACACCCGCGGTAAAGACGAGGCCCGCGAGATCACCGACAACCACGTAGGCCTGGTACACGCGACCGTGGAGGAACTTCAGGCTCTCGGGCATCTGGTGGTCGATTTCGAGAACTGTCGTGACGCCGAGGAGTACGAGGAATCCGAAGTAGATGAGCGAGTGCATCAGGCCGGCAGCCGAGTCGCGCAGAAGGGTGCGCATGTACACACCTGCGCGGTAGTCGGCGAGGCGACGCTTGACGTTCTTTGGGTTGGTGCGACGACGATCGGGCGCACCGCGTTCCCAGTTGCGCACGCGATCGGCGAAGCGCAACGAACCCCACACGATGAGCATGGGAATGACCGTGTAGAAGGCGGCCTGCAGCGGACCGGGAATGCCGTGGAAGACCTCGCGCGCTACCGGCGATGTGTCGTGCCACTTCGTGAACTGTGGGATGACACCCGAAACAACGGTGAAGGCGCCGACACCGATGCCGATGGCAATCGACAGTTGGTGGGGCTTGAAACGACGGGGCGCGCCGTCGTTTTGTACAGGGGCACTCGAGCTGCTCATAGCGAAGGCAACCCTACTTGCCCTCAGCCGAGGCTGGGGTGGTCAGCGAGGTAGTCGAAGTGGGTCGAATCGACCCTGTGGCTCAGCCGAAGTGGGCGCGGTCGAGGTCGCGAATGCGGGTGGCAAGTGCGGCGAGCAACTTGTGGCCGACGGCCGGAACCTCGTCGATGACGGCGAGAAGCTTGCGCTGTTCGAGAACCAAAACGTCGCAGTCGGTATCGCACACGACTGTTGCGGTGCGCGAGCCTTGATCAAGCAGCGACAGTTCGCCCACCATCGAGCCGGCCTGCACGGTGGCGATCTTCTTGCCGTTGCGCTTGACGGTTGCGGTGCCGTTCAGCAGAACGTAGGCCTGCTTGCCAGCAGTGCCCTGCGTGATGAGCGTCGTGCCCGCCTTCAGCGTGACGCGCTCGGAGGCCTTGGCGATCTTGCCAAGGTCACGACTGCTGCATGAAGAAAAGAGGGGCACTTGAGCGAGGTACTGGAGCGGGGTCTTTTTCGAGGCCATGTCGTCAGCATAAGCCGATTTTCAACATGTGTTTTTCACTGCGTCGGGTGTCACGCGTGACGTTCGACGCGTGCCGAGCTACTTCGATTGGTTCGCGACGGCGGCTGCTGCCGCGGCGATGGCGTCTGCATCACCGAGATATTTCACAGCGACGACCTTCATCGAAGCATCGAAGGTGTACTGACGCGGAACACCCGTGGGAATGTTCAGTTCGGCAATATCGGCCTCACTGATTCCCTCGAGATACATGACGAGGGCGCGGAGGCTGTTGCCGTGTGCTGTGACGAGCACATTCATGTTGGACTTGAGTTGAGGCACGACAGACTCGTTCCAGTACGGAAGAACACGAGCCACCACGTCTTTCAGGCATTCCGTGGCCGGAAGGTCATTCCGATCGACGAAGCGATACCGAGGATCATTGAGCGGGTGTTCGGGGCTCGAGGCCTCGACCGGCGGGGGCGGAACGTCGTAGCTGCGGCGCCACAGGTTGGTCTGTTCGGCACCGTGCTTCTCGGTCGTCGCCTTCTTGTCGAGGCCCTGGAGCCCGCCGTAGTGGCGTTCGTTCAGTCGCCAATGGCGCTGGAGGGGCAGCCAAACCTGGCCCATTTCGCGCAACGCGAGATGACACGTCATGAC
>CAYFLC010000245.1:0-1988 GCA_964343885.1 uncultured Bifidobacterium sp.
AAGGTCGCCGACACGGCGTTCATCTCGGTGTCCGGCAAGGGCATCTACAAGATCAGCGCGGTGACATCGGCTCCGGCTCATGCAGCTACGGGTACAACATCGGGCACCTACACCGAGATGAAGGTCGACTGCGACACGGGTCTCATCGCGGTTGCGGGTTCGACCGGAGTGTTCATGTCGATCGACGGCGGAACGAAGTTCTTCGAACTGAAGACGTCGGCCGCGGCCAGCAATAACAACAATCCACCTCAGCAGGGTCAGTCGACCACCGCTCTCGCCGTGCAGGCCGACGCAACATCGGGCGATGTCACTGTTGCTGTTGCTTCGGGCAATGGCGACGTGAAGTCGGTCGAGACGAGCTTCACGAACATGGGCCTGAAGGGCAGCGAAGTTGCAGCCGGTACGGCAACCCCGCCGGCTTCAGTGACGCCGACGACGGACCAGGTCGTCGAAGTGAACAACTCATCGACGGGCAAGAACACCGGTGCGGTTCCCGATCTTGAACTTCCGAATCAGTCGGGCGACAAGGTTGCAGCAGCGAGCGTGAAGACGTTTGGTGTTCGCGCGTTCGCCACCGGAGTGAAGCTTGCGGTGGGAACCGCGGGTGGAGCGTTCAAGGCAACGGTGAAGAGCGGTGCGACTGCATCCGGGGGTACGACTTCGACTGGTGGCACCACAACGGGTGGTACCACAACCGGTGGAACAACGACCACTGGCGGCACGACAACCGTCGCCAAGGGCGTCACGGTTGGCGTGAAGAAGACTGCGACCGTCTTGTCGGCACTGAAGACACTCGGTGTCACTGTGGTGGCGAAGTCGACGGTCGTAGCGACATCCACGACGAAGACCATCTGCACGGTTGCGGCCGGCAAGGTGAAGGGCGTGAAGGCCGGAACGTGCAAGTTGACGGTGAAGATCACACCGCCGAAGACGGCCAAGGTTCCGAAGCCGAAGACCACCACCAAGAAGATCTCGGTGACGATCAGCTAGTCGTTACCGAACCCTGAGTCAGGGCGAGGTGCTCACTGCGTGCTCAACGCGGTGCGCGCCTCGCCCTCTTGGTTTTTATAGACCGGCCCGAGTGCATCGATCACGACATTGACGAGCACACCTTCGGGAATCTCGGCCTTGCCCTTCAAGTCTTCGGTGATGGGTGTCATGCGTTGGTAGCCGACCGTGAACGGGTCGACGCCGAACGTGACCGGTGTGGTGATGGGAATGTCGCCTTCACCGACCGGCACGTCGCCGTAATACAACTGCATCGAGCCCTTGAACCGTCCCGTCGATGTGAAGACCGCGCGAACGAGAACGTCACCGGGTGGAAGTTCGATGCTCGCGGAAATCGTCGTGGTGAACGCACCGAGGAAGTTCGATGCGTAGTGCACGCGGCGCCCCTTCACGTAAAGCGAATAGCCGCCCGAGTGACTTCCGTGTGCAACGAGCACACCGTCGATGTTGCCGGTGGCCGGCACGTTGAGCGCCGCGGCGATTTGGAAGGAGCGGTTCTTCAGGTTCGGCGCGGTGTTTTCGGGAAGTGGCGAGATGCCCGACATGTAGACGTAGCGCTCGCGCAGGTGGCGACGGTCGCTGAAGCGGCCGGGCTGGTTGTTCAGCGGAAGCACCTGGTACCTGTCGGCCTCGGTCCACCACAGTTCCTGCAGTTCCTTCAACTTGTCGGGACGAGATTCGGCGAGATCGTTGCACTCGGAGAAGTCTTCGGCGACGTTGTAGAGCTCCCAGATGTCGGCGTCGAATGGCCGTGTTGCATCGCTGCCGTCGTAGGCGATCATTGCCGGCGGGTGGAACACCACGGCCTTCCACCCGTCGTGGTAAATCGCACGCGAGCCGAGCATTTCGTAGTACTGCGTGATGTGCTTGGTGGGCTTGTCGTCGCCTGCGAACGTGTGGGCAAAGCTGACGCCCTCGATCGGATTCTGTGTCACGCCCTTGATCACCGCAGGCGGTTCAACGTTCAGCATCTCGAGAAT
>CAYFLC010000246.1:0-1965 GCA_964343885.1 uncultured Bifidobacterium sp.
GCGTCTGGCCGCCGGAAATCACTCCGTGAACACCGAGCTGACCGAACAGTTCCGCTATTCCTTCACCGCTCGCGACGGCCACCACCGCGCAAGTAACCGGCGGCAACGATGAGTAGTGCACCGCGGGCCGGCCGGGGTGGACGACACTGTCGGCATCGACTCCGAGTTCCGCTTCACGTTTCGCGTGCTCGTCGGCAACTTCTTCGAATAGATCGGTGACCCTGATTGCCTTCGGACGGCCACCGAGTTCGAGGGGTGCCTCGATTGCGGCGCCGATGTCGTTGGTGTGAATGTGGCAGTTGTAGATGCCGTCCCCGCCGACGACCACGATCGAATCGCCGATCTTTCCCCACGCTTCCATGAATGCGCGGTGCTTGTCGTCGGCAAGATCGAGAAGAAACATCACCTCGTAGCGCAATTCGCTGACGTCAACGGCACCCTCGGTTATGCGGTGCGAAACCGCGTCGAGCGAATCGAGGTCGGGGCCGGCCGATTCGTCGGGTTCGGGAAGTGCCTCGCCCGCCGCAACGTGAAGTGCCGCGTCAAGCAACAAAAGGAAACCTGCGCCGCCGGCATCGACGACGCCGGCTTGCTTCAACACGGGAAGCATCTCGGGTGTGCGACGCAATGCATCGCGCCCGGCGTTTCTGGTGGCGACGAGAACCTCGACGAGTGCCGCACCGCGGGCGGCGTTCACCGTTGCAGCTTCGGCCGATTCGCGCACCACCGTGAGGATGGTCCCCTCGATCGGCTTCAACACGGCTTCGTACGCCGACTTGGCAGCTGCGGTCATCGCCTCGGCGAAGACCGTCGCGTCGACTACGTCCGCACCGGAGAACCGAGCAGCCAACCCGCGCAAGACCTGCGACAGGATGACACCGCTGTTTCCGCGTGCACCCATCAGAGACCCGTGGCTGACTGCCGCACAGATGCCCGCCATGGAAGTGTCGGTCGCCGTGTCGATCTCGGCAATGACCGCATCGAGTGTGCGTGACATATTCGTGCCGGTGTCACCGTCGGGCACGGGGTAGACGTTCAGTCGGTTGATGGCCGCTTGGTGGCGCCGCACCGTGTCACGAAAGGTGACGACGATCTCACGGAAGTGGTCGGCATTCAGCCGATCGAGCCCAGACACGCCGCTGATCGTAATGATTTCGCGCACTCCGAAAGGCGCTGAGATCTTGATTCGGCGGTTGGGGACCTTGAGAGGCCGCTGTTAGGCTTTCGCCCCATGTCGGCAAAGTGTCAGGTCTGCGGAAAAGGTCCCTCGTGGGGCATGTCGGTGTCGCACTCGCATGTGCGCACCAAGCGCCGCTGGAACCCGAACATCCAGCGCATCCGCGCCATCGTCGCCGGCGCACCCAAGCGCCTCTACGTGTGCACGGGCTGCATCAAGTCCGGCAAGGTCACCAAGGCCGGTCGCTGAACCGATGCAAGGCATCATCAAGGCGTACGACCCGGGTTCGGGTGACGGCGTTGTGATCAGCGACACAGACCTTTCCGAATACAACCTCGCGCCCAACGCGCTCGAAGGTTCGATCTTCCGCATGCTGCGCCAAGGCCAGCGCGTTGTTTTCTCGCTCGACTCCGAAGGTCGTGCATCTACTCTGCGGCTCGGATCCGAGTCCGACATGGGCACCCCCGGCGCCTGATCGCCGTTCACCACGCTCGTTGCGTTTGCCGCTCACCTGTCGGCGTCGTTTATCGTTGACGGGACACCCCCACTCAAGGAGGACGCGTGAGCGCCACCACCAAGAACGCGAAGTTGCAGCAATGGGTCAAGGACTGGGCTGCAATCCTGCAACCGAAAGACATCTACTGGTGCGACGGTACGGCTGAAGAGTACGACCGACTTTGCCAAGTACTTGTCGATGCGGGAACCTTCACGAAGCTCGATGAGGCGAAGCGTCCGAACAGTTACTGGGCGCACTCCGATCCGGGTGACGTCGCGCGCGTCGAAGACCG
>CAYFLC010000247.1:0-1936 GCA_964343885.1 uncultured Bifidobacterium sp.
CCTTCCTCGGATGGGAATGCGTCGGCACGTGCTCGTACTTCCTCATCTCGTTCTGGCACACGCGCGACAGCGCGGCCACGGCCGGCAAGAAGGCCTTCGTCACCAACCGCGTGGGTGACTGGGGCGTCATGACGGCAATGTTCCTCGCGTTCTCGTCGGTCGGCACGCTGTCGTACCACGGCATCAACGAGGCCGCCATCGGCGGAACCCTCAGCCACGTCACGGCGACCGCGATCGCACTCATGCTGTTCGTCGGCGCGTGTGGCAAGAGCGCACAGTTGCCCCTGTACCTCTGGTTGCCCGATGCAATGGAAGGCCCGACCCCGGTGTCGGCGCTCATTCACGCTGCCACCATGGTCACGGCCGGCGTGTTCCTGATGACCCGCATGAACCCGGTGATCCACGAGGCGTACACGTGGGCTCCGACGATCATCGCGGTCGTTGGTGCGGCCACGGCGCTCTTCGCGGCAACTATTGCGGTTGCGCAAACCGACATCAAGAAAGTGCTCGCATATTCCACCGTGTCGCAGCTCGGCTACATGTTCCTCGCGGTCGGATCCGGTGCCTATGTTGCGGCGATCTTCCACATGGTCACACACGCCTTCTTCAAGGCGTTGTTGTTCCTCGGTTCGGGTTCTGTCATTCACGGCATGCACCACGAGCAGGACATGCGTCGCATGGGCGCTCTCCGCAAGCTCATGCCCGTCACCGCTTTCACATTCATCATCGGTTGGCTCGCCATCGCGGGTGTTCCGCCGTTCGCCGGCTTCTGGTCGAAGGACGAAATCCTCCTCTTCGTGTTCGCGAACAATCGCGGTCTCTATGTGGTTGGCCTCATCACGGCACTGCTCACCGCGTACTACATGACCCGCCAGGTCATCATGGTGTTCTTCGGTGAGGCACGTTGGAACGACCACAGCGAAGAACACGGTGCGCACGGTGACTTCAAGCCGCACGAGAGCCCGAAGATCATGTTGTTCCCGCTGGTCGTTTTGTCAGTGTTGTCGGTTCTCGGTGGACTCTTGCAGTTGCCCTTCACCAAGAATCTCCACTTCCTCGAACGTTGGCTCGAACCGATCATCGAACACGGCGAAGCACGCATCGACGGGTCGTGGGCCAACGACAACAAGTACGTTCTCATGGCTGTCGCCATTGCGGTCGGTCTCGCCGGAATCGCCGGTGCGGTCACGGTCTACGCAAAGAAGAAAGTCAAGGCCATCGAGCCCGAGATTCTCGCGAACGGCTGGTTCTACGACCGCCTCGTTTCGAACTTCATGGGCGGCCCTGGCCGAAAGTCGTTCGATGCGGTTGCTTGGGCAGATGCCAACGTGATCGATGGTGCCGTGCGCGGAACAGGCACTCTCGTTCGTTCAAGCAGCGGCACGGTGCGCAGGGTGCAAAGCGGCTTCGTTCGCGCTTATGCGGCAATCATTGCGATTGCGGTGATCGTCATGCTCGCGTGGTTCGTCTACAGGGGGATCGCGTGATGCACGAATCAACCATCGCCTTCCCGATTCTCACCGCACTCATCGTCATCCCGGTGATCGGCGGATTACTCACCATCCTCACGAGCAACCGCCGTCCCGAGTGGACGAAGTTCGTCGCACTTGTCGCCAGCGTCGCGACGGCCGGTCTCAGCGTGTGGTTGCTCGCGTCGTTCGAAACCGCCAACGCGGGATTCCAGTTCGTCTCGCAACACCCGTGGATCCGCGACTGGGGAATCGGCTGGCATGTCGGCGTCGACGGCATCTCGCTGTTCCTCGTCGTCCTCACCGGGCTTCTCTTCCCGCTCGTCATCGCGGGCGTCGACCCGCACCACGACCACAAGCGGTATCTCGGATGGATGCTCATCCTCGAGGCCGGTGTCATGGGCAGCTTCGTCAGCCTCGACCTTTTCCTCTTCTTCCTCTTCTTCGAGATCGTGCTCGTTCCGATG
>CAYFLC010000248.1:0-967 GCA_964343885.1 uncultured Bifidobacterium sp.
CCCTTGTGTGTGTCGTCACGGTCACCCTCTGCTCACTGGCCGGGCCGGTGATCATTCGTCATGGTATCGACGCGGGAATACGCGCGAAAGACACGGGTGCCCTGAACTTCTCGGTCGTCATGTACGTCGGTATTGTCGTCGTCTCGTACGCCTTCGGTCGCCTGCAGTACATCTACATCAACCGAGCCGGCGAGAACTTCCTCCGCCTGCTCCGTATCAAGGTGTTCGCTCAGATGCAGCGGCAATCGATGAGTTTCTTCGATCGTGAAAAGGCCGGCGTTCTTGTCGCACGCATGACTGCCGACATCGAGAGCATGGCCGAAATCGTGCAGTGGGGTTTGTTGCAGTTCATCGCCTCGGCAATCCTCTTCGTTCTTGCCGTCGTTCTTCTTTTCGTTCTCTCGTGGGAACTCACGCTCGTTGCCCTGCTGGTCATGCCGTACATCTGGTTCGCCACGTTGAAGTTCCAGCGCGATTCGAATCGTGCGTATCTCGCCGTGCGCGAACGGGTCGGCGCAAACCTGTCGGCGCTGCAGGAAAGCATCGCGGCCGTGCGCGTCATTCAGGCGTATTCCCGTGAGGAAGAGCAGATCCGACGTTTCCGTGCATCCAACCGAGCGCTGTATCGCAGCCACATGAAGAGCGTGAAGGTCAGCACCTGGTACTTCGGCCTCATCGAATTCTCGGGCGTGCTCGCATCGGCACTCATCGTTGGCATTGGCGGCTGGTTGGTGCACCGCGGTTCGGTGTCCGTCGGCACCGTGGTTGCGTTCGTGCTACTCCTCACCAACCTGTTCGACCCCGTGCAGCAGTTGTCGCAGCTCTACAACACCATGCAGTCCGCCGGGGCCGCCCTGAAGAAGTTGTTCGGCATCCTCGACGCCCAACCGGAAATCGACGAGAAGCCGGGCGCAGTCGACCTGCCCGAATCAGGCGACCTCGTCGTCGACGGCGTCACGTTCACATA
>CAYFLC010000248.1:977-1933 GCA_964343885.1 uncultured Bifidobacterium sp.
ACATATCAGGGTGGGGCGCAGCCGGCCATCGACGACGTGTCGCTCACGCTCGTAGCCGGTAAGCGTCTTGCACTTGTCGGGCCGACGGGAGCCGGTAAGTCCACGCTCGCGAAATTGATGGCGCGCCTGTACGACCCGTCAGCGGGTGCCATTTCGTTCGGCGGGGTCGATCTGCGCGACGCCAGCATGGATTCACTGCGTCGTCGCATCGTCGTTGTTCCGCAGGAAGGATTCCTCTTCAACGGCACCATTCGCGACAACCTGCGCATCGCCAAACCCGACGCAACGGAGAACGAAATCTTCGCAGCCCTCAACGCGCTCGGTGTTTACCAGCGCTTCGCATCGCTGCCCGATGGGCTCGACACCGAGGTGCGCGAACGCGGTTCACGTTTTTCGGCGGGCGAACGCCAGCTTGTGTCGCTCGCGCGCGCCGCGCTGGTCGACCCGGCCGTTCTCGTGCTCGACGAGGCCACGTCGAACCTCGACCCGGGCACCGAGAAGGAAGTCGAGGCTGCGCTCGAAGCGTTGATGCGCGGCCGGTCCGTCATCGTCGTTGCGCATCGGCTCACAACAGTTCAGCGCGCCGACGCGATTGCAGTAGTCGACCACGCTCGCGTCGTCGAACACGGGTCGCACGTCGAGCTCATGGCACTCGACGGGAACTACGCACGTCTCGTCAACGCGTGGAACTCGGCCCAGCCGATGCGCGGCTAGTACGTCAGTGGCGGCGGGGGAGGACCAAAGCGGTTCTCGCCGTCTTCACCGGGCTTGGCCCAGAACACGAGGTTGACAATCGGCACGAGCCACCACCATCCGCTCTTGCCTGTGTCGTGAAGACGACGGATGCCGAACATGACGTGCGGAATGAACGTGACAAGGCTGAAGGCGTTTGCCGCATTCGTGCTGAACGTGCTGAGAATCACTTCGCCGACGACGATGAATCCGAACCACCACCA
>CAYFLC010000249.1:0-1117 GCA_964343885.1 uncultured Bifidobacterium sp.
GTCGACGATCACCGTTGCTCAAGGCGCGGCAGTTTCATTGACTGCTTCCGCATCCGGCGTTGGCGCGCTCGGCTTCGTATGGTCGCAGGCCGCGGGAACCACGCCGTCGGCGTTGAACGGTGTCGCAACCAACGCGGCAACGCTTGCGTTCACGGCGCCTGCGGCGAATGTGACCCTCAGTCTGCGTGTCGTTGCAACCGACTCGCGTGGTCAAAGTGGAAGCGATGTCGTCACGGTGGTTGTCGGTTCGGGCGGCGATGCGCCTGTCTCGGCAACGATTGCCGAAGGCGATGGTCCCATCGTTGAGGACACTGCACCTACGCCTGGACGCAGGTTTCCGGCCCCACTCTTTCGTTGAGCGGTGCCGACACTGCCTCGCTTGCGGTCGCTGCTTCAGCCGCGGTCGGAACCGCGGTGGTCGCCGTCACGGCCACCGACTCCGCGGGTAATACCGCGAGCGATCAAGTGACTCTGCAATTGGCGCCGAGTGGCGCGCCAACCCCGCTGTGCGACTTCGTTGAGGCGATCTCGTCGAGCACACTTTCGAAGCTCGATGCGACCATCAATTCGATCGGTCTCGGCAGCCTCAACCTTTCGCAGTTCACCGTCGATTCCGCGACGTGCACGGAGCAGTCGAAAGTTTCGTTCAGCAACGCCGGATTCACTCTCGCCGGATACCTGACGGTTTCGGGCGCAAGCGGGTCGGTCAGCGCGGCTGGTCTCACCATTCGCTCGGCAATTTTCACGGGTCCCGAATCCTGGGGATCGCCGCAATTCTCAATCGGTGCCTCTGATCCGGTCGGACTCTTCATACCGTTCTCGCGCGCGTCAGTCACGATCGGCGCATTCGAGGGCAAGATCGATTCAGCGAACATGCCGTTCCTCAAACTGCCAGCAGGTTGGACTCCCAGCGCGACGCTGGCCTTCAGTGTTGATGCAGAAGGCGGCAAGTCGGTCAGCCTCAATGCGTCCGCAACCGGCCCGGCAAAGAACGGCAAGACCCCGACAGCTGCAGTCGCTGGTGCAATTGCAACAAATGGAACTTTCTCTTTGACAGCATCGCTGGCGAACGGGTTCGATCTGTTCGGCACCAACATCGACTTCGCCGGTTCGGTGA
>CAYFLC010000249.1:1127-1929 GCA_964343885.1 uncultured Bifidobacterium sp.
TCGTTTCACTGAAGGGCTCGCTGCAAGGTGAACTCGCGCTTGCCTCGAACGTGAAGGTGACGTCACTCAACGCCACGTACGGCACGGGCGGCGCCATCACCGGCGCCGGAACGATGGTGGTCGGTTCGGGTGCGAATGCGCTGACACTGTCCGCTGATCTCAACTACACCGATGCCTTGAACAACGCCTTCACTGTTTCGGCCGTGACGAGCGGAGGCACCTGGAGTCCCGGTAAGGACATCTCGATTCCGCTCGCCAGTGCTTCGGGTTCGTACAAGACCACTGCCGGTGCAAAGAGCGTCGATATCAGCGTCGTTGGTGGTGATGCATCGCCGTTCAGCGGTTTGAAGTTCATCGCTCCAACAATCAAGGCGACTGCGCAGTGCGCTGCGGGTGCAGCCACCTGCGACGTGAAGATTGGGCTCGATGCCAATGCCGAGATCACACTCGGCGCCAACGCCACGACCGGCAAGTTGACCGGATCGGTCGACTTCACCGCGAAGACTGCGTCGTTGAAGGCGACGATCGACAAAGTCGCAGTTGTACCCGGTCTCGATGTCACCTCGGCTTCGTTGTCGGTTGACTCGACGAACGTCGGCACCGCCGACGTTGCCACCACGGTTACTCTCGCCGGTTCGATGACCGTCTTCGACAAGACAGTCACTGCGTCGGCGACTTTCGCAAAGACCGGCATTGTCTTGACCGCCAACCTTCCCGAAATCGCGCCGTTCGGCGCCTCGGGTCCTGTGTGGAAGCCCGGTCAGCTTGCCTGGTCGACCGGAGCGATCACGGTCACACCGAA
>CAYFLC010000250.1:0-1919 GCA_964343885.1 uncultured Bifidobacterium sp.
AGAACCCCGACGACGTGAGAGAGGGTGCGGCAAACCTTCGCAAACAGATCGAGAATGTGAAGGTGCACGGCGTTTCCCCCGTGGTGGCGGTGAACGCGTTTCCCGCTGACTACGAGAGTGAACTGCAGGCCATCCGTGAAGTTGCCGAGTCTCTCGGCGCCCGCGTGGCCATCTGTACCCACTACGCCGACGGTGGGGCGGGTGCTACCGACTTGGCCCGCGCCGTCGCCGATGCATGCGATGAACCGAGCACGTTCGAATTCCTCTACCCCGACGATGCGCCGTTGCGCCAAAAAATTTCCACCGTTGCAGAACGCATCTACGGCGCGGCCGATGTGACGTATTCCGATGCCGCGTCGACCCAGATTGACGCATTCGAGGAGCTCGGGATGGGGAGGCTGCCGGTGTGTATCGCAAAGACGCACCTCAGCATTTCCGGGGACCCGAAATTGAAAGGTGCGCCGACGGGCCACACCCTGCAGGTACGTGAGGTACGGGCTTCGCACGGGGCGGGATTCGTGTACCCCATATGCGGCGACATGGCCACCATGCCCGGTCTGGGCTCTGCACCGGCTGCCGAGTCGATCGATTTGGACGAACAAGGCAACGTGGTCGGGCTGTTCTAGGCTCGGTTCATGACAGTTCTCGAAACGCGCCCTTCGGACGCATTCACCAATGACCGCAAGCACGTCTTCCACTCGTGGTCGGCGCAGAGCCTCATCAACCCGATCGTCGTCGCGGGTGGGGAAGGTGCCTGGTTCTGGGACGACGCAGGTCGCCGGTATCTCGATTTCTCCAGCCAGTTGGTCAACGTCAACATCGGCCACCAGCACCCGAAACTCGTCGCCGCCATCAAGGAACAGGCCGATCGTTTGTGCACCATCGCACCGATTCACGCGAACGACGCCCGTAGCGAGGCCGCGCGCTTGATCTGCGAGGTGGCTCCTGGCGACCTCAACATGGTGTTCTTCACCAACGGTGGTGCCGAGGCAACCGAGAACGCCATTCGTATGGCGCGAGTTCACACCGGTCGTCACAAGATCCTCAACACCTATCGCAGCTATCACGGCGCAACCGGCGGAGCCATTCAGCTGACCGGCGACCCGCGCCGTTGGCCGAGCGAACCCGCAATGCCCGGCATCGTGAAGTTCTGGGGCCCGTACACCTACCGCTCGCAGTTCTGGTCGCAGAACGACGCCGAAGAGTCCGAGCGCGCCCTAAAGCACCTTGAAGACGTCATCATGGTCGAAGGGGCCAACAACGTGGCCGCAATCCTTCTCGAAACCGTCGTCGGCACCAATGGCATCCTCGTGCCGCCGCCTGGCTACCTGCAGGGCGTGCGCGACATCTGCGACCGTACGGGCATCGTCATGATTTGCGACGAAGTGATGGCCGGCTTCGGACGATGCGGCGAATGGTTCGCAGTTGATCACTGGAACGTCACCCCCGACCTCATCTGCTTCGCAAAGGGCGTCAATTCCGGTTACGTACCGCTGGGTGGTGTCGTCATTTCCGAGAAGATTGCCGACACGTTCCGCGAGCGCGCCTTCCCGGGCGGCCTCACGTACAGCGGTCACCCGCTTGCGTGCGCATCGGCCGTGGCTTCGATCAACATCTTCAAGGAAGAGAAGATCGTCGAACATGCTCGCCATCTGGGTAACGACATCATCGGTCCTGCGCTGCAGAAGATGAAGGAAAAGCACCCGTCCGTGGGCGACGTGCGCGGTCTCGGTGTGTTCTGGGCCATCGAACTCGTGCGCGATCGGGCCACTCGCGAGCCCATGGTGCCCTTCAATGCAGCCGGCGCCGACAACAAGCCGATGGTCGACCTCATTACGGCGTGCAAGGCACAGAATCTGTGGCCGTTCACGCACTTCAACCGCATGCACGTGGTGCCGCCACTGGTGATCACCGACCAA
>CAYFLC010000251.1:0-1913 GCA_964343885.1 uncultured Bifidobacterium sp.
GCGAAACGGCGTCTGCCACGTCGCATCATGGTCGGGTCACCTAGTTTGTTGCGGTGATGAATCGACCCGCCGCTGAAGAAAAGACACGCGGCGTCGCGGGAAACAAGGAATTCATCGCCATGGTGACGGCGTTCATGGCGCTCGGCGCACTCGCCATCGACATCATGATTCCCGCATTTCCTGACATGCGGCACGAATTCGGCATGGCGGCCGACTCAACCGACGTCGGCTGGATCATCACCGCGTTCTTCCTCGGCGTCGCCGTTGGGCCATGGCTGTACGGGCCGGCGTCCGACAGGTACGGGCGAAAGAAACCGCTCTACGCGGGCACCGCTCTGTACATCGCCAGCGCTTTCTTCGCCTGCATAGCTCCGTCGTGGGGCTGGGTGAAGATTTCACGGTTCGTTTGGGGTCTCGGCGCCGGCGCACCCCGTGCGATCGCCACCGCGATGATTCGCGATCGCTATGAAGGCGATGCAATGGCCCGCCTCATGTCCACCCTCATGGCGGTCTTTCTTCTCGTACCGATCGTCGCGCCGAGTTTTGGTGCGGGCTTGATTGCAATCTTTCCCTGGCGCTCGGTCTTCGTCTGCCCGGCGATCCTCACCACTCTTCTGCTCATCTGGTCGCGTCGACTTCCGGAAACACTCGCACCTGAACGTCGTCGGCCCTTTACGTGGTCATCGGTCGGCCAGGCCGTACGTGAGGTCGTCACGCACCGTCAGACCATCACGTTCACCCTTGCGGTGATGTTTCTTTTCTCCGTGATGACGGCATACCTCGCGGGTTCGGAAGTCATTGTCGAAGATGTTTACGGGCTCGGCCCGTGGTTCCCTTTGATCTTTGGCTGCATCGCTTTCGTCTTCTCGATGAACTCGCTGAACAACGCTCGTTTGGTTCGCCGCCACGGCACCATCCCGCTGATCAGGCGATTGGTTGTCGTGGCTACGTCGAGCGCCGGATTCTTCCTCGCCGTCGCGTACTTCTCGCACGGCAAGCCGCCGTTCTGGCTCTACATGATCGCCATCGTCCTTGTTGTCCCCATCGCACAGGGTCTTAACCCACTGTGCAACACCGCGGCCATGATGCCCGTGGCGCACATCGCCGGTACTGCTTCCAGTGTGATGGCCACCGTCACCACTGCCGGCGGTGCGCTGCTCGGCGGGCTGGCCAGCGACCGGTTCGATGGAACCGTTCGCCCCTTGGCAACGTGGCTCTTCGGTTTCATCGCAATCGCGGCTCTGCTCGTTCTGCTTGGCGCGAAGTCACCAAAAGGCAATTCGTCGCATTGAGCGACGACCGAAATTTTTGACCTCAGTACGGTTCGACCGGCGGACCCGACGAATCGTTTTTCTTCAAACGCGTTGCCGCGGTTTGACCGCGTTGCACCGCAGGCACGACTCCGGTCACGGCACCCAGACCAAAGTCGGGCATGTTGCCATACACCGTCTCGACGGAATCGTCCGAGAGGATGATCGTCTCATGAAAAATTCCGACCGAACCGTTGTCGCGGATCCGACGGTTGAAGCTGCGCCAGGCAGGAAGGTGCGCGTTCGATGACGAACGCGAGTAAGCCTGCAACTGCTCGAACGAGTTCCAGTACTGCCACACCGTGATCACCCGACCCGACAGCATCGTGCGCGGCCGACCGACCAACCCAAGGTCACGGTTCTTCTGCAGTTCTGCCAGCATGCGCGGCATCGCAACGAACACCGGCAACCATTTCCAGAATTGCAACGGCTTGTTGATCCGCATGCCGATCAGGAACAGGATCTTTCCCTCAGCTCCCGCAGCCGCCGAATGTCTTCCCTTGTTGATCTTGGCCATGCGAACGAGACGTTAATCGTTCAGATTCCGGCCCCGTCAGAACGCCCGAATCGGCCGCACCAAACGAAGAGTCGACTTGTTGTCAT
>CAYFLC010000252.1:0-1845 GCA_964343885.1 uncultured Bifidobacterium sp.
GCAGGAATGCGAGCGCGCGTGCCGGCTGCGGTCAGCCAGATGCTTCCTTCGCGCCAGATGAAGCTCATCGCAACGCCAAACGGTTGACCGGCCTTGTTGGTCCAGATGAAAGTGCATTCGACCTGCTCGTTCAGGAGTTGATCGCGCAATTCCGGATCGAGCTGACATTCGGCAAGGTTCTCGGCGTCTTCCATTCCGCCACCGTAGCCACTCACGGTTCGACGATGTTGAAGCCCGGTTCGAATGCGTCGATGTTGCCGAAGATTGTCAGTAGGGCAGTGGGGTCGCCGTCGAGGGTGATGTTGCCGGCAGTGATCTGATCCATGAAGGTGGTCTCCTGAAGCATCACGCGGATGAACTCGGTACGTGATGTCGTCACGGTGACGGTTGCCTTGGAATCGTGGCGTCCGGGAACCGAGAACAGTGTGCGGTTCGACAGCCCGAGCACCCAGTTTTCGTTCACGTCGGTGAAAGTCCAGTTCACAAGAGCTGTTTGACCACCAACCGCTTCCGACTTCAAACGCACCGACACCGTGTCGAAGATCTGCTCGACGGTCATTGCTCCGAGAATTCCCTTGCCGCGGGCATTTGCCCCGCCCAACTTCACAGGGCCATTGCGCAGTTCCTGTGCGCCCTGCAGATACGCGTTGCGGAACGTCGATGACTCGGCTTGGTAACCGAGTTGTTCCAGTGTGTCGGCCTGCAGTTCACGTGCGGCGGTGTTCGTTGGGTCGGCGAACACGAGGTGATTCAGCAGTTCGGCGACCCAGCGGTACTCGCCCTTGTCGAACCACGCTTTCGCCTTGGCGAGCAGTGCGTCGGCGCCTCCGGCGAGTTCCACGTAACGCGAGCCGGCATCGGCCGGAGCCAACTTGTTCAGGTTCGACGGGTTGCCGTCGTACCAACTGAGATAGCGCTGGTACACGGCCTTGCAGTTGTGCACGATGTCGCCGTAGTAACCGCGGGTGTGGCCTTGGGCGAGGAATTCATCGGGTAGGCGAAGTTCGGCGGCGATCTCGGTGGGTACGTAACCCTTGTTGGCGAGTCGCATCGTTTGGTCGTGCATCCACTTGTACAGGTCGCGCTGCAGCGTGAGGAACTCGCGAACGTTCTGCTCGCCCCATCGTGGCCAGTGGTGCGAAGCGAACATGAGGTTGGCCTTGTCGCCGAACAGTTCGATCGCTTCGTTGATGTACTTCGACCACGCAAGCGCATTGCGCACCTGGGCACCGCGAATCGGTACGAGGTTGTGCATCGTGTGCGTGCAGTTCTCGGCGGTGCACAGCCAGCCGAAGTCGGGGAAGAAGAAGTTCATCTCGGCCGGCGCCTCGGTTTCGGGCGTCATCTGGAACACGACGCGTACTCCGTCGACCGTCATCTCTTGGCCGGTGTGCGTGATGTCGTGCGTGGGAGCGATGAGGCCGGAAATGTCGTGAGGAACGCCCTTGCCGAGGCCTGCGTCGATGTGCGCATCGGCGCCGGCCGGCAGAAGCGGACCGAATTGGTATGCCGAACGCCGCAACATGGCGGGGCCGGCGATGATGTTTTCCGACACGGCCTCGTGCAGGAATCCTTCGGGTGCAATGACGATGCAACGTCCAGCGTCGACATCTTCTTGTGTGGTGACGCCGTGGACACCACCGAAATGGTCGGCGTGAGAGTGCGTGTAGATCACTGCAACAACGGGGCGGCTGCCGAGGTGTTCGTTCGCCAGTGCCAACGACGCGCGTGCGCTTTGCGCCGAGGTGAGCGGGTCGATAACCAACCAGCCGGTGTTACCCTCGATCAACGTGATGTTCGAGATGTCGTAACCGCGCACCTGCCAGCACTTCGGCGCAACTTCGA
>CAYFLC010000253.1:0-695 GCA_964343885.1 uncultured Bifidobacterium sp.
GACGACGGCTGGTTGGCCGAACACATGTTGATCCTCAAGTTGACGAACCCCCAAGGTGAGAAGAAATACATCGCGGCCGCATTCCCCTCGGCGTGTGGCAAGACGAACCTCGCCATGTTGGTTCCCACCATCCCCGGCTGGAAGGCCGAAACCGTCGGTGACGACATCTGTTGGATGAAGTTCGGACCTGATGGTCAGCTGTATGCGATCAACCCCGAAGCCGGCTTCTTCGGCGTAGCACCGGGAACGGGTTTCGACACCAATCCCAACGCCATGCATACGTTGTGGGGAAACTGCATCTTCACGAACACCGCGCTGACCGACGACGGCGACGTGTGGTGGGAAGGCATGACTGCCGAAAAGCCCGCGCGCGTCACCGACTGGCGGAACGACTCGTGGACTCCGGAAAGCCAGACAACGGCCGCGCATCCGAACGCCCGTTTCACCGCGCCTGCTGCGCAGTGCCCGTCGATCGCGGACGAATGGCAAGATCCGCGCGGTGTGCCGATCTCGGCAATCCTCTTCGGCGGTCGACGCCGCACGACGGTGCCTCTCGTGACGGAGGCCTTCGACTGGGAGCACGGCGTGTTCTTGGGTTCGATCATGGCCTCGGAGACGACGGCGGCAGCGGGTGGCCAGGTGGGCAAGTTGCGTTTCGATCCCATGGCGATGTTGCCGTTCTGCGGCTACAACAT
>CAYFLC010000253.1:705-1038 GCA_964343885.1 uncultured Bifidobacterium sp.
CGTATCGAGGCTGAGGAGTTCGCGAAGGTCGCGGTCGTCGATGGCAAGGCCGGAGCAGAGAAGACGGCGATCGGCAACCTTCCTCCGATGGATTCGCTCGATCTGAACGGGCTGGCCATCGACGACCGCGACCTTCGCGAACTCCTCAGCCTCGATACGAACGGGTGGCGCGAGGCGGTGCCCCAGATTCGAGACCACTTCGGTACATTCGGGGAACGATTGCCTGGACAGTTGTCGGCACGACTCGACGAACTCGAACAATCTCTCGCCTGAGCAAGTAAGGCCGGCGGTTTAGCCTTGGCCGACGAGCATCGCGCGGATGCCGAGGCCCAT
>CAYFLC010000253.1:1048-1833 GCA_964343885.1 uncultured Bifidobacterium sp.
GCGATAGGCATAGATGATCGCCACGGCAATGATCGCCACGAAGCCGTAGAACGCGTGGAACTGGGGGAACTCCAGTTTGTCGCGGTTGACCATGATCACTCCGAGGATCACTTGCACGAACACGGTCAGTTGGGCGGCCGCCGTGTACCACCACAACGCGCGCGAACGCAGAGCGAGAATCTTGTGGGCTGCCAGCGCCCAAATGCCGGCAAGGGCGTTGCCCACGATCACGACCCAGGCCCAGTTTTCATGGAGTGAATACAAGTCGTTGCCCACGGCTCGTCAATCTAATCGTTCGTCACCCGACGGAGGTGTCCGCCTCGTTGCCGTACTCGACGAGGTGGAGTGATCCATCATCTGCTCGAGTGAACACCGTCACGGAGCAATTGTCCAAGGTCTTCGTCAGGACGTCATCGATCCCGAGTACATGACCGATCAGGGCATTGATCGCCACAAAGTGGCTGAACAACACCGCAGGCCCATTCGTAGAGCAAGCAAACCGAATGAGTTCATCGCGGTAGGCACGTTGCTCCAGCGCCAGGTCGGCCCAGCTGCCGCGCATCGCCGCACGTAACCACTCCATGCGATCTGCCATGGCCACGCCCTGTGGCGAGGGGATTTCCGCGATGCGCGGCTCGACGATCGGCTCTGAACCCCAACTTCCCGCAAGGTATGACGCCGTTTCGCGACAACGTGCAAGCGGGCTCGAAAAGATGGCACAGGGTTCGATCGCTGAAGACAATTGCTTGGCGACCGCGTCTGCCTGCGAGCGACCGACATCGTCG
>CAYFLC010000254.1:0-1822 GCA_964343885.1 uncultured Bifidobacterium sp.
GACGCATACCGCGACGGAATGGATTCCTACCGTGTCACGGCCCCGAAGGTCGGTAAAGAGAAGACGTTCTTGAGTTCAACACTCAAGGTGCAATTCATACCGGCCGAAGTGGGCGACGACATTGGCGACGACCTCGCCGACGGTGACGCGAGCACGGCTCCAACCAAGACAACGACGCCGAAGGCAACCACGGGAGCAACCACAACCACGGTTTCCCATTCGACAACCGGAGGTGGCGCGGCTACCACGACGACAACTGTGGCTGCAGGAACGAACGGTGGAACGCCGACGAACACGACTGCGCCCGGCAATGAGGATGTGAATTGGTGGGGTGGTGTCGCACCGACCGTTCAAAACCTTGGGGCGTTCTGTGATTCGAATGACCCCACGATGTACGTCGGGGCGACGATCTGCAGCTCGAGCGGGATCGGTGGACGCAAGAGTGTCACGCAGTTCAAGACTTTGATCTCGTCGATCTCGAATGCCGCGCCGCAATACAAGCGGAACGGGTTCTGTATGCAGGCGATGTTCGCGTTTGGGCATCCACTCGCGACCCAAACCTCAAAGTGCGCTGAGGCCGACGCCGGACGATGAAATTCTGATGGCTTGAGCCGACATTTGGGCATGGGCGATACGCTTCGAACCATTATTCGGGCGTTTAGCTCAGTTGGCTAGAGCATCTCCCTTACAAGGAGAGGGTCGGGGGTTCGAGTCCCTCAACGCCCACCGATTCACCGCACGGGAATCCCCGACTAGTAGATCGTCGATTCGTGATCTAGATTGAATAACGATTTATGTTGTGGGGCAAGCGGGGGCGACAAATTGCGGCGGTTCTCGTCGCGTCACTGACCTTGCTTTCCGCGTGTGGCGGGTCATCTGATTCCCGCGATCGCAACGTGTTCACCCTGATCGGTCAGTCGTGTCGCAAGCCGGGCGCCATCAAGAAAGCCGGCGGCGTTTCCTACGTCTGCGGACACATCCGCAAGGCGAAGCCAAAGCAAGGTATTTATTACGGCGTCGCGGCCGTGAAGAACTGGAAGTGTGTGAAGCTGGGAACGTCTCGCTACCAGAACGGCATCTTCTCGGTGTGTTCGGGCGGCGCGAAGCCATCGAGTCGAAAGTGGGCACTCACGGTTCCCGTCCCGGTTGGCTTGGTCGTTGGCTTGGAACGCGACGAAGCCACTGTGTACGGAGCACTTGAGGCTGCGGCGATACCCGTACCCGAGGAGTTCGCCAAGTTGCCGAAGTCGATGGGGAACCTTGTCGAGGCATCGACGACGACCATCAATCCAACATCGACGTCGGGCTCGGTTACCACCACCGCGGGTTCAACGAGTTCGCCTCAATCGCCCGAGTCGCAGCCGGGTGCGCCCACCACTGGCGTACAGCCAAATGAATTGCAGACTCCGACGACGGTTGGCGTGGATTCGACCGTTTCCACCGTGACCGTCGCACCTGGCACGACTGCCTCGTCATTGCCTCCGACAACGGCGGGATCAATCATTCCCTCGGCCACGACCGCCACGCCGACGATCGTCACATCCACGACCGTTTCCCCCACGACAATTCCACGAACATCGACGACGGCGACAACCGTTGTAGCCGTGACCGATGCGCCCGCAAGCACCAGCGCGGTCACCACTGTGGCGCCCACAGTGCCGGCCACGACTACCGCGCCGATCACGGTGGCGCCGACCGAGCCACCGACAACTGCAGAGACGACAACGGTTGCGCCGACCACGATTGCTCCGCCGGTCATCATCGCCAAGTTGACGTGCGCAACCGGTGGAAAGTGCGCTCCGGGTGACAAGGGTCCCGCAGG
>CAYFLC010000255.1:0-1806 GCA_964343885.1 uncultured Bifidobacterium sp.
GTCGAGCGCATGCACCGCGACGCAAAGATTCACACCATCTTCGAGGGAACCTCTGAGATTCAGCAGTTGGTGATCGCTCGCGCGATCGCCGGAATGCGCATCGAATAACGAAGCGTCGCTTCTCAGCCGACTGCGCGGGGAAGACCAACGCGTACGGGAACACCCGACGAAAACATCACGTGTGGCTCACCTTGCGGAACGCTCAGGCCCGCTGCGGTGATCAATGTGTCATCGAGCGACAAAAGCTCGGCGCGTCGAAGTGGCCACACTGGGTGTTCCACAGGCGCATAACGAATCGATTTGCCGAAACCGCGCGAGAACAAGCCCCAACGCGCACTCAGAAAGATCTCGAGCGACGACGGATTCCGAATCTCTTCACCGGCTTTCACGGAAATCGAAGTCGACGGACCCATCTTTGGCCAGCGACGTTGAACGCGAGTGGTCAGCACGTCACCGTTCAACTCGTTCGACGCCTTGCCCCAGCAGTAGGGAAGTCGGTAGGTCGTGCGCGCGACGAGTGCGGGGAGGAAGCGGTTCACGTCGAGAGACATGAACCAGACACCCGGAACTCCGTTGTGAACGACGTACGTGCGCACATTCACTTCGGGAAACGAGCCGAGCCACGGAACCGCGGGTGTGTGCGGAATTCCGATGCCGCGCATAGAAAAAGGAATCAACCCAACCCAGGCCGCACCGTCATGAAGATCAACTTGAAGACCCGCGGGCAACAAGCGCGCCACTTCGTCGGCGTCGTATTCGAAATGGATGTAGGCGAGGTCGTACCAACCTTGCGTCATCACCGCGCGACGCACTGGAGCCGGGCACTCCATCGACGAGCGTGGGCCGCGGTCGATTCCGGTCATGCAGGGTCGCCCTTGAACCGATGTCGGTTGTTCGCCACCCAACGGTACGCAGCAGATGCGATCGACCGAATGCCCGGCAACAACATGAACCGCCCTGCGATCGAATAGGGAAAGCCGGCAACGATGAGCACACGCGCCGCAGCAGCGGCTCCCGACGAAATGCGCCCACCAGAAGCAACGAACTGCACGGCGGTCTTGCATTCGTCTGCCGTCAAGCCAAGAGCAACAAGATCGGCCGACTGCCATGCGATCGGCTGCGGATGTCGCTTGAACCACGTGGTCATTCGCCGCACCCATCGCCGACAAAACCCGCAGTCGCCGTCGTAAACGAGAACGGCTTTCGAATTGTGGTTCACGTCCGAACACTAAATCTGGCAAGAGATTGGATGCGTTGGCGAGCCTGACGTTTTTGCAAATTTTGGGTATTCTCGGTCGCATGTCACACACAACGTCAAGTGGCCAGACTTGGGACGATCGTTACTCTGAAGAAGGCTTCGCATTCGGAACCGAGGCAAATGACTTCCTTCGCGACTCGGCGACCGCACTGAAGATCGGTGACACACTTGTTCTCGGTGATGGCGAGGGGCGCAACGGCGTGTTTCTTGCGCAGCAGGGCCATCACGTCGTCACCATCGACCTCAGTGCCGTAGGGGTCGCGAAAGCGAGCAAACTCGCAACAGAACGCGGAACAAATATCGACGCTCGAGTGGCCGACCTTGCCGACTTCGACATGGGTCGCGACACGTGGGACAACATCGTGTCGATCTTCTGCCATGTGCCCAGTGCGCTGCGTCGACAGGTCCACGCCAACGTTCGTGCAGCACTGCGACCCGGCGGCCGTTATCTGCTCGAGTCGTACAACGCGGCCAACATCGGCCGCGGTACCGGTGGCCCGCAGATTCCCGACCTCACGGTGGAACTCGAAGAACTCGAAGCCGACTTC
>CAYFLC010000256.1:0-1782 GCA_964343885.1 uncultured Bifidobacterium sp.
TTCCCGCTGCAACCGGATGGACACGCGGGGCCGGATTGCCGGCCCACGGTTCGTGGAACAGCGACTTCACAACGGTTGCGCCCAACTGATCGAGGCGCATGTACGGAGCAAGTTCGGTTGCGTGCCCAGCGGTTCCCGACGCGGTCATGACCGGCTGTCCCAACTCGACAGAGCCGACGCGCACCACGCCGGACACGAACGGGTTCAACCGGGTCGGTTTCACCGGGTGCCTGCCGCGTGGTACTCCTGGATGGAACGCACCGATGGAGTCCGGTCGCGTTGTTCGATCAGGCCATGGAACGCAGCGAGCGCGGCCTCGATGGTGGTCACCGACGACACACGATGGACGTTGGCCGCCATGCGGATTGCCTGGCCATCGGAACGGGAGCCGCTTCCTCGCGGCGTGTTCACGACGAATGCGACACGTCCGGCTTCGATCAAGCCGACCGCCGTGCGCGTGATGTCGGATTCTTCCGACACCTTCGCAACGATTTCATCGACGACAACGTCGAAGCGCGACAGATAGTCGGCGGTTCCCTTGGTCGCAGCAATACCGAGACCGAGTTGCCGCAGACGTTTCGCTACGACAAGACCGGCCGGCTTGTCCTTGTCGGCCAGCGACAGGAAGACGAGACCTTCCGTTGGCAAAGTGGTTCCGGCAGCGGTTTCGGCTTTCACGAAAGCCATCCCGAACGTGGAATCGATGCCCATGACTTCGCCCGTCGAACGCATTTCCGGACCGAGTGCCGTATCGACGTCGGGAAAGCGGTTGAACGGGAGCACCGCCTCTTTCACCGAAACGTGCCCGCTAACAGGCGGCACGAGAAGACCCTCGGCGCGGAGTTCAGCCAGCGTGGCCCCGAGCATGACACGGGTTGCGACTTTGGCCAGAGGAACTCCCGTGGCTTTGGCAACGAAGGGAACCGTGCGGCTCGCCCTGGGGTTCGCCTCGATCACGTAAACGGTGGTGCCCGATACAGCAAACTGCACGTTAAGCAAACCGACGACGTTGAGCGCGTTCGCAAGTGAAGTTGCGTAGGAAGAAATGACCTCGACGACCCAAGCCGGAAGAGTTTGCGGCGGAATCGCGCACGCGCTGTCGCCGGAGTGAACCCCAGCTTCTTCGACGTGCTCCATCACGCCACCGATCAACACTTCGCCGGTGCGATCGCGAACCGCATCGACATCGACTTCGGTTGCATCTTCGAGGAATCGATCGACGAGCACCGGACGCTCGGCGGACAACCCGCCTTCGCGACCGAGCGAACCGTCGAGAGCAAGTTCGCGCATTGCTCGTTCGAGGTGAGCTTCGTCGTGAACGATCTGCATAGCACGACCGCCGAGCACATAGCTCGGACGCACCAGCACCGGATATCCGACCCGAGCGGCGATTGCACGCGCTTCGTCGAACGAGACTGCCGTACCGCCCGGCGGTTGTGGGATCGAGAGCGCTTCGCAGAGTTCATTCCAGCGTTCCCGATCTTCTGCAAGGTCGATGGAGTCGGGCGATGTTCCAGCTACCAGGTGTGCAGGCAACTGCGAGGCAAGCTTGAGCGGGGTCTGACCGCCGAGCGTGACGATCAACTTCGGTTCCACACCACCGCTGGCTTCGGTTTCGGCTTCGATGACGTTCATCACTTCTTCGTACGTGAGGGGTTCGAAGTAAAGACGGTCGCTGGTGTCGTAGTCGGTGGAAACCGTCTCGGGGTTGCAGTTCAACATCACCGTTTCGAATCCGGCGTCGCGCAGGGCGAAACTTGCGTGAACGCAGCAATAGTCGAA
>CAYFLC010000257.1:0-1747 GCA_964343885.1 uncultured Bifidobacterium sp.
GCAACAGTTGCGTAAGTTCCTGGCGATTCTCACCGGGGGTTCCCTCCTCGGGTGGGCGATGACGGCGTCGGTTTCAGCGGCGCCGTCATTCGCATCTCCCGTCGCGCGTCATTCGACGGCGCGCAATTTCACGCCGGCACCGAACTCCGTCGTGACGACTGCTCCGCTCGCCGGATTTCTGCTCGGTGATGAAGGGCTTGGCAATGGCTCAAAGGATCACATCGACGTGTACGACGCCGCGGGGGCCCGACATTCTGGTGCGACGTCGGGCCGTGCTTCGGGCGACTTCAGTCTCGTGTCGTCACCGCTCACCAACATGGTGAAGGGTTGGTACGCCGTTCATTGGAACGTCGAGTCGACTGATGGGCACATGACCGGCGGCGACGATGGCGACTGGTGGGCCTTCGGAGTCGGTATCAAGACAACGCCTCTTCCTTCGAAGAAGTTGAGTCTCGCTGGTGACGTGAAGTTGCCATCAATTCCCGCGAACCTGTCGGGAAGTGTCAATGGCCTGCGTACGGGCACTAGGAAGATTTCATTCGTGAAGTCAACGGCAGTCGTCTCAACCGTCCGAATCAAATTGATCGAATCGAAGGTTTCCGCTCTGATCGGCGCCGAATTCGACTGGGGGGTCGGCGTCGACAAGCGGATGAAGACCGCCTATGCGATCGGCGCGGTGCCGTTTCCGGGCAGGTACCGGTTGACCGTTCAAGCCAACGTGGGCTCGATCACGGGTTTGTGGCGGACGGAGATCGTTATTCCGTCGTAGATCTCACGCGGCGGCCGTGACCATCTGCTCGGCTGTTGGCTTGCGGAAGATCGCGAGCATCACCAAACCAGCGATGAACACCGTGATCGACACGTAGGTCCAGCCGTTGAACACGCCGTGGGCGATGTCCTTCGACTTCGCAGCAGACGTGAGCATCGCACCGACGATCGCCAAGCCGAGCGCCGCACCGACCTGGCGCGCGGTGTTCGACAGAGCCGATCCCATCGCGAAACGTGTGTGCGGTAGATACGCCGTTGCCGCACTCGAGAACGTCGAGATGCTGAGGCCGATGCCGATGCCGTTGACGAAGTTGTACGGGAAGAAGTGGAGCCAGAAGCTCGGCTCGCGCACCATCGTGACCTTCATGAGCATCATCGACACAGCGAAGATGAAACATCCGAGGCCGATGACCCTGCCGTGACCGAAGCGGTGGGCGGCCTTGCCGGCTGGCGCCGCCACCAAAGCAGCCATGAAAGGACCCGGTACTGCGGCGAGACCCGATCGCAGGACGCCGTAGTTCCACACGTTCTGCAACCACTGCGTGTTGATGAAGATCATCGCGTAGAAGCCCGCGGAGAAGACGAGGCCCGCAACGGTTGATGCGGTCACGAACGGCAACTTCAACAATCGCAGGTCGAGTACGGGGACCTCGGCGCGCTGACACGTGACCACGAACAATGCCGACGCCACCGCCGCCGCGGCGAGAATACTGATGGTTGTTGGTGTCAACCAGCCCCATTCGTCGCTCTGCACGATCGCAAGAGCTACGAGCCCAACGCTGATCACCGCCAACAACGCGCCGGGAATGTCGACACTCTTGTGTGCGGTTTCGTCGAGGCTCTCGCGCAGGAACTTCACTCCGATCGCGGCGGCAAGGAGGCACACCGGCACGTTGACGAAGAAGACCGCACGCCAGTTGAAGAGGTCGATCAACCAACCGCCGATGACCGGGCCCATGGCCGCCGACAATCCACCGAC
>CAYFLC010000258.1:0-1745 GCA_964343885.1 uncultured Bifidobacterium sp.
TTCTACGTCTCCACCGGCGACGGCTGGGACTTGATCGGCAGCTGCACCACGATGGCCGATGACTCGACGACTGAAGACGACGAGGCAGGCCTCTGTGACACAACGTTCGCGCCATTGGCATTCGGTGATTACAAGGTCGTCGAAACCGTCGCGCCCACTGGGTACCTGCTGCCGACCGCTCCGTTCTACTTCAGCCTCGGGCCGGATGAGGCGGAGATGGGCGATCTGATTGTCGAAGTGGATAACGACCTCATTGGCTTGCCAGTGCCGAGCCTGGTCAAGACGGCTAACCCGCCAAGCGGGTCGACCGTCGCACCCGGTGACACCATCACCTACACGCTGACCCTCACCAACACCGGCACCGCAACTGCAGTCGGAGACATCGTGGACACGTTGCCAGCCCAGGTGAGTATCACTGATGCGGGTGCGGGATCGGCATCGATCGACGGGCGCACCATTACATGGAAGAACGTGACCGTGCCCGCAAATGAAACCGTGACGCTGACCTACTCGGTCATCGTGAGCGCCGATGCAACCCTCGGTGCCTTCAGCAACAACGCGGTGTGGACCGTCGGCGATAAGACCTACTCCGGGGCCACAACCCACATCGTCGTTGCGGGCGGCAGCGGTGGTGGTGGAGGTGAGTTGCCAATGACTGGTGAAGGCGCCGGCCTTGGCACGACGCTGATGTTGGCAGGCGCGGTCGCCGGCCTAGGCGTGTTCGCGCGGCGAAGGCAACGCCGGCGCTAATCGCGTCACAAGGTGATCGCAGGTCGCTGTTGGCGGTGGCGCTGTTCGGGTGAGAACCCGGCGGTGCCACCGCCACGCCTTCACTTTCGGACTGGGTGAAACCGCATAAGGTGAGCCTGTGATCAAGCTTGAGGGGGTCTCTAAGACCTATCCGTCCGGCGCGCATGCCGCACTGCAGGACATCACCCTCGAGATTGAAAAGGGCGAATTCGTCTTCCTCGTGGGTTCATCAGGTTCGGGCAAGTCAACGCTCTTGCGCTTGATGCTCAAGGAGGAGCGCCCGACAAGCGGCACGATTTTCGTTGCCGGTAAAGACTTGAATCGGCTTCCTTCCTGGAAGCTGCCAGCCTTGCGCCGCGGCATCGGCACGGTGTTCCAAGACTTCCGTTTGCTGCCGAACAAGACCGTCGAGCAAAACATCGCGTTCGCGCTGGAAGTTATCGGCCGGCCGCGCTCGCACGTGAAGAAGGTCGTCCCCGAGGTCATCGAGCTGGTGGGCTTGGAAGGCAAGGAGAAGCGGTATCCGGACGAGCTGGCCGGCGGCGAGCAGCAGCGAGTGGCCGTAGCTCGCGCATTCGTCAATCGACCGCCGTTGTTGCTGGCGGATGAGCCGACAGGCAACCTCGACCCGACGACCGCAGTCGGCATCATGAAACTGCTCGACCGGATTAATCGGACCGGCACCACTGTCGTCATGGCGACGCACGACTCGAACATCGTCGATCAGATGCGTAAGCGCGTCATTCAGCTTCACCACGGCGAGATGGTGCGAGACCAGGCTCGCGGCGTATACGGGTATCTGACATGAGACTCGGATTCGTTGCCGAGGAGATTCGAGTCGGCTTCCGGCGCAACTTCACCATGACGATTGCAGTCATCGTCACCATCGCCGCGTCACTCTCGCTGTTCGGCGCCGGATTGATGGTGCGCGAGCAAGTGTCGACCATGAAGGATTACTGGTACGACAAGGTGCAGTTGTCCATCTTCCTGTGTGG
>CAYFLC010000259.1:0-1737 GCA_964343885.1 uncultured Bifidobacterium sp.
GTCGAAGCTCTTCCCGGTCGAACCATCAGAACGCTTCACAAAGCTGATTGCCGGATTCGGTGGTAGGGCGAAGGTCGCAAGCACGGTCGCCGAGGCACTCGCCGGTGGCGATGTCCGCTGGGCTTTGGAACTGGCAACGTGGCTGGCACGTACGCCCGAGGCAACCGACGATGACCGGGCCCTGCTCGCCCGCTGCCTACGCACGGTTGGCGAGCGCACACCTGCGGCGAACATCAGGAACTGGACTCTCACGCGTGCGCGCCACCTCGACCGCTCGACACCCATGGACCGCTACTACGGGCATCGGTTCCAGGCACGATCGCTCCAATCACTCGACAACAAGGCAGTGATCTCGACTCTTCGGGTCACAATCGAACCAACGCTCATCGAGGGAATCAATCACCACATCGCGTTCGTCGTTGACGGTGAACAGATCGGACTTCACGTGCGCAATGGCGTTGCAGTGCCGACCAGCGGCGACGGAGCATCAAGTTCTGCCACGATGGCGCGCGAGACTCTGATCGCAGTGCTTGCGAACCGCAAGACGTGGTCTGACTGTGTACGCGAAGGCTCGATCACGATCACGGGCGACGCTGCCGCAATTGATGCAATCCGAACAGCTTTCGAAGTGGAAGGCCTACGTTCGTGAACGGACACTCGACGCAACCGACGGGTCCGGCGCTTCCCCAACCCACGCCGCCATTCGCGGGCAAGGTTTCACGACTCCTTCCCGACTCTCAGCCGGCGTCGCAAGACCTCACCCTGCCTCCCAGCGATGCGCCGAACGTCATCATCGTGTTGCTCGACGACGTCGGCTTCGGTACATGCTCCACGTTCGGCGGCCCGGTTCCCACACCCGCACTCGATCGCGTCGCGCGCGAGGGTCTGCGCTTCAACCAATTTCACACCACTGCACTCTGCTCGCCCACGCGGGCGGCGATGCTCACCGGTCGCAATCACCACGCGGTGCACATGGGTGGCATCGCGGAAGGCGGATCGGCTTTCCCCGGATACGACTGCATCATTCCGAAAGAGGCCGCCAGCGTCGCCGAGGTGCTTCGCCTCTCCGGCTACTCGACCGCCGCATTCGGCAAGTGGCACCTCACACCGTTACGCGAACAAAGCCTCACGGGGCCGTACGACCGTTGGCCGATGGGTCTCGGCTTCGAACGCTTCTACGGAATCCTCTCGGCCGAGGCGAGCCAGTACGAACCGCCGATGTTCGACCAAACCACACCCGTCATGCCCTACGAAGACCGCGATCGTTACCACATGACCGAGGACATCGCCGACAAAGCGATCGAGTGGATCAAACTGCAGCGTTCCACCAACCCCCACCGTCCGTTCTTCGCCTACTTCGCCACCGGAGCCATGCATTGCCCGCACCACGTGTGGCCTGAATGGGCCGACCAATTCACCGGACAATTCGACGACGGCTGGGACGCGCTTCGCGAGAAAATCTACGAACGCCAACTCGCACTTGGTGTCATACCCGAAGGAACCGTCCTTACTCCGCGACCCGCCGAGATTCCATCGTGGGACGAATACCCCGACAAGTACAAGCCCGCCGCGCGCAGACTGATGGAAGTCTTCGCCGGCTTCATGGCACACACCGATGCACAGGTCGGACGCATTCTCAACTCACTCGACGAGATGGGCGTCGCCGACAACACGATCTTCGTGTATCTCACCGGCGACAACGGCGCCTCGGCCGAGGGAACCGTGAACGGCGCGTGG
>CAYFLC010000260.1:0-1707 GCA_964343885.1 uncultured Bifidobacterium sp.
TCGATCACCTGGTTCACGGCCGCACCATCCATTTCGAGGCCGATTTCCTCGGCCTTCATCGTGATGGTTGCGCGTCCGGCCATTTCGGAAACAACGAACCGCGTGCCATTGCCGACGAGTTCGGGGTCGACGTGCTCGTACGCATCCTTGGCACGGGCGATGGCCGACACGTGCAGGCCCGCCTTGTGTGCGAATGCCGAAGCGCCGACGTACGGTGCCTGCGGGTTCAGCGGACGGTTGAGAACTTCGGCCACGTGGTGGCTGACCGGCGTGAGGCGAACCATGTTCTCGTCAGGAAGGCAGGTGTAACCCATCTTCAACTGCAGGTTCGGGATGATGGTGGTGAGGTTCGCATTACCCGTGCGCTCGCCGAGACCGTTCAACGTTCCTTGAACGTGACGCACGCCGGCAGCGACCGCAGCGATCGAGTTGGCAACTGCGCAACCGGTGTCGTCGTGACAGTGGATGCCAAGTGTTGCGTCATCACCGATGTGCTTGCGTACCGCCGCGACGATGTCACCAACTTCGTGCGGCAACGAACCACCGTTGGTGTCGCACAACACGAGATGCGTCGCGCCCTTCATCACAGCAGCTTCGAGCACACGCAACGAGAACTCGGGGTTCCGCTTGTAACCGTCGAAGAAGTGCTCCATGTCGACGAGTACCCGGCGACCGTTGCCCTTCAGGAACTCGACGGAATCGGCAACCATCGCGATGCCCTCTTCGAGAGTTGTCTGCAGTGCGTGTTCGACGTGGTAGTCCCAACACTTCGCGACGATGCACACCGCGGCCGTTTCTGCTTCGATGAGGTTGCGCAATGTGGCATCGTCGTCGACTTTGCCCTTCGGACGCCGGGTAGAACCAAAGGCGACCAGAGTCGAGTTGGCGAGCTTCAGTTCCTTGCGGGCCCGCTCGAAGAACTCGATGTCCTTCGGGTTGGCACCCGGCCAGCCACCCTCGATG
Source organism: uncultured Bifidobacterium sp. (assembly GCA_964343885.1). Classification (GTDB taxonomy): domain Bacteria; phylum Actinomycetota; class Acidimicrobiia; order Acidimicrobiales; family Ilumatobacteraceae; genus F1-20-MAGs119. The sequence continues at coordinate 964 of CAYFLC010000260.1, forward strand.
AAGTGCACACCGAGAAAGTCGAGTTGTTCGGCAATGCGCAGCTTGTCTTCGACGGTTGCCGACACCCCCTCGACCTGCATGCCGTCACGCAGGGTGGTGTCGAACACCTCGACAAAATTCGCTGCCTTGGAGTTGCTCGCTGTGCTCATGTTCTGTCGCTTTCTATTTCGGGAAAAACAAAAGCCGCCCGGAGGGCGGCTGGCTGCGCACGGGGTGGCCGTGCGCTACGAAATAATGATGATGGCAACGGCAACGAGACCCGTGCTCGGCCCGAAGGCTGCAGTGGCGGTTGCTGTGGACATCACGGCACGTAGTTTGCCCCCGAAAAACACCGTTCGTCAATGCTCCGTCAAGAATTCCAAGGAATTCCCCGCTTGGCACCCGTGCTGACTCGCCTTGTGGATAACTCTGGGGATTCCGTGTGGAAGGACCCCGAGCGCCCTATTTCGCCAGTTCGCACCAGTGCGCGTACTGGGGAATCTGACCGCGCACGGCCTTTCCGTACGTTTCGGCGACCTGCTTGGTGATCGGGCCGGGGCACGGCACCTTGCGGTCGTCGACCGAGTTGATGGCGCTGACCTCGGCCGCCGTGCCGACGCAGAAGATTTCCTCGGCGATGTACAGGTCGGATCGGGCGATATTGCCCTTCTCGACTTCGTAGCCGAGATCTTCGAGGATCTTGATGACGCTGGCCTGCGTGATGCCCTCGAGTGCGCCTGCCGACAACGGCGGCGTGATGATGCG
>CAYFLC010000261.1:0-1689 GCA_964343885.1 uncultured Bifidobacterium sp.
TCGGCTCACTTGGTGCAGCACTTGGCTTTGCTCTCTTGTACGTCGCATGGAAACCCACACGCGCATACGGATTACTGCCTTTCGTTGCATCACTCGCTGCATTCATGGTCACGTCTTCAGTGGTTGATCTCGTGTTCAACCGCGCGAACATCGCAGCCGAATCAACTCATCTCGTTGAATTCGTAGGCATGTTCTTCGTTTGGTTGCTCGCTGGAAGTCCAAGACCTCGAATTCCAAAATTGACGTCGCTGTCACAACTCCTCGGCTAGTCACACCTTGTTCGGTGATCAGCTACCGAAGTCGAAGCCGAGGTCTGGCGCGGTCAGCATCGGCTGATAAGGGATTCCGGCCTCGGCAGCCATCGCCGCGCATGTGCCGCCTCGGTCGACGATCACCGTGATGAAGACCACTTCGGCTCCGTACGCCTGCACCACCTCGACGGCTTCGAACAACGACGTTCCGCGGGTGACCGTGTCTTCGGTGATGACAACCTTGTCGCCAGGCTGCAATGCCCCCGCCAGTCGGCCGGTCACGCCGTGATCCTTCGCCTCCTTACGGACGCTGAAACTGCGCAGATTCACGCCCCGGGTGGCACCAACCGCCGCGATGCCGAAGGCAACGGGATCGGCACCCATCGTGAGCCCGCCGATCGCCGTTGCGGATCTGGGGATTATGTCCAAAGCGACGTCTGCGACGAGCAAGATTCCGTCGGGTCGACATGCGGTCTGTTTCGTGTCGAGGAACCACGAACTCTTCCGACCCGACTTGAGAGTGAAGTCGCCGCGCCTCACTGCATGGGCGAGCACGTGGTCCCGGAGTGCCGATCGTGCCGGGTCGAGGGGCGGCAAGGCACTGACTTCGGTCATGCTTGCAACCGTACCCATCGGATAGGTTTCGTAACGTGAATGCAACAAAAGGCGGGGGCGCCAAGAAGGCGGCCGCAAAGAAGTCCCCCAAAAAGCCCCCCATGAGCAAGTCACACAAGGCGGCCCTCGCGCAAGGTCGCGTCGAAGGACGCATCATTCGGTCGTATCTCGACGTCGTCGAAGCCAATAAGCCGAGGCGCGGCCGGAAGCGCACGATCGAGTCGATCACCCGTCGACTCGCCGTGATCAAAAAAGAACTCACGATTGCCGACACGGTGACCAAGTTGCGTCTCACGCAGGAACGCATGGACCTCGAACGCGAACTGAAGGTCAAGAAGGCAAACGCCGACATCTCCAAACTCGAGACGCAGTTCGTCAAAGTGGCAAAGGCGTACTCCGACCGCAACGGAATCACCTACACGGCTTGGCGCGAAATTGGCGTGGGCTCGCAAGTGTTGAAGCGTGCGGGTATCACCCAGGGCGACTAGTTGCGCAACGCGTCGACGGCTCGGCTTGCATTCGAGACGACCCGCGATTCATCGAAGATCGCATTGATCGCTTCATTCGACAAATTGATATCGAGGCTCGACGTCAAGACTTCACGAAACGGTCGTCCGGTTTCGAGTGCGCGGCGCGAAAGTTCTTGGACTACGCGATAAGCGTCGTCGCGCAACATTCCGTTCTCGACAAGAGCCAAGAGTGCGGACTGCGAAAATACAACGCCGTTCAACAAGTCAAGATTGCGTCGCATTTGTTCGGTGTCGACCTCGAGGTTCGCGAGCAAAGTGCGCAGACGGCGCACCACGTAATACGCAAGCATCGC
>CAYFLC010000262.1:0-1681 GCA_964343885.1 uncultured Bifidobacterium sp.
GTCCGCGACCACCTCGGCCGATTTCCCGACGGAAGTGATCGAGGTCGTCGGCGCTGAGACGACCTTCAAGGAACGCGCGCGCGTACACACCCGGCGCGGCGTGGCCCTGGAAGTAAATGTGGTCGCCGGCCTGTCCGTCGTCTTTCCCGCGGAAGAAGTGGTTGAAGCCGATTTCGTACAGCGATGCGGAACTTGCGAACGTCGAGAGGTGACCACCGATTCCCTCGGCGCGTGCGTTGGCGCGGATCACCATCACGGCCGCGTTCCAGCGGATGTACGCGCGGATGCGGCGCTCGAGGTGTTCGTCGCCAGGGAACCACGGTTCTTGTTCGCGCGGGATGGTGTTCACGTACGGCGTGGAAACCGTTGCGGGGAAGCTGACCTGGTTCGCGCGCGCATGGTCGAGCAGTCGCGACAGCAGGTACCGAGCGCGCGTCTTGCCCTGCGAGTCGATGATCGCGTCGAGCGATTCCATCCACTCTTGTGTTTCGACCGGATCGATGTCGGGCAACTGGTGGACGGAACCGTCGAAAATCATGGCGTCATTCTCGCAGGCGGGTGGGGGTGTTCGCCTCACACCGCTGTATCCACCAAGATGAACGTGAAAAGACGCACACATGGAACTTCCCTTTGACGACCTGCCCGAGCGCGTGATTCCCGCGAAATCGGCCCACGAACGTGACAAACATCTTCTGCATGCCATGCGCAGCATGAAGTGGCCCGACCGTGCTCCGCACGGCGCTCTCGCGGTTTACACCGATGGCGCGTGTTCCGGAAACCCCGGACCCGGTGGTTGGGCGTGGGCCGCGGCACCAAGTGGGCAGCCCTACGGTTCGGGTTCCGAGAAGCCGAGCACGAACCAGCGCATGGAGGTTCGTGCGGTCACCGAGGCGCTGCGGGCTTTCCGCGGACACGACGACGTTCTCGTGATCGTCTCTGACAGCACCTATGTCGTCAACTGCTTCCGCCAGCGTTGGTGGGAGGGTTGGTTGGCCCGTGGCTGGAAGAACTCGCAGAAGAAGCCCGTCGCGAACCAGGAACTCTGGGAAGACCTGTTCGACGAGCTGGTGGCGCGGGGGAGCGGAAAGACCGTTTTCACGTGGGTGAAGGGGCATTCCGGCGATCCGATGAACGATCTCGTGGACACTTTGGCAGTGCAAGCAACGGCGACATAGCCTCGCGCCCATGGACATTTCAGGTGCAAGTGCAATCGTCACCGGTGGAGCTTCGGGAATCGGCGCAGCGTCGGCCCGTCTCTTGGCCAAGCGTGGCGCGAAGGTAGTGGTCGCCGACCTCCAGGCCGACAAGGGCGAGGCGCTGGCCAAGGAAATCGGTGGCGCGTTCTGCAAGGTCGACGTCACGAAGACCGAAGACATCATCAACGCAGTCGAGATGGCGAAGTCGATGGGGCCGCTCCGCGTACTCGTCAACTCGGCCGGTATCGGTTGGGCGCAGCGCACGGTCGGCAAGGACGGTTCGTACGACTCGGCAGCCAACATCGACGCATTCAAGAAGGTCATCGCGATCAACCTCATCGGTTCTTTCGACTGCATCCGCATCGCGGCCACCGCAATGAGCACGACCGAGCCCATGGCCAACGGTGAGCGCGGCGCCATCGTCAACATCGCATCGGTCGCGGCATTCGACGGCCAGATCGGCCAGGCGGCGTACTCGTCGTCGA
>CAYFLC010000263.1:0-1660 GCA_964343885.1 uncultured Bifidobacterium sp.
GTCGACGGCATCGGTCTCCACGCAGTCCTCTCGAACACGAGCTCTCACACCGATGTCGTCAACAACGTTGCGGTGTCCCTCGACGGCGGCGGATCATCGACAACACCAAAGCCGATGTCATTACCGGGTGAGTTTTCTGTCGATCGCTCGATCGACGTCGACGTCAACGGTGAGACACAGACCGAAAATCAATTGTGGGTGACCAAAGCAACCCCCGTTGACTTGACGCACGCTCTGGCCATTGGATCCGACAGGAAGGACAGTGACCCCAATTTCATTCGCCGATCCGAAGTGGGTGGCGTCGTGCAGGACGTTCCCCTCGTGGTGCCGAGTCCGCTGAACCATTTCACGAACCATCCCTACCGCATGCTTGTTCTCGATGCGAACGCCGTTCTGCTCTCCGCCGACGTCTTCAACGACAATGGTTTGGAGTCGCGTGTCTACAAGGTCAACCCAACCGACGGGACAGTCGACCCGAACTTCGGCACGGATGGCTTCACGGTTGTCCCGAACTTCGTCGCCGACGAAGACGAATGCGATGGATATTCGAAACTCATCCCCGGGCCGGCCTCATTCACCCAAGTGATCGTCGACTTCGACATGGAAAGCAACGGCGACATGCCGAGTTGCTCGCGAACACCCGCCAGTATTTCGTGGTCGACCTATTCGATGAAGGGAAAGCTGTTGGCGGCGTCGTCGACACCGATCACGCTCGACCAAACGGTGTTCGGACGACTTGTGCGTCTCACAGCCGATGCAACCGGAAATCTTTTCGTCGTTGCGAAGCTGCGCGATGGCGAAGAGATGGGTTGGGCCCCGAGCCAACTGATGAAGTTCACGCTGTCGGGACGCTTGGACACGACTTTTGGTGACAAAGGCACGATCGATCTGAAAAGTGAAGTACTGACGGAGCTTGCATATGTGTACTCGCCATATCTCGTGGTCGACCCGGGTGGCAATGTGTACTACGGAACGACTCAGTACACGAACGGTGGTGACATCGACTTGTTCGTTGTGCGATTCACAAGTGCCGGCAAGCTCGACAAGGTCATCGCACCCGCACCGACAACTTCAACTGCGACGACTCCGCAAGCACCGGATACCACGGTTGCTCCAACCACAACGATCGCGAGGAGAGGTCCGGTTGCACAGGAAATTCCGCGGTTGTGTGCGACCGTTGCCGCTTGCGAAGACTCGCCGGCGCCCGCTCGTGTTGTCAACCCGATCACCGTTCTCTCCAACGTGCCTGTTTTGTCGGTCGTGACTCCCTCTGCGAACCGCGGCGTTGAAGTGGGTTGGGTGCGTGTGTCGTCGAGTGACAAGTCGCTCGTCACGATCACGTCAAATCCAGGAGGCAAGACATGCACTTCCGAGGGAACGTCGTGCATCATTGAAGGACTCGACCCGAGCCAGGCGTACACGTTCAGTTTGAAGGTCGAGGGAAGCGATGCGGTGGGTGGAGTGCTGCCGAGCATCGCACCGGTGAAGCCCGTCGTGTCGCTGAAGGTCGGCCGGAGCGCAAATGTGACGTCGTTCGTGAAGCCGGCAGCGAAGGGCAAGGCGACGTGGAAGGTCAACGGAGGCTGTGTGCTCAATGCGGCGAAGACAAAACTGACCGCGCCCAAGACGCCGACCACGTGCGTGCTTGCCGTCACCACGC
>CAYFLC010000264.1:0-1649 GCA_964343885.1 uncultured Bifidobacterium sp.
TCCCCGACGTGCTCGAGCGTCTCTACGGCGCGCCGATGCACGTGCTCGAGCACGGTGGAATGCCCGTGGTGCTCGACCATGCCGACGGGGCAGTCATCAAGCGCTTCCGTCCGCGGGCAGGCTGAGGCAATGGCAATTCTCTCGTTCAACATCTTCGAGCCGTACGGTTTCGAGTTCTTCCGGAACGGAACCGTCGTTGCTGTTATCGCCGGAGCGTTGTGTGGTTTGTTGGGCGTTTTCGTGGTGCTACGGGGCATGTCGTACATCGGCCACGGCTTGTCGCACGCCGTGTTCGGTGGCGCGGCCGCATCGGCCGTGATGAGTTTCAACTACTTCATCGGCGCGGGTCTGTGGGGAATTGCGTCGGGAATCCTCATTGGCCGCATCGCGCGTCGACGTATTCTCGGTGCCGACGCCGCAATCGGTGTGGTCACCACCGCATCGTTCGCTGCGGGTCTCGCACTTCTCAACCGGTACGGTCAGGCGAAGCGCAGCATCGAGGCCGTGCTGTTCGGCAGCGTTCTCGGGGTCAAGACGGGCGACATCATCGCGGTTGCGGTGGTTGGCCTTCTTGCGGCCGCGGTCATTGTCGTCGGTTACCGAAGGTTTCTCTTCTCGACCTTTGATCCCGACGTCGCTCAAGTTTCCGGCGTACGCGTTTCCATGATGGAGGCGGCGTTGATGGTGATGTTGTCGCTCACGATTCTTGTCACGATGCGCGTCATCGGCACGTTGCTCATCTCGGCACTGCTCGTTATTCCGGCTGCAACCGCGCGCATGCTCACCAATCGCTTCGCCAGGATGTTGTGGATCTCGCCGCTCATCGGTGCCGGTGCAGCTTTTGTTGGCATGAACCTCGCGTACCACTCGAATACGTCGGCCTCGGCGATGATCATTCTCGTGGGTGCCGCGGCCTTCACCGGTGTGTATCTCGCCGCTGGCGTGAAGGGCAAGAAGCGTGTTGCTGCCCTAGGGCACCTGTAGTACCCACTCGACACCGTTCGGGGTGTCGCGCACCTCGACCTTTGCGCCGGCAAGTGCATCGCGGATGATGTCGGACAGGTCGTAACGCTTTTCGGCGCGAACGACACGACGAATCTCGAGAATCGCCTCGACGTACGGCGCGACGACGTGGCGCGGGTCGACGAGTCCCGAAGTTGCTGCTTCGCCGAGCTTCAGAATCATCCCGCGGAACGTGTCGCGCGCAAACTCGCCGTCGGTGCCGGTGAGCGTGTCGGCCGACCACTGCTTGATGTCGGCCTCGAGCGCGAGCACGGCACGGGTTGCGCCGCTTGCATCGCCCGATGCGAGGGCAGTGTCGAATTCGGTCTTGCGAAGCTCGGCGGCACCGCGCAACGAATCGACGCCCTCCTTGCGATCGTTCACGCTCTTCGAGTCGGCGGTCGTTTCGCGCTGGGTTGGAACAGGGGCCGAGGCGCCCTTGCGCGGGTCTTGCAGAACGGCGAGCGACAGCACTTCTCCCGACGCATGAACGCGGGATTCACCGTCGACGCGCAGGGTGAGGGTGCCGTTGCCGACGACCGTTGCGGTTCCGGCGTCGAAATCGATGACGACGCCGGTGTGCTCGTCGATACCCATCACGTATTGGTCGGCCGACAGTTCGGCTTCGAGCGTGACGAGGCGACGTT
>CAYFLC010000265.1:0-1647 GCA_964343885.1 uncultured Bifidobacterium sp.
TGTCGGGTTCGTCGACGCGAAGAACCTCACGCCCTTGAAGGTTGTCGCCGATACCGCCAACGGAATGGGCGGCCTCGTCGTTCCGGCCGTGTTCGAGCGTTTGCCGCAGATGGCACTCGAGGTGATGTACCCGGAACTCGACGGCACGTTCCCGAATCACCCGGCCGACCCCATTCAGCCGGCCAACCAACGCGACCTTCAGGCGCGCGTGGTCGCGGGTGGGTTCGACCTCGGTCTCGCCTTCGACGGCGATGCCGACCGCGTGTTCGTCGTCGACGAAAAGGGCGCCGGTATGTCGGGAAGCACAACGACGGCGTTGCTTGCCGCGGCGATCCTCCGCACGAATCCCGGCGCGAAGATCATCCACAACCTCATCTGTTCACGCACCGTCACCGAGGTCGTGCGTGAAGGCGGGGGAGAAGCGATTCGCTCGAAGGTTGGTCACAGTTACATCAAGCAGTTGATGGCGGAAACCGGTGCGGTCTTCGGTGGCGAACACAGCGCGCACTACTACTTCCTCGACAATTACCGTGCCGACAGCGGCCTCATCGCCACGATGTTCGTCATCGCCGAACTTTCGCGCGCAGGCAAGCCGTTGTCCGAGGTGCGTCGGCCTTTCGACCGATATGCGGCCAGTGGCGAAATCAACACGCAGGTCGACGATCCCCAGGCGGTCATCGATCGTGTGGCGACGTCGTTCGCCGGAAAGTCGCAAGATCGACTCGACGGTCTGACCGTCGACTGTGGACCGTGGTGGTTCAACCTTCGTGCCTCCAATACCGAACCGTTGCTGCGTTTGAACCTCGAGGCACCCACACGGGCCGAGTGTGACGAACACGTTGCCGAACTGCTGTCGCTCATCACGGCGTCCTAGCGCTCTGCGGCTAGCGTCTCCTTCATGACGACGGTTCTCGACCCGAAACTGCTGGAAATACTGGCCTGCCCCGACGACAAGGGCCCGCTGTATTACATCGTTGATGAGAACGTGCTCTACAACCCGCGGTTGAAGCGCGCGTACGAGGTGCGCGAGGGCATCCCAGTGATGCTGGTCGACGAAGCGACGACGGTCACCGAGGCCGAACACCAGCGCATCAGTTCGCGAATCTCGAACGAGAACATCGCACCCACGTTCGCAGCCGACTAGATTCTTGCGGTCGGGCTGACAGACCGGAGCCAGCAGGCCCCAGCCCGGGTCACTTCAGTTGATCCGTCCCGGATCCGGTTTGAAAGGCTCCCCCATGTCCAAGTTGTCCTCGACGCTCGACTACCGCGTCGCAGATCTCTCCCTTGCACCGTTCGGTCGCAAGGAGATCCATCTCGCCGAGCACGAAATGCCCGGTCTCCGTTCCCTCCGCAAGGAATTCGGCCAATCGAAGCCGCTCGCCGGTTGTCGTATCTCGGGTTCGTTGCACATGACGATCCAAACCGCCGTGCTCATCGAGACACTGGTCGAACTCGGCGCCGAAGTGCGGTGGGCGAGCTGCAACATCTTCTCGACGCAGGATCACGCCGCAGCGGCCGTTGTGGTTGGTCCGAACGGCACTGCCGAGAACCCGCAAGGTGTTCCGGTCTTCGCGTGGAAGGGTGAAACTCTCGAGGAGTACTGGTGGTGCACCGAGCAGCTCATGCGCTGGCCCGGGCACGCCG
>CAYFLC010000266.1:0-1636 GCA_964343885.1 uncultured Bifidobacterium sp.
GATCACCGACAACCTGAAGCGATTCAAGGAAGCCGGCCTCGACATGCCGCTCATCTGGCCGCCGTTCAGCGGTGTTCCGACGTCGAAGACGATGGACGACTTGAAGCGTTTGAAGAACGACATCATGCCGAAGGTCAACGCGATCTGATCGCGTTGAGGGCTGGCTATTTGCGCTTGTAACCCGCGGGGCACTTCGGCCGCGAGCTACCGATCTTCTTCACCGTCTTGCCTTTGACGCATCGGATGAGAATGGTTTTGATCGGTGTTTTCAACGCGCCGGCTGAAGACGTTGTCGAAACGGCGGAAGTCGGCGTAGTCGAAATCGGAGTGGTTGCCGTCTCGGCCTTGGTGGTTTGTGTAGCCACTGCGGCTGGGGCGGCAACTTCATTTGGTGCCGTTGTTTTCGGAACTGCGGTTGTCGACTCGGGCAGAGGTGGCGAGGTCGCGGCCTGAATCGAGGTGGTTGCTGCAATGGCAAGCGATGCTGTTGTTGCAACGACTGTCGATGTTGTGCTTGTCGTCGGCGTGGTGACGACGGCCTCGACGATCACCGGATCATTCTCCGCGAAGTACTCGAAGGTGTCGGCATTGGCTATCGCATTCTCCGGGTGCGACACCGCAAGACTTTTCGCACCCGCCGTGCCGAAGGCGTAATCGTTCGTGTCGCCGAGTGAGGTGAAATTGCTGAAGGTGTGAACGAGAGTGCCACCGCGCGTGTCTGTCCCCGTCGCCCCCGCGCTGAAGAAGGCATCGCACACATAGACCTGGAAAGGCTTGACGTCCTTGTAGACGTAGCCGAACGTTCCGGGCGAGCAGTCACTCGGAAGACAAGTTGTTCCGATCTGGGCAGAGTGAACCGCGTCGTACATCCGCTGGTATGCACCCTTGACGGTGGTCCATCGTGTGGGGTCGTAGGTGCCGAACCAGGTGGTGTACCGCTTGCCGTGCAGACCGGCGTCGAAGTAGGCAACGGCATTTGCGAGAAGTGTCTCGGCTTCAACCAGAGCGGCATCGACGTGCTGGATTTGGGCGTCGGTGCAATTCGAGTGGGTCAGCGCGTCGAAATTCACGTTGCGGTCGCGGTCTGCCGAGGCCCCGCCGCAGGCGCCAAGCAGTGAAGCTGCGAGGACAAGGCCCACAAAATGCCGATGGGTGAACGGTTTCCTCGCCCGATTGCGTTTTGCCAGCACGGGTGGAGCGTAGGTGCTGGTGACATCCAGTCGCGGTCAGGCCGACCAAAAAGGTCGGGAAATGTGGGGTAAGTTCACGCCGAAAGAAGTTCAAACCCGCGGCGCGGGCCACGGGTGGTCAGGGGAGAAACGCATGAAAAAACGCAACGCACTGCTTGCGCTTGGCTTGTGTGCCGGATTCGTATTGGCCGCTTGCGGCGGATCCGAGTCCGGGTCACGTACCAAGAACGCCGCACTAGCAAAGCCGCCCGTCACCGCATCAGGTGACTGCAAAGACGGCCAGATGGTCGAGGGTGAAGACGACGACAACTGCACCTTGGTTGTCAAGGTCGGAAACTCGAGCCGCAAGGTCGTGCTCGAAACGTTGAATTCCGATGGTGGATGGGACACCGTTGACTCGGTCATCGCCAAGAAGGGTGTTGCCAAGTTCGAATTGGCCGCCACCG
>CAYFLC010000267.1:0-1608 GCA_964343885.1 uncultured Bifidobacterium sp.
ACGTGCCGTCGTCACCGAGCGCGCGCAGGCACGTCTCACCCAGTGATCCGCCGACCGGGTCGTAGAGAACGTCAATTCCACCACCGGAAATTTCTTTTGCCGCTTCCTTCACGGCATTGTCGGCATCGGTTCCAGAGACATCGAGCACGTGGTGCGCTCCGCGTGCTTTCGCGAGGTTGCGCTTGTCGGCGGTGGAAGCCGCCGCGATGACCGTGAAGCCGAGGGCGACTCCGATATCAACCGCCGCGAGTCCGACGCCGCCGCCCGCACCCAGTACGAGCAGCGTCTTGCCATTGTTTGCTTCCGTCCGCGCGGGATCAAGGTTCAAACGACGCGTGAAAGCGAACCAACCCGTGAGGTAGCTCTGAAGAAAACTTGCCGCTTGCCCAGTGGTCATCGAGTCGGGAATCGTGACGAGCCGATCGGGTCGTGCCACTGCGTGCGTCGCAAACCCACCGAATCCGATGTTCGCGAGCACGCGTCGCCCCGACAAAGCCGGATCCACTCCGGCGCCAACCGCCGAGACCTCGCCGACGACCTCCATCCCAGGTACGTATGGAGTGGGAGGCTTGATCTGGTATCTGCCCTGCGCCATCAATCCATCGACGTAATTGACGCCGCTCGCGAGAACACGCAGCACCACTGTGCCGTCCTTGGCGACCGGGTCAGGAGACTCGACAATCTCGAGAGTGTCGAGTGGCCCGAGTGATTTGCAAACGACTGCCCGCATGGGTCGTACGGTAGTTGACTTCGCTACTCTCGCCGCATGACGAGCACTCCCAAGTCCGCAGCGGAAACCTACGCGCCCGGCCTCTTCCGTGGTCGCACGGTGCTCGTCACCGGAGGTGGTCGCGGTATCGGTCGCGCCACTGCTCTCGGCTTCGCCGAACTTGGTGCCGACGTTGCGATTGCCGCGCGCGATGCCGACAACCTGGCCAAAACGCTTGATGATCTCCTCTCGATCGGCGTACGCGCCACCTCGTTCGTCGCTGACATTCGCAACACCGAAAGCGTCGAGGCTCTTCGCGACCATGTCATGAGCGCACTGGGCAAGCTCGATTTTCTCATCAACAATGCCGGCGGCCAGTTCCCCGCCCGCCCGTCACAGATCTCCGACCGCGGCTTCCGCGCGGTGGTCGACCTCAACCTTCACGGCACCTGGAACATGATGAGCCGTTTCGTTCCCGACCTGGTCGCGGCGGGTGACGGCGCGATCGTGAACGTGGTGCACAACCAGGTGGGTGAACGCGGTGCCCCGCTCTTCCTTCACTCCGGGGCAGCACGCGCCGGCGTCGTCAACATGACACGCACGGCCGCGCTGTATCTGGCGCACCGTGGCGTCACCGTGAACGCACTTGCCCCCGGGCCCGTCGACACCCAGGGCTTCCGCGAGGAGGAGGTCGCAAACATCTCGCCCGATGTCGCCGCTTACACCAAGCGCATCATCGATGACACGCCCATCCGACGACTCCAAAGTCCAGAAGAAACTGCCGCACACATCATCTTTCTCTGTTCGCCGGCGGCGCGCTCGATCACCGGACAACTACTCGTTGCCGACGCCGGCAACGCGATGGGCAACCAGAATGCGGTTTACGACCCGAACATGGA
>CAYFLC010000268.1:0-1605 GCA_964343885.1 uncultured Bifidobacterium sp.
ATCCTGCGTCGTGCGGTTGAAGACGTTGCCGACGCGATGAGCGTTTCACGCATCACCGTGTACAACTACCTCAACGCAATTCACCGCTGATTACAGCTTGCGCAGTTGAACATCAGCCACTCGGTGGTCGGCACCCTTGTTGATCACGAGCGATGCGCGCGACTTCGTTGGCTCGATGTTCTCGCGAAGGTTCAAACCGTTGATCTGAGCCCAGATGCCCTTGGCAACTTCTGTTGCTTCATCGTCACTCAGGTCGGCGAAGTGGCGGAAGAAGCTCTCGGGATCCTGGAAGACGGTGCCGCGCAGCGCATGAAAGCGTTCGATGTACCACTCGCGAATCAAGTCTTCATCGGCGTCGATGTAGATCGAGAAGTCGAAGTAGTCGGACACGAATTCATTCGAGTCGACACCAACTTGCAGTACGTTCAAACCCTCAAGAATCAGGATGTCGGGTTGACGAACGGTGATGCATTGGTTGGGGATGATGTCGTAGACCACGTGACTATAAACAGGTGCTGAAATCTCGGGGTGGCCAGCCTTCAGTTCGCGCAGGAACTGCAGAAGAGCCTTGGTGTCATAGCTTTCGGGGAAACCTTTGCGGTTCATGATGCCGCGGTCATCGAGAATCGCATTCGGCAACAGGAAGCCGTCGGTGGTGATGAGGTCAACCTTCGGGTGCTCCGGCCAACGTGCAAGAAGTGCCTGCAAAATACGGGCGAAAGTGCTCTTGCCGACGGCGACGCTTCCCGCAACGCCGATGACGTAGGGAACCTTCGGAGCCATGGTCCCAAGGAATGTCGCTGACACCTTGTGCAGATTCTGGGTTGCACTGACGTACAAATTGAGGAGACGCGTGAGCGGCAGGTAAACCGCGGCGACTTCCTCGAGGTCGATCTTTTCGTTGATGCCTCGCAACGCCTCGAGGTCCTTTTCCCGGATCGTTAGGGGAGTGGCGGCACGGAGGTCGGCCCATTCCTCGCGCGAAAAAGGTATGTAGCGATCACTGTCGAGCATGGTTCCCCCGCGAAATTTCTAGCGTTTCCAGGGAGCGCTCGGCGAAACGGCGCCGTTCGCGGTGAGAACTTCGACGCCGGTGTCGGTGACAAGAACCGTGTGCTCGAACTGCGCGGTGCGTTTTCCGTCGGCGGTGACGGCTGTCCAGTCGGCATCCCACATCTTGTGTTGCCAGGTGCCGAGGCTGATCATCGGCTCGATCGTGAAGACCATCCCGGGGCGCATGATCATCGAGTTACGTGCGTCGTAATAGTGCAGCACCTGAATATCGGTGTGGAATTGCTCGCCGATGCCATGACCGATGAATGCCCGAATGACGCCCATCCGGTGGGCCTTCGCGTGATTTTCGATTGCCTTGCCGATGTCACTGAGCGGCTGCCCCGGCACCACCGCTTCGATGCCTTTCCACATGCACTCTTCGGCAACTCGCACCAGCAGCTTGCTCTCTTCGTCGACATTGCCGACGAAGAAAGTTGCGTTGGTGTCACCGTGGACACCCTTAACGAAGCACGTGACATCGAGGTTGATGATGTCGCCATCGCGCAAGACCGTTGAGTCGGGGATGCCGTGGCAAATAACTTCGTTCAGGCT
>CAYFLC010000269.1:0-1605 GCA_964343885.1 uncultured Bifidobacterium sp.
GAGATTGACGAAGACGAGCTGCGATGCGACACCGATCGGTATTCCCACGAGATCAACCGAGCGAAAAGCGATCGCATAATCACGCACGAAAGAACCCGAACCGAGCCGAACCGAAACCGCCCACAGTGCACCGAGGAAGGGAATCCAAAGTCCCAGTGCCGAAAGCCCGACCACCCAGATCGGTTCCTCGCCGGAAACCGCGCCGGATGCGCCGAAGACGACTGCGCTGATGACGTTCGCCACGAGAAAGGCACCCAACCACACGAAGATGAGGACGGGCAGGGAAAAACGGGCGGTAGATCCGCTGCCGTCAATCGACGACGCGTCGCTCATGCCCGACGACTTGTCGCTCACGCAATGCGTCAGCCGGCGAGACGGTCGCGGAAGAGCTCGCCTGTTGCATCCGAGAAGACCAACTGCAACGGCTGGTGACGACGGTCTTCGAGACGCCATCCCGACGGCACCGTCAGACGCTCGCCGTGACGCTCACAGAGGTCGTAGGAATGCGGGTCGCGTTCGCGCGCCAGATTGTCGAGCCAAGCAACAGAACGGCTGTACTGATACGTCAGGGTCATCGATGCAGAAGCACTGCAGCCGGTGCGTGAACAGTGGCGTGACATGTCCCGAACGGTAATTGAGCAGGATTCCTCAATCGTGGATACGACCCATAGCATGAGGTCATGAGTGCGCTCCCTCCCCCGCCTCCGCCGCCTCCCTCCGGATCCGCTCCATCGGGACAAAAGGAATCGCGAAAGGCCAAGGCTTCTCGCGGGCGCATGACGGCGCGGCGCGGCAACGACGTCGGTCATTCCGGCCAACAGGGCAAAGATGGTCAGCGACCGGGCCGCCAGGCACTGCCAAAGTGGGCCGTTTGGGTGATCGCCGCATTCGCCGTACTCCTCATCATCGGCCCGCGACTGTGGCCCACCACCAATGCCGACAAGTTGACCTACACCGAATTCCTCGACCTCGTCCGTCAAGGCAAGGTCGACAAGGTCTCGATCAACAATTCGACCAACGCCATCAGCGGCAAGTTGTCGAGCGGACGCGAGTTCAACACGACGGGAGCACCGAATCTCAGCGACGCCGATGAGGCACTGTTGAAGTCGAAGGGCGTCGACTACAACTACTCGACGCCACAACCGAACTGGTTCACCAGTCTGGTTCCGATCTTCCTGCCATTCCTTCTGATCGTCGGCTTCTTCGTTTTCATGCAGCGTCGGGCGATGGGCCAAGCCGGCAACATCATGTCGATCGGCCGCAGTCGGGCAAAGGCGTACAACGCCGACAAACCTTCAACCACGTTCGCCGACGTTGCTGGATACGACGGCGTGAAGATGGAAATCAAGGAAGTCGTCGACTTCCTGCGCATGCCCGAGCAGTTCAAGGAAATCGGCGCGCGTGTGCCGAAGGGAATCCTTCTCGTTGGCCCTCCCGGAACCGGCAAGACGCTGTTCGCCCGCGCGGTTGCAGGCGAAGCCGGTGTCGGCTTCCTTTCGGTCACCGGTTCCGACTTCATGGAGATGTTCGTCGGCGTTGGTGCCAGCCGAGTGCGCGACCTCTTCCAGCAGGCACGCAAGATGGGACGCGCGATCATCTTCATCG
>CAYFLC010000270.1:0-1581 GCA_964343885.1 uncultured Bifidobacterium sp.
CTGCCTTGTTGTCGAGTGATTGGAGCGATCGTGCCTGGAACCGATGCCCGTAGTAACGGTCCATGGGTGTCGAGCGGTCGAGGTGGCGTGCACGAGTGAGAGTCCAGTTTCGAATGTTCGCCGCAGGTGTGCGCTCGCCAACCGTGCGTAGGCAGCGGGCGAGCAAAGCCCGGTCATCGTCGGTTGCCTCGGGTGAACGCGCCAGCCACGTGGCGAGTTCCAAGGCCCAGCGCACATCGCCGCTGGCGAGTGCCTCGGCGACCGTGCTTGCGACTTTCGCCCTGCCGCCGAATCCGGCAATCAGCTTTGTGAAGCGTTCTGCTGGTTCGACCGGGAACAACTTCGATTCGTCACCGTCGAACCAACCGCGCAGGCCGGCATGAATCTGTCGCACATGGTGTTCAGCGACTCCGTATCCCTCGGCCGTGAGGTAGTCGTCGTCGTAGAAATCAGGAAGTTGTACTCGGCTCGCCAACTCATCGGTTGTCCAACCCTTGTTGATGCCTCTCACCGTTTGATCCCAGAGGAACTGAATTGCATCACGCGACTGGGTGACGCGCTTCTGAACGTCGTCACGTCCGGAAATTGCCGGGCCGTGCGCGCCGACGAGATGTTCGGGCATCCACGAGATGATGCGGTCGTAGCCGGCCAGCAACAGTCGGGGATCGCGATACTCCTCGCCGCGGATTGCATAGACGTTGAACAGTGCCGGCCACACCGTGTTCTGGACGCACACGCCGAGTGTGGGAAAGAAGAAGTTGATCGAATCATCGGCGTCACTCGGTGCGTGCGCCCACTCAACAAGCAGGCCGCCGAGGGTGAAGCTTCCGGCACCGTCGGACAACGGGTGATTCACGGGAACATGCCCCGGCGTATACGGCGCATGATCGGGGTTGCGGTACCAGAAGCCGAGACCGACGCTGACGGCGCCGTCGGGTCCGTCGGTTGGCAATGCGATTGCAAATTGTTCGACCAATCCGCGCGAATAAGCAGGCCCAACTTCGCCCGAAGCTCTGGCCTTGTTCTTCGAAATTCTCTCGTGGCCGTAGACGGGAAGTGGAGCGGCATTGATGCCTTCGTCGACGATGGCACGCGTTCCATCGACGTAATGAAAGTGGGTATAGAGCACGCCGATGATCGGCGATTGATCAACCTTGCGTAGCTCCGCGAGGGCAGACCGCATTTCTTCGATGCATTCACCCGTGTCGATGGCGATGATCCCCTCGGCTGCCTTCACGAAGGTTTGATTCGAGAGACCGTTGCCGATCAAGCTCCATACGCCCTCACGCGGCGACTCGAAGCGACGCTTGATCACCTCGTTCTGGGCGACATGGTCGCGGTGCGCACGGCGACCATCGGGAAGAACGACCGTGTTGTTGGGGTTTGAATCAAAACTGCGAGCCATTGCAATCGACACTAATGCCGCGGGCAACGGTGCTTTCCCTGGCGAGTCTCTGCAATTCAGCGCTGAGGGTGCCGACTAATCTCGGTCGACATGGGTGGGGAGTCGGGGCCGCAACGTCTCGTGTCGAACATGCGGGGCGTTCGTTACGGCGAAGTTCTTGCGGTCTATTTGCGAGA
>CAYFLC010000271.1:0-1568 GCA_964343885.1 uncultured Bifidobacterium sp.
ACCTTGTGTCGAATAGAAACCAGCGTCGCCATAGAGGGCGATCTCCATGAAACGACGGAATGGAATGGCTCCGTCGGACGCGGAAATTTCCGCGCGGATTTGGTCAGCGGCCGAAGGCACCGGCGAAGGTGGCGAGGTCACCGAAGTGCAGCGCAACGCCCGGCAAGACGCCGAGCGCGAGTGTCGCCAGACCCGTGATGCCGAGCGCGATGACGAGCGGTGCGGGCGTACGGATTGCGGTCGTGTCGCCATCGGGAACCGGACGCATCCAGATTTCGCGCATCACGTTGCCGTAGTAGCCGAACGCAATGACCGAGTTCACCGCGCCAACGATGGCAATTGCATACGCCCATCCGGTGCCGGCTTCGAGGACGGCCTGGAACGCGGAGAACTTTCCGATCCATCCGCCGAGCGGCGGAATACCGGCGAGCGAGCCGAGGAAGATGGTCATCAGAACGCCGAGTCCCGGTGCGTAGCTGAACAGACCACCAAAAGACGAGATGTCTCCGCTGCGCGTCTTGCGACTGACCGCGAGGATGATCGCAAACATTCCAAGGTTCGTAGCGGCGTAAACGATGAGGTACGTGACGACCGATCGCAACACCGCTGCACCTGCCCCACCCTCGGCGGCAACCGCGAGTGGCATAAGGATGAAACCGCCTTGGCTGATCGACGAGTATGCGAGCATGCGCACGATGTTGGTCTGACGCAATGCCATCACGTTGCCAACGGTCATGGTGAGAACCGCCAGCACCCACACGAGCGGTTGCCACACGTCGGATCCACCGGGAACCGCGACATAGAGAACCGTGACAAGGGCAACAAAACCGGCTGCTTTCGATGCGACGGAAAGGAAAGCGGTGACCGGAGTGGGTGCGCCTTCGTAGGTATCGGGTGCCCACGTGTGGAACGGCACCGCCGACACCTTAAATGCGAAGCCAACGACGATGAAGACGATCGCAAGAATGCGCACCGCAGTGAGGTCACCCGTGACCTGATTCGCAATGTCGGAGAGCAGTGTGGAGTTCGTGACGCCGTAGAGCAGCGACATGCCGTAGAGCATCACGGCAGAGGCGAAGACTCCGAGCAGGAAGTACTTGACTCCGGCTTCGTTGCTCTTTGCGTCACGTTTACGCCAAGCAGCCAACATGTACGCCGGAATCGAGAGGAACTCGAGCGACACAAAGATCGACACAAGATCACGGCTCGACGCCATCATCATCATGCCGAGAAGGCTGGTCAGCATCAGCACCCAGTACTCACCCTGGTAGTACTCGCCCTCTTCGATGTACGTGGTCGACAACAACACCACCACGTAACCGGCAAGCAGGAAGAGGCCCTTCAGGATGAGGCTGAAGTCGTCGATGACGTAGCGGCCATCGAACATCGAGCGCACGCCCGCGTCGTTCAGTGCAAGCGTGAGAACGGGAATGAACGCGCCGAGCAGGGTGAAGCCGGTGAGACTCGCCAGGACCCACTTGCTGCGTTCGGCCAGAAAGAGGTCGACAACCAGCACGAGGCACAGCCCCGCGGCCACCACGATCTCGGGCGCGATGCCGTGGTAGTCG
>CAYFLC010000272.1:0-1552 GCA_964343885.1 uncultured Bifidobacterium sp.
GATCCTCGCCCGTGCATTGATGAAGGGCGGCACTGAAGAGCAGAAGCACGAGTGGTTGCCGAAGCTGGCAAGTGCAGAAGTACTCGCTGCTGTTGCCGTCACCGAGCCCGACTTCGGAAGCGACGTCGCCAACATCAAGGTCACCGCGACCCCATCCGATCTTGCAGACGGCCGCAAGGGTTGGCGCATCAACGGCGTGAAGACGTGGTGCACTTTCGGCGCACGTGCCGACGTGTTGATGCTTCTCGCCCGCACGAATCCCGATCGTTCGCAGGGCCACAAGGGTCTCAGCCTCTTCATCGTGCCGAAGCCTCATGGCGAGGCACACGGCTTCATGTTCAATCAGGCCGAGGGCGGAAAGATGGAGGGTCGCCCCATCGACACCATCGGCTACCGAGGTATGCACTCGTACGAAATCGCCCTCGAGGATTGGTGGGTTCCCGCCGAAAATCTGATCGGCGGCGAAGCCGGCCTCGGCAAGGGTTTCTACTTCCAGATGGCGGGTTTCGAGAATGGTCGCTTGCAAACCGCCGCGCGCGCCGTCGGCGTGATGCAAGCTGCGTACGAGGCAGCGCTCGACTACGCGAACAACCGCAACGTCTTTGGCAAGAACGTGTACGAATACCAGCTCACACAAGTGAAGCTCGGTCGCATGGCCACCATCATCCAGGCCAGCCGTCAGTTCTCGTACGCGGTCGCCAAGTTGATGGCGAAGGGTGAGGGCGCGATGGAAGCCAGCATGGTGAAGGCGTACGTCTGCAAGTCAGCCGAATGGGTCGCTCGCGAAGCGATGCAGATTCACGGCGGCTATGGCTACGCCGAGGAATACAGCGTCAGCCGCTTGTTCGTCGACGCGCGCGTTCTCTCGATCTTCGAAGGCGCAGACGAAACCCTGTGCCTGAAGGTCATCGCACGACAGCTCGTCGACGCCGCCGGCAAATAGTCGAACTCAGAACCAGTCGAGCAGGTCGGCGATCCCGCCGATTCGCGTGACATCGTGACCCTCGGCGTCGCCGTACGGGTCGACAAGCACCGGAACGAGTCCGGCTGCGCGCGCACCGCGAACGTCCATGACAAGTGAATCACCCACGTAGGCGATTCGCGAACGCTCGATGCCCTCGAAGTGAACGAGTGCGTGATCGAAGATCCGCGGGTCGGGCTTTTCCACGCCGACAACATGACTGTCGACCACGCAACGCACTGGCGCATGGGGACCCTCGCCAACTTGGCAGATTCCGCTGATGCGCAGCGTCGATTCAATTTGGCCACTCGCATTGCTGACGATTCCAATCGGTACACCACGTCGCGACAATGCCGTCAGCGCATCGGCCGCACCTGGGATCGGATGACGCCACAGCCGCGCGTTGGCCTTAACGTGCGTCAGCACCTCGAGCGCGGCGTCGCGATGTTCGTCCGGAACCGACAGATGCGCAAGGTACGTGTGGTTGTAGTGGGTCCAGTCGGACTCGCCGACACTGGCCGCAGACTTCGCAGCCATGCCCGCGTAGTGAGCCCGCACATAGGCCTCGTGGCGGTCGTCACCGCCGTAGTA
>CAYFLC010000273.1:0-1546 GCA_964343885.1 uncultured Bifidobacterium sp.
TACTCGTCGCAGGCGGCCTGTGGTGGTTCTACAAGTACACACGTGCGGGCCTCGCAACGCGCGCTGCAGCGGGTAACGAGAAGGGAGCCGTGCTTCTCGGCTACTCCCCCGATCGTCTCGCGCTGTACAACTGGATGCTCGCAGCGGCACTTGCCGGTTTGGTCGGCATCTTCTCGGGAACCATCACCGGTTCGCTCGGCGTCGGCAAGTTCACCGGACTCATCGTGCCCGCACTCGGCGCGGCACTTATCGGTGGCATGGCGTCGATTCCCTTGGCTGCCGCAGGTGGCCTCCTCATCGGTCTCGCGCAGAACTTCTTCGGAACCTGGATGACCTCGCAGCACTGGTTCCCTGAGTGGGGCAAGTCGGGTATCCGCGAAGCCGTTCCGCTGATTGTCATCGTCGTGGTGTTGTTCGCGCGCGGCAAGTCGCTTCCGGTGCGCGGCAACATCGAAGAAAAGCGTCTCCCGCTTTCTCCGTACCCGAAGCGCGTGGGCAAGTACGTCGCGGTGTTCGTACCGCTGGGCTTCATCTTCGCCGCCGGTCTTCCCGGCGACTGGGGATGGGCAGGTCTGACCGGTCCGTGGGGCTTCGCGTTCACCACATCGCTCGTTGCGGCAATGTTTGGCCTCAGCATCGTGTTGTTGTCCGGCTACGTCGGCCAGATTTCACTCGTTCAGATCACGTTGTCGGGTGTCGCTGCGTTCATCGCGGCACGCTTGGTGTCTGACCGCAACCCCGACATCGTGACGAACCCGTTCCTCGTGAAGGGTCCGCAGTGGCCGTGGCCGTTGGCCATGGCTGTCGGCGTTGTCGTCGCGATCGCGGTGGGCTTGCTTCTCGCAATCCCTGCGCTGCGCATCCGTGGCGTGCAATTGGCGGTCGTCACCATCGCGGCATCGATTTCGGTCTACACGTTCTTCTTCGAGAACCCCAGCCTCACGGCTCTCCAGGGCGGCTCGTCGTACGTGTTCCCGAAGCCGAGCTTCTTCGGTGTCGACATCGGCTCAACCGGCAAGGGTGGCCTCACCGACAGCCCGAAGTTTGCGCTGTTCTGCTTGATCGTCCTCGCAGGTCTCTGCGTGTTCGTTGCAAACCTGCGTCGTGGTAGCTCGGGTCGACGCTTCCTCGCGGTTCGCGCGAACGAGCGCGCGGCAGCGTCGGCGGGTATCGACGTGCCTCGTACGAAGTTCCTCGCGTTCGGTCTCGCAGCAGCCATCGCCGGCGTTGCCGGTGTCATGACGGCGTACCAAACCAGCATGACCGCTGCCACCAACTGGGACTACGGCATCGGCCTCAGCGCCCTTGCATTCGTGTACCTCGGCGGCATCACGTCGATCAACGGAGCGATCCTCGGTGGCATGCTCACCGGCGGAGGCATGATCGCCTTCTTCGGTAGCTGGCACTCGCCCGGCTTGTTCAGTTACACATCGATCATGGGTGGAATGGGAATGATCCTGACCGCGGTGATTCACCCCGCCGGTCAGTCGTCGATCTTCCAGCCGCTGATGCGTCAGTTCGGAAGTTTCATCCTTCGCGCTCGCGG
>CAYFLC010000274.1:0-1532 GCA_964343885.1 uncultured Bifidobacterium sp.
AAGCCCCTGACACCGGTTCCGTCAACATCGGCGACACGGTGCAACTCAGCTACGTCGACCAGAACCGCGATGATCTCGACCCGAAGGCCACTGTGTACGAAGAGATCACCGGTGGCGTAGAGCACATGAAGGTCGGTGGACGTGAAGTGCACGGGCGCGCGTACGTTGCAAGCTTCAACTTCAAGGGAAGCGACCAGCAGAAGCTTGTGGGCGATCTGTCGGGCGGCGAGCGCAACCGCGTGCACCTGGCGAAGTTGTTGAAGCGCGG
This sequence comes from uncultured Bifidobacterium sp., assembly GCA_964343885.1. Classification (GTDB taxonomy): domain Bacteria; phylum Actinomycetota; class Acidimicrobiia; order Acidimicrobiales; family Ilumatobacteraceae; genus F1-20-MAGs119. The sequence goes on from CAYFLC010000274.1 coordinate 269, forward strand.
CGGCAATGTTCTCCTGCTCGACGAACCGACCAACGACCTCGACGTCGACACGCTGCGCGCGCTCGAAACCGCGCTCGAATCATTCCCCGGCTGCGCCGTGGTGATCAGCCACGACCGTTGGTTCCTCGACCGCATTGCCACGCACGTGCTGGCCTTCGAAGGCGACAGCCAAGTGCGGTGGTTCGAAGGAAACTTCAGCGAATACGAATCCTGGCGTCGCAAGGAACTCGGCGCTTCCGCCGATCAACCGCACCGCATCAAATACAAACCCCTCAATCGATGACGCCACCCGCCAGCCTCCGCGCGATTCGTGTCGCATGCGCCGTCGTGTTCGTTTGCGGTATCGCCGGCATCATCGTGTCGTCGGTGAACGGCAACAACGAAGGATGGGTGGTCACGATCGGCCTCACCACCACGCTCGCTGCGATCGTGCTGATCATCGCCTCCACCGTGTCGGTGCGTCAACGAATCCACGCATTCGACGACGTCGCCGCCGAGCGTCTCGAGGGCCGCATCTCCGGCTTGGTCGCGAACGGTGTCGACGAAGACTCATTGCGCGAGATCGTGCGTGAAGCAGTGGAACTCGGAAGACGCACGGCGTGACCGACTCCGCTCCCGAAACGTTCGGTGACGACCACCGTCTGGCTGCCCATCTCGCGCACGAAGCCGGTGTGCGTCTGAATACGCTGCGCACGCAATTGTTCTCAGAGGGTGCGTCGCCGTGGCACGTCATGGACACGGGCGACGCAACGGGACACCGATTCCTCGTCGACGCACTCGCGCAACACCGACCAAACGATGCGGTTCTCTCCGAAGAGGGCGCCGACAACCCGAAACGCCTCAGCGCAGACCGCGTGTGGATCATCGACCCCCTTGACGGCACCAACGAGTACGGCGAGCGTGGTCGATCCGATTGGGCGATCCACGTCGCGTTGTGGGAACGCGGCGAACTCGTCGCGGGTGCGGTGTCACTTCCGGCACTCAACCTGACTCTCGACACGCACCCCGAAACCCGCCCGCAGTTGCCTCCAACCCCGAATCGGCGCGTGCGGCTCATCACGTCACGTAACCGCGCGCCGTATTCCGCCGTGCTTGTCGCCAATGCCATCGACTGCGACGCGATTCGCCTCGGATCTGCTGGGGCAAAAGCGATGGCGGTTGTGATGGGTGAAGCCGATATTTACGTGCACGACGGCGGCCAGCACCAATGGGACTCTGCCGCACCGGTTGCCGTTGCACGAGCGGCCGGATTCCACACCAGTCG
>CAYFLC010000275.1:0-1513 GCA_964343885.1 uncultured Bifidobacterium sp.
GTTCATCGACGAGGGCCAGTGCGATTGGGTGCGCGCGTTCGCGGTGCCGCTGCCGCTCATCGTCATCGGCGTGCAGATGGGCGCGAACGAAGACGACATCTGGCAGATCAAGGCGTGGACCGATGCATGGGTACAGCGTCTCGGCATGATGCAAACGGAAGCAGAGGCCTTGTGGTCGACCGAGATGGAAATCGAGGCGCAGCATTACTTCCAGCCGATCTTCGAGCGCCTGCGCGTCGAGCCGAACGACACGCTTCTGTCTGACCTCGTGAACACGGTGATTCCCGAATGGGGTCGCACGTTGACCGACGAAGAACTGCACGCCGAGATGATGGCCGACACGTTCGTGGGTGGTTCCGAAACCAGCACGAACGCGTTGTCGGGCGGCATCATGCTGCTGTCGCAGTACCCCGAACAGTGGGCGAAGCTGAAGAGCGACCCCGACAAGTACGTGCCGCAGTTGGTGGAAGAGGCGGTTCGTCTCGAAGGCCCAGTGCAGGGCTTGTTCCGCACCGCGGCGGTCGACGTCGACATGCACGGCGTCACAATTCCCGCCGGGTCGATCGTGAACATTCGCTACGCGGCGGCGAACCGCGATGAACGACATTTCGAGAACCCCGATGCCCTCGACCTCGACCGTCCGAACTCACGGTCACAGATCGGCTTCGGTGCGGGCGTGCACTTCTGTCTCGGCGCACCGTTGGCCCGACGCGAATTGGCGATCGGCTTCCGTGCGTTCGTCGACCACATCGACGACTTCGAATTGATCGACCCGAACATGTCGTTCGAGTATCAGAAGAACTTCGCGCTTCGCGCGTTGACTTCCCTGCCGATTCGCTTCACGAAGAAGAAATGACATGACCCGCCTTCTCTCGCTGGCAGCCGGCGTTCACCCGACTCTCCCGCCGGCGCGGATGGTGGAAGTCGCTGCCGCAGCAGGCTGGCATGCGTGTGGAATCTGGTTCGATGGCGCGACATGGACCGATTCGACGACACGCGAGGTGAAGAAACGCCTCGACGACACCGGCATCATCGCCCTCGACATCGAGCCAATCATTCCTGCCGACGGTGCCGACGATCATGCGGAACGTTTGGTCGAGGCTGCCGCCACGATCGGAGCGAGGAACATTCTCTTCACCAGCCGCGTGAAGGATCAGGCGTTCAACACGCAGCGGTTCGGTGAATGCTGCGATTTCGCGGCGCCACACGGCATCACCGTGGTGTGCGAATTCCTTCCCATCTTTCCGCTGAACACTCTGGGCATGGCCGCCGAGATCGTTCGCGATGCCAGCCGGGCGAACTCAGGGATTCTGATCGACAACCTGCACTTCTCTCGGTCGGGTGCGACCTTCGAACAACTCGCCCGTCTGGATCGTTCGTTGTTCCCCTACATCCAGATCGCCGACGCACCCGCCGCGATTCCGCAGGGCTTCGAAGGGTTGCTCGACGATGCCATCAACGGTCGTCAGTGCCCCGGTGAAGGTGGCCTGCCGATTGCAGAAATGTGTGCGGC